>DATBPT010000031.1:0-22459 GCA_036561205.1 Solirubrobacterales bacterium
CAGGCCGCGACTGCCATGGCGAGGGCTGCCAGAAGCACGGAAACCAGCGTCGCAACGCGGAATCTTGAGTTCCACACCATTCGAAGCTCCGGTCTAGTGGCCGGGATCCTCGCACACCACCGGCTCACCAAGCCGGAAAGCGAAACGCCCCTCACGTTGAGGGGCGTCTCGGGTACAGGGAGGAGAGATATGTGTTTTTTGTCTGTGTGAGGGAGGTCGGCGGTACTCAGGCCCCGCGGGGCGCCGTGAACCGCGTTGAAGCGGTCAAGGCGACCATTGCAAGGCCAATGCCGACCAAAAAGATTCCTGCCTGCCACTCGCCGGTGGCAAGGCCGATTGCGAGTCCGCCGAGGAGCGCCGTGGCCGCGAGCACGTAGTCGAAGCCGGCGTGCGCGGAGAGCGGCACGCTGCGCCGCGGTCCCTCGAGCTGCAGCGCCAGTCCCATCAGGACGGCGCCGAGCACGACACTTATCACCGTCGCCGCGGCGCCGAAGCCGAGCACGAACGGGGTCGCCATGATCGCCGGAGCGGCGACGATCTCGAGCGCCCCATGGATTGAAACTGGAATGGCTCTGGTGCTCATCGTGCATCCAGAGTACGAACATACGTGCGATTCGAGTGTGACTGCAGTCACACTCGTCGCAAGTGGCGAATCGCGCTAGCGGCGAACCGGGTGCAGGGAGCCGAGCGCGGCGGTGACCCGCTCGGCGACCGCGGCTCCGGTGAGCCCGACCTCCTCGCGCAGCAGCGCCGGCTTGCCGTGGGTGACGTAGCGGTCCGGCAGCCCGACGCGCATCACCCGCGCCCGTTCGGCGCCGGCGAAGGCGTCCTCGAGGTGATCCAGCGCCCCGGAGCCGAAGCCGCCGGCGAGCACGTTCTCCTCGATCGTGACGACGAGCTCGTGCTCGGCGGCGAGGCGTCCCAGCAGCGCCTCGTCGAGAGGCTTGGCGAAGCGCGCATCGGCGACGGTGACGGTGAGCTCGTGTTCCTCAAGCAGCGCGGCCGCGTCGAGCGCCACCCGCACCCCGTAGCCGTAGCCGACCAGGGCCACCCTCTCCCCCTCCTTCAGCACCTCGCCGCTGCCGATCGGGATCTCGCGAGCGTGGTCGGGAAGCGGCACGCCCTCGGCGGTCCCACGCGGGTAACGGAAGGCGATCGGGCCATCGTCGTAGGCGAGCGCCGTGCGCAGCATGTGACAGAGCATCGCCTCGTCGCGCGGAGCCATCACGACCACGTTCGGCAGGGCGCGGAAGTAGGAGACGTCGAAGGCGCCGTGATGGGTGGGGCCGTCGTCGCCGACGAGGCCGGCGCGGTCCATGGCGAAGACGACGTTGAGCTTCTGCAGGCAGACGTCGTGGACGATCTGGTCATAGGCGCGCTGGAGGAAGGTCGAGTAGATCGCGCAGACGGGCTTCGCGCCCTGGATCGCCAGTCCGGAGGCGAACAGGACGGCGTCCTGCTCGGCGATGCCGACGTCGTAGTACTGCTCCGCACACTCCTGCTGCAGCGTCGTCAAGCCCGTTCCCCCGGCCATCGCCGCGGTAATCCCGATCACCCGCTTGTCGCGCTTGGCCTCGAGCGCGAGTGCGTCGCCGAACACCGAGGTATATGCGGGCGGCGGCTTCTCGGCCTCCTCAGGCCGGGCGCCCTCCGACATCTCGCCACGGGACAGGGGCGGCTTGGCGGCGACCTTCTTCGGCGCCGGTTTAGCCGCCGAAGGCGGCGCCGCCTTGCCCTCGACGATCGAACCGGGCTTTGCGGCGTGCCACTTCTCCATCCCCTCGAGCCCGCCCTCCTCGGCCGGCTCGAAGCCCTTGCCCTTGACCGTGTGGATATGCACGACCACCGGCCGGTCGGCCTCGAACGCCGCCTGCAG
Organism: Solirubrobacterales bacterium; assembly: GCA_036561205.1. Lineage (GTDB taxonomy): Bacteria > Actinomycetota > Thermoleophilia > Solirubrobacterales > 70-9 > WHSW01. Next base: position 1,877 of record DATBPT010000031.1, read on the forward strand.
GTTGGTGCGCAGGGCACTCACATCGTGACCGTCGATCGGCCCCATGTAGGCGAGATCGAGCTCCTCGAAGAAGAGGCCCGGCGCGGCGTAGGCCTTGATCGCCGCCTTGATCTCCGGACCGAGGCGCCCGATCGTGTCGCCGAGGCCGAGCGGCAGCTTCGTCAGCCGGGTCTCGACCTCCTCGCGGGCGTGATAGAGGCGCGGGTTCGCGCGTAGGCGCTGGAACGAGCGCGCGATCGCGCCGACGTTGGGCGAGATCGACATGCCGTTGTCGTTGAGCACGATCACGATCGGCGTCTGCAGGCCGCCGGCGTTGTGCAGAGCCTCGAACGCGACGCCCCCGGTCAGCGCACCGTCGCCGATCACGGCGACCACCCTGCCGTCCTCGCCGATCCCGTGGCGCATCGCCTCCTTGAGTCCGACCGCGTAGCCGATCGAGGTCGATGCGTGGCCGGCACCCATGATGTCGTGCTCGGACTCGAACACCGAGCAGAACGGCGCCAGTCCGTCGTATTGGCGGATCGTCCCCAGCCTCTCGGCGCGGCCGGTGAGCACCTTGTGCGGGTAGGCCTGATGGCCGACGTCCCAGAGGATCTTGTCGCGCGGCGAGTCGAGCAGCGCGTGCAGGACCGTGGTCAGCTCGCAGGTGCCGAGGTTGGCGCCGAAATGGCCACCGATCTCACCGATCGTGTCGATGATCAGCTCGCGAATCTCCTGCGCGACCTGGGTCAGGTCGTCGTCGGAGAGCCCGGCGAGGTCATCGGGACCGTCGATCGAGTCGAGCAGGCGCGCGGGCGCCTCGTCTGGTTTGTCGGCCGGCGAGCTCATCGAGTCGGACCCGGGATTGTCGCAGGACGGAGGCTCATGCCTGTCGCGTGCGGATGAAGTCGGTGACCAGCTCGAGGTCGGCCGTCTCGCCCTCGACCTCCGCGAGCACGGCCCGGGCGCCGGCGTGTGAGTCGGCGGCCAGCTCGCGGGCGCGATCGAGCCCGAACAGGCTCACGTAGGTGAGCTTGCCGTGGCGCTCGTCCGAGCCCTGGGGCTTGCCCAGCTGCTCATCGGAGCCGGTGACGTCGAGGATGTCGTCGACGATCTGGAAGAGGACCCCGAGCTCCGCGGCGAAGCGCCGGTAGGGATCCATCTGCTCGTCCGAGAGCCCGGCGAGCAGCAACGGCACGGCGACGCTGGCGGCGATCAGCCGCCCGGTCTTGAGCCCGTGCAACTCCCGCAGGCCGTCGGCGTCGAGGTCCTGATCCGCCGCCACGTCGACGTACTGGCCGCCGACCATCCCGGCGACCCCCGTCGCCCGGGCAAGCTCGCCGAGCGCCGCCAGCACCCGGGCAGGATCGCCCGGCTGGCGCTCGCAGAAGAGCCGGATCGCCTCGGCAAAGAGGCCGTCGCCGGCGAGGATCGCGACGTCCTCGCCGTAGGCGACATGGGAGGTCGGCCGCCCGCGCCGCAGGGCATCGTCGTCCATCGCCGGCAGGTCGTCGTGGATCAGCGAGTAGGTGTGGATGAGCTCGATCGCGGCCGCGGCCGGCAGGACCTCGGCCGGGTCGGTTCCTGCCGAGCGCGCGGCGGCCAGGCAGAGCACCGGCCGGATCCGCTTGCCGCCGGCGAGCAGCGAGTAGCGCATCGCCTCGTCGAGCCCTGTGGTCGCGCCGAGCTCGGAGAAGCCGAGTCCGCTCAGATAGTCCTCGACCAGCGCCCGCAGGTCGTCCGGGTACTCCCCCACGCCGCTCAGTCCCCGTCGGAATCGGACCCGCTCAGCGCCCGGTCGATCTCGTTGCCGGCCTGGCTCACCAGCTCGGCCGCCTCGCGGGCGAGCTCCGCGGCCTGCTGGTCGCCGACCTCCGGATCTCGCAGGCGCTCGGCGAGCTCGCCGAGCTTCGCCGCCAGCTCGCGCACCCGGCTCGCCGGGTCGCCGCTCACGACGCCGCCTCCTCGAGCTCGCGGGCGGCGGAGCCAAGGATCCCGTTGACGAATCCGGGCGCCTCGGTGCCGCAGTACTCCTTCGCCATGTTCACGGCTTCGTCGATCGCCACCTCGACCGGGAGGCCCTGGCGCATCTCGTGCAGAGCAACACGCATGATCGAGCGCTCCAGCGCCGCGATCCGGTCCAGGTCCCAGCCGCGCGAGAGCCGCCCGATCTCGGCGTCGAGCGAGTCCAGCTCGGCATCCGTTCCCTCGGCGAGCTCGCGGGTGAACGGTTTCGCCGCCGCCAGCTGCTCCTCGAGCGAGCGCCCGGTGACGTCGCGCTGATAGAGCGCGAAGACGGCGTCGCGGCGTTGGTCGGACCTGCGCATGGAGCAGGGAGCCTACGCGGGCAGGGTGATGAACCTCACGCACGGCGGGGTTGACAGGTGGCGGTCGCGATGAGACGGTCGCGGCAGTGATCGATACGCGCTCGGCGCCCATCGGGGGTCGCCAGGGTTGGGGCGCTGCCTGAGAAGGAGGAGAGATGGAGAACGCAACCGCGGCCGTCGACGAGGCCAAGCTGGAGCAGTTCATGGGCCAGGCGGTGACCGACATGGGCGCCGCGATGAACGGCGTCCTGGTCATGATCGGCGGCGAGCTCGGCCTCTGGAAGGCGCTTGCCGGCGCCGGTCCGCTGAGCAGCGCCGAGATCGCCGAGCGCAGCGGCGTCACCGAGCGCTACGTGCGCGAGTGGGCCTCGGCGCAGGCCGCCAGCGGCTATCTCGAGTACGACCCGGATGCGGAGACTTTCACCCTGCCGCCCGAGCAGGCGATGGCATTCGCGGACGAGGACAGCCCGGTCTACGTGCTCGGCGGGTACTCGGTGATCAGCTCCGCGTTCAAGGACCGGGCCAAGATCGCCGAGCGCTTTCGCAGCGGTGACGGCTTCGGCTGGCATGAGCACGATCCCGAGCTCTTCCTCGGCACCGAGCAGTTCTTCCGCCCCGGGTACCGCGCCCACCTGGTGGCCGAGTGGCTGCCGGCGCTCGAGGACGCCGAGGGCAAGCTGAAATCCGGAGGCAAGGTCGCGGACATCGGCTGTGGCCACGGGGTTTCGACCGTGCTCATGGCGCAGGCGTATCCCGAGTCGGAGTTCCACGGCTTCGACTACCACCAGGGCTCGATCGAGCGCGCGCAAGAGCTGGCGTCGGCCGAGGGCGTGACCGAGAACACCGTGTTCGAGACCGCGAGCGCGAAGGACTACCCGGGCGACGGATACGACCTGGTCTGCTTCTTCGACTGCCTGCACGACATGGGCGACCCGGTCGGGGCGATGGCGCACGTGCGTGAGACGCTCGCCGAGGACGGAAGCGTGATGCTGGTCGAGCCGTTCGCGGCCGACACGCTGGCCGAGAACATGAACCCCGTGGGGCGAATCTTCTACGCGGCCTCGACGCTGATCTGCACCCCGTCCTCGCTCGACCAGGAGGTAGGGCTCGGGCTCGGTGCCCAGGCCGGCGAGGCGCGCCTGCGCGCGGTGGCCGAGGAGGCCGGCTTCACCCGTTTCCGCCGCGCCACCGAGACGCCGTTCAACCTCGTGCTGGAGGCCCGCCCGTGACGGGAGTCGCGCCAGGGAGATCGAGATGAGCTGCGCCGTCTAGGCGCGGGAGACGTACTCGCCGCTGCGGGTGTCGACGCGGACGCGGTCGCCCTCGTTGACGAACAGCGGCACCTGGACGACCACGCCCGACTCGAGCGTCGCCGGCTTCGTGCCGCCCCCGGAGGCGGTGTCGCCCTTGAGTCCGGGGTCCGTCTTGGCGACGGTCAGATCGACGGCGCTCGCGACCTGAACGCCGGCGGGGCGCTCGTCGACGAGCAGCAGCTCGACGTTGTCGTTCGGCAGCACCCAGCGGAGCTCGTCGGCGATCCCCTCGCGCGGGATCTCGAGCTGCTCGTATGAGTCGGTGTCCATGAACACGGCGGCGTCGCCGGAGTCGTAGAGGTACTGCATGCGCTTGGTCTCGGTGCGCACCGGGCGGAACTTCTCCCCGGCGCGGAAGGTCTTGTCGACGATGTTGCCGTCCTCGACCCGGCGCAGCTTCGTGCGCACGAACGCCCCGCCCTTGCCGGGCTTCACGTGCTGGAAGTCGATGATCCGCCAGATCGTCCCGTCGACCTCGATGTGGCTGCCGTTCTTGAACTGGTTGGTGGAGATCACGGGCGCTGAGGGTAGCGCCGGGCGTCAGCGCCCAGACCCGGGCCGGGACAGTCCCGCCGCCTTTTTTGCGCGGCCGGGGGTCGCGTAGCCCGTCGCCGACAAGATCTTGCCATCGCGCACGGTGATGATCGAGCCGAATGGGCCATCGACTTCGATTCCCGTGAGGCGAAACCGCCCCACCAGGTGCTGGCTGGTGACGACCCGGCCGTCGTCGAGGTCGATCACCTCCTTGAGCTCCATGTGGACATCCTCGATCACCTCCGCGAAGTCCGCCCACCACTGCTCCAGCCCCTGATGGCCGTGATACGGACCGCGGACCGGCGACCCATCCCAGTTACGGATCACGACCTCCGGGTCGCAGATCTCCGGGGAGAGATCTCCCCGCTGGAAGCCGCTGAACCAGCGCCTCACCAGCTCCACGTCCTGCGCCGACATGGGGCAAGTATGCAAGCCGCCGAGCAGACGAGAAGCGGCGCCTAGTCGATCAGCCCGTCGCGCACGGCCCTGGCCACGGCAGCGGCACGGTCGGAGACGCCGAGCTTCGCGTAGATGTGCTCGAAGTGCGTCTTCACGGTCGCCGGGCTGATGTTCAGCGAAGCGGCGATCTCCGGGCGCGAATGGCCCTGCGCCCCGTGCTCGAGCACCTCGAGCTCGCGCGGGGTCAGCGGCGGCGCTCCGAGCTCTCCGCGGCGGCGGACGAGGAACTCGCCGATCTCGTAGCCGATACCGAGCAGCGAGGGCATGCGATCGGCGAGCTCGATCTCCCGCCGCGCACCGAAGCCGAGCACGGCGAGAACGTCGTCACCGTGAACGGCCGGCACCGCGACAGCTCCGCGAATCTTCGCCGCAGAGATCAGGTGGCGCCGTCCGCCGTTCACCTCGTCCTCCGAACCGAGGTCGCGCCAATCTTCGCGCAGGTATGTCTCGCTCATGGGTTTCCGCGGCGCCCAGAGGGCGCCGATCTCGAACTCGATCGCCGTCCCCAGCTTGCTCAGCAGGAGCTCGGCCCCGAGGTCGAAGGACTCCCATTCGGAGAGCGCATCGGAGACCGCGATATGGGCCGCGATCATGCGCTCCACGGCGCGAATCTCGGTCACGTCCTGAACCGCCCCCAGGACCCGCCGCGGCCCTGTCTTCCCTTCGACCTCGGCAACGGTCAAGCGCATGCGGCGAACCTCGCCGTCGGTGCGGATGATCCGGTAATCGAACGGTCGCCGATCGTCGCCCTCCATGATCCGCTCGACCTCGCGACGGTAGCGGTCGAGGTCGTCGGGATGCGCGGCCGCGAGCGCGCGCTCCATCGTCGGCGGGGCCGCGCCCGGCTCGAGCCCGAACAGCCGGAAGACGTTGTCGGACAGGCGAAGCTCGCCCGTATCCGGGGCCCACTCCCAGCTGCCGATCTGCGCAACGCGCTCGGCCGCGTCGAAGAACGAGTCCTCTCCACTCGATCCCATCACGCACCAATTCCTCCAACGGGCTTCAAATACCCGCGCTACCACAGATAACGCATCAGCCGCCTGGAAAATCGGGCCAGAGTGGCCCATAGCTAGTGTGTGGCCGATGGGTGAGGTTCCGGAGCTGCTGGGGAAGCTTTTGCGCGCACCGTCGCCCTCGGGCTACGAGGGCCCGGCGGCGGCGGTCTGGCGCCAGGCGGCATCGTTCGCCGAGCTCGAGGTCGACAGGATCGGTTCCTCGATCGCCCGGGTCGCGGGCGAGAACGACCAGCCGCTGGTCGCGATCGTCGGTCACATCGACGAGATCGGGCTGGCGATCACCCACGTCGACGAGCAGGGCTTTGCCTGGTTCACGCCGATCGGCGGCTGGGACGCCCAGATCCTGGTCGGTCAGCGGGTCGAGGTCCAGACCCGCGAGGGCGCGGTCCCCGGGGTCGTCGGGCGCAAGCCGGTGCACCTGCTCAAGGACGAACAGAAGAAGAAGGCGGTCGAGCTCGACGGCCTTCACATCGACGTCGGCGCCGCCGATCGCGACCAGGCCCTGGCAATGCTGCGGATTGGCGATCCGGTGGTCATCGACGCCGAACCCGTGGCGCTGGCCGGCGGGCGGCTGGTCTCGCGCTCGATGGACAACCGGCTCGGCTCCTACGTGGCGCTCGAGGTCGCTCGCCGCTGCCACGAGCGCGGCGGCCACGCGGCCAGCGTCGCCGGAGTCGCCGCCGTCCAGGAGGAGATCGGCGTCAACGGCGCCCGCACCTCCGCCTACCTGCTGCAGCCCGAGATCGCCGTCGTCGTCGACGTTACCCACGCAACCGACGCGCCCGGCGTCGAGGAGAAGCGGTCGGGCAGCCACGCGCTCGGCTCGGGGCCGGCGATCGGGCGCGGCTCGACCCTCTCGCCGAAGGTGTTCGAGCTGCTCGCGGACACCGCCGAGCGTGAGGGCATCGAGCACACGATCGAGGCCTCGGGACGCTGGACGGCCACCGACGCGGACGCCTACCAGGTCTCGCGCGCGGGGATCCCGACCGGCCTGGTCTCGATCCCGCTGCGCTACATGCACTCGCCGGTGGAGCTCGTCGACCTCGCCGACGTCGAGGCGACGATCGAGCTGCTGGTCGCGTTCGCCGCCTCGATTGAGCCCGGCGTCGATCTCTCCCGTTAGCGCGGCAGGGCCGCGCGGCTAGAGCAGCTCCTCGTTGAGCGTGTAGGTGGCGACCAGCTCGCCCTCGTCGAGCACGTGCCCTTCGAGCGCCGCGCGGACGTCGTCGAGCTTGAACTCACCCTCGAGTCCGAGGCTGGGGACGTCGAGCGCGTAGACGGCGTAGTGGTAGTGGTGCAGGCGCTCGTCGTTGAAGGGCGGGAAGGGACCGTCGTAGCCGCCGTAGGTGCCGCCCATGTCCGGGTCGCCCTCGAACGCATCGGTGTAGGAGCTCGAGCCCGTCACCCCGTGCTCGGTTGCGCCGACCGGCTTGCCGCCGGGGACGATCCCCTCGGAGCCGGCGCCTTCGGGCAGCTCGGTGACGTCGGGCGCGATGTCGACCAGCAGCCAGTGCGCGAAATCGGCCCGCGGCGCATCCTCCGGGAGCGTCTTGCCCTCCTGGTTGGCGTCGGTGAAATCAGCCGGTACGTCCGGGTCGTAGACGATCACCGCGAACGACTCGGTGCCCTCCGGATGGCCGGACCAACGCAGGTGCGGGCTCCGGTTGCCGCCCTCGGCCGCCGCCTTGCCGCTGCCGTCGGGAACGCCGAAAGAGTGCTCGGCGGGTACGCGCTCGCCGTGGGTGATGCTGTCCGACTCGACCTTCAACGCCATCGATCTCTCCTTCAGTTGACCGTACGAAGCTCTTTGCTCACAGTGCTCAGGTTGCGATGCCCTTCCGCGGTTACCACGACCAGGTCCTCGATCCGGATCCCGAACTCGCCGGGAATGTAGACGCCCGGCTCGACCGTGACCACATCCGCCTCCTCGAGCACGTCCTCGGAGTGCTTGCCGAGGCGCGGCGCCTCGTGGACCTCGAGCCCGACGCCGTGGCCAAGGCCGTGGCCGAAGTGATCCTCGTGGCCGCCGTCGCGAATCACCCCACGGGCGGCCTCGTCGGCTTCGACGCCGGCGACTCCGGAGCGGATCGCCTCGAGCCCCGCCGCCTGCGCCGCCCGGACGAGCTCGTACGCCTCGCGCGCGGCGTCGCCGATCTCGCCGACGGCGAAGGTGCGCGTGCAGTCCGAGCAGTAGCCGTCGACGCGCGCGCCCATGTCCCAGACGACGAGCTCGCCGTCGCGGATCTGGCGCTCGGAAGGCTCCGCGTGCGGGAGGGCGCCGTTCTCACCCGCGGCGACGATCGCCGGAAACGAGGGCTCGGCGCCGAGCTCGCGGATGCGCGCATGCGCGGCGGCGGCCACCTGGCGCTCGCTGCGCCCGGCGAGACCCTGGGCGAGCACCGTCTCGTAGGCGTCATCGGTGATCCGCGCGGCCTCGGCGATCGCCGCCAGCTCAGCCTCGTCCTTGCGCCGCCGAAGGCGCTCGACCAGGCCCCCGGCAGCGGTCAGCTCGACCCCCTCCCCCAGCTCCTGCTCGAGCTTGCCGAGGTTCGCAACGCTGGTCGCGGCGTCGTCGAAGCCGACCCGGCCCGAGAGGCGCGAGCCGAGCTCGGGGATCAGGCGGCTGCCGGCGATCACCAGCTCGAACCGGTCGCCCACCTCCTGTTGTGCGCGCTCGGTGTAGCGGAAGTCGGTGATCATCAGCCTCGTCTGCGGCCCGATCACGGTCAGCGCGCTGCTGCCGGTGAAGCCGGTGAGCCAGCGCGTGTTCGCGGTCGCGTCGCCGGACGAGTCGCCCGGCCGCACGAGGTCGCCGACGATCAGCTGGTCGAGGCCCTGCTCGGCAACCAGGTCGACGAGCCGGTCGGCTCGATCGCCCATCAGGTTCCCAGCTCCTTGCGCAGCAACTCGAGCGCGTCGCGGTAGCCATCGGCACCCTTGCCGGCGACGGCGCCGAGCACGAGGCCGTCGAGCACCGAGAGCCGCCGCCACGGCTCGCGCTTCGCGACGTCGGACAGATGGACCTCGACCGCCGGCAGCCCGGCGATCTCGAGCGCGTCGCGAATCGCGTAGCTGTAGTGGGTCCAGGCGCCGGGGTTGAGCACGGCGGCGTCGGCGACCTCGGGCAGGCGATGGAGGCGCTCCACGTACTCACCCTCGTTGTTGGTCTGAAAGAAGGCGACCTCGAGGTCGAGCTCCTGGCCGAAGCGCTTGATCTTCGTCTGCAGCTCGGGGAGGGTCATGGTCCCGTAGTGCTCGGGATCGCGGCGCCCGAGCGCGTCGAGGTTGACCCCGTGCAAAACCTCGACGCGGTTGTGCGCGCCGAGCGTCATTCGCTCTCGGTCAGCCTCTCCACGGCGGCACGGACCCTATCCGCGTCGACCCGCTGCCCCGTGACGACCTCGCCCGGCCGCGTGCAGAGCACGAACCCGAGCCCCTCCGCCGTGCGCTTCTTGTCGCGGTCGATCGCCGCCAGCAGCTCATCGACGGAGATCGGCGGCTCGACCCGAGTCGGGAGCCCGTGGCGGGCGAGGATCGCCTCGATCTCGTCGCGCAGCCGATCGGCGCCGGAGAGATCGAGAGCCGCCAGCAGGCCGAGGCCGACCGCCTCGCCGTGGCGGTAGCGCGAGTAGCCCGAGGCGGCCTCGATCGCGTGGCCGACGGTGTGGCCGAGGTTGAGCGCCGCGCGGCGGCCCGCGTCGCGCTCGTCGGCGGCGACCACGGCGAGCTTCGTCCGCGCGCAGGCGAAGACGACCTCGTCGAGGCTCGCCGGGTCGAGCTGATCAAGCGCCCGCACCCGCTCCCAGAGCTCGCCGCCGGCGATCAGGCCCGTCTTCAGGACCTCGACGAAGCCGGCCGCGAGCTCGCCGGCGGGCAGCGTCCGCAGGGTCTGCGTGTCGGTGAGCACGGCCGCGGGCAGGTGGTAGGCACCGACGTAGTTCTTTGCCTCGGGCAGGTCGACCCCGGTCTTGCCCCCGTAGGCGGAGTCGGCCTGGGCGACGAGCGTGGTCGGCACCTGGACGACCGGCACGCCGCGCTGATAGACCGCGGCGCAGAAGCCGGCGAGGTCGCCGACCACACCGCCGCCGAGCGCGGCGACGTGATCGGAGCGGGTCGCGCCCATCGCCGCCAGCTCACGCAGGACGCGCTCGGTCTCGGCGATGCTCTTGCTCTGTTCCCCGGGCGCAACCTCGATCGCGCCCGCAACGGGCTCGATCGCCTCTCCGTAGAGGTCACCGACGACGGAGTCGGTGATCATGAACCGCCGTCCCTCGAGCGGCCAGTAGCCCGATCCGAGCAGGCCCCGTCCGACGAAGACCGGGTACTCGCCCGAGGCGCTCTGCGCCCAGGCCATCCGCGTCCCCGCCGGGAGCTCGCGCATCGCCAGCAGCGTCTCGAGCGCCCGGGCGGAGGCATCCGCGCGGCCGGGCACGATCGCGCCCGCGAGCGATTCGTAGATCGGCGCTCGCTCGGCGAGCATGGCGTCGAACCGTTCGCGATCGACGGCCAGCGGCCTGCGGCCCTCGACCCGCTCCCAGGCGGTCTCCGCGTCGGTCTCGAGCCAGACCACGAGGTGGCCGTCGAGGGCGGCGCGGACGCGCTCGGAGAGCACGCTGCCGCCGCCGAGAGCGATCGCCCCGCCCTCCATCCGATCGAGCAGCTCGCTGACCAGCGCCTCCTCGCGGCGGCGAAACTCCGCCTCGCCCTCGGCGGCGAAGAAGTCGGCGACCGACATCCCCAGCTCGGCCTCGAGCAGGGCGTCGGAATCGGCGACCTCGAGTCCGGCAGCGCGCGCCGCACGCAGGGCGCGCGACTTGCCGGCGCCCATGTAGCCGATAAAGACGAGCGCGGGCTGGCTCTGTTCGTCTAGCGGCGCCAATCGATCCGCTCCCGGTACGCCTGCGCGGCGGCGAGAACGTCATCGATGTGGTCGCCGCCGAACTTCTCGCGGTAGCAGCGGGCGAGCACCAGGGCGACCATCGCCTCGGCGACGACGCCGGCCGCCGGGACCACGGTCGAGTCGGTGCGTTCGCGCATCGCCTGGGCCGGCTCCTTGGTCTCGGTGTTGACCGAGCGCAGCGGCTTGGTCAGGGTCGAGATCGGCTTCAGCGCGCCGCGAACGATCAGCGGCTCGCCATTCGACATCCCGCCCTCCACGCCTCCGGCGCGGTTGGTCTCGCGATGGTAGCCGCGCTCCTCGGACCAGAGGATCTCGTCGTGGGACTCCGAGCCGGGTGTCTCGGCAACCTCCCACGCTTCGCCGACGGAGACGCCCTTGACCGCCTGGATCGAGACCACCGCATGCGCCAGGCGGCCGTCGAGGCGCTGATCCCAGGCAACGTGCGAACCGAGGCCCGGAAGCAGCCCGAATGCGCGCACCTCGAAGATCCCGCCGAGGCTCTCGTTCTCCTTCCGCAGCCGGTCGATCTCGGCGACCATCCGCCGCTCGGCCTCGGGGTCGAGGCAGCGGACCGGCGATTCGTCGACGCCGTCGAAGTCCGCCGGGGTCAGCACGTTGCCCTCCGGGGCTGCGACCGAGGCGATCCGCAGGACGTGGCTGTAGACGCTGACGCCCAGCGCCCGCAGGAACTCCTTCGCCAGCGCTCCCGCGGCGACCCGCGCCGCGGTCTCCCGCGCCGAGGCGCGCTCGAGCACGTTGCGAACGTCGCGGTGGCCGTACTTCTGGGCGCCGACGAGGTCCGCGTGCCCAGGACGGGGCAGGTGCGATTCTTCGACCTCGTCCTCGACCGGCCACGGGTTCATCCGCTGCTCCCAGTTGGCGTAATCGCGGTTGGCGACCAGCAGCGCCACCGGGCTGCCGAGGGTGCGCCCGTGGCGGACGCCGGAGCGGACCTCGACCGAGTCGCTCTCGATCTTCATCCGCCCGCCGCGGCCGTGGCCGAGCTGGCGACGGGCCATGTCGCGGTCGATCAGCTCGCGGTCGAGCTCCAGTCCCGCGGGCAGGCCCTCGACGATCGCGACGAGGCCGGGCCCGTGCGACTCGCCCGCGGTGGTGAAGCGAAAGGCGGCCATCAGGCCGCCTAATCTAGAGGCCCGTGCGGTGGCCGACCATGCGGGCGAGGCTCAGGCGCCGCCCGGGGCGAGGTTCTCGAACGTAGCCGGGAACCCGGCGGCGGCAAGCTCGACACTGGTCACGACCTCGACGTTGCCGACCTTGTCGACGAGCTCGACCTGAATCTTCCAGGTCCCGGTCGCGGAACCCTGGGGGACCGTGATCGCCGCGGTGTAGTCGCCGTTCTGAGGCGTACCGCCGACAAGCGTGAGCGCGCCCTCGCCGCCGGGTTGGCTGACCGGGTCGATGGCGACCACCTTGGAGGCCGCCGGATCGATGCCCGCGAGGTCGTCGGTCGCGCTCAGCGTGAAGTCGACGACCTGATCGACCTCGGCGGTGTTGATCTGCGCCGGAGTTCGGTCGAACAGGGTCAGGGTGGGAGCGATCGTGTCACCGGCGCCGGTCTGGGTGAAGGTGCTCGGGTACGGGACTGCGGCGAGGTCCGCCGTCGTCTTGATCGTCTGGTTGGAGGCGTTGTCGAGCAGCAGCAGCTCGATCGTCCAGACGCCGGGCGCCGAGTACTGGGGGATGGTCACCGTGGCGTGGTAGGAGCTGCCGCCGACGGACTGCAGCGAGGTCTGGAAGGTCGGCTGGCCGCTGGGGCCGTGGACGATCACCTTCGAGTTCGCCGTGTCGACGCCGGCCAGGTCGTCGGTCGCATCGAGGTCGAAGTCGACGGTGCGGTTGGCGCCCGAGGTGTCGATCGAGGCGGGCGACCTGGTGAAGCTGTTCAGCGCGGGGCCGGTCGTGTCGCCGGCGCCGCTTTGCTGGAAGGTGCTCGGGCGCCCGGCGGCCGCCAGCTGCGCCGTCGTCAGCAGAACCTGGTTGGCGGACTGGTCTGCGAGCTGAACCTCGACCGTCCAGGTCCCCTGGGCCGAGTAGCGCGGCAGCGTGATCGCCGCCGTGTAGTCGCCGTTGAGCTCGTCACCGGAGACGAGCTGGGGCTGATCCTCGAAGGTGGGCATGCCCGCCGGGGCGTGGACGATCACCTTCGACGTGGCCGAATCGACGCCGGCGGAGTTGTCGGTGGCGCTGAGCGTGAAGTTGACCGTCTGCTGGGAACCCGAGGTGTCGACGGAGGCCGGCGAGATCGCGAACGCGGTCAGCACCGGCGCCGTGCCGTCGCAGTTGCCGGCGTAGGTGTTGATCCCGGTGCCGCCGTCACAGTCGTTGACGCCCGTGCCGCCGTCGAGCAGGTCGTCGCCCGGGCCGCCGGAGATGTCGTCGTCGTCGAGCTCGCCGAAGAGGCGGTCGTTGCCGTCCTCGCCCGAGATCTGGTCGTTGCCGTCGCCGGACGCCAGCGTGTCGTTTCCGAGCCCGCCGGCGATCGCGTTGCCGCCGGCGCTGCCCGCAATCGAATCGTTGTGCGTGGAGCCGATCGCGTTTTCGACCCGGAGCACGGTGTCGCTGCCATCCCCGGTCGTCACCCCGGTCGCAAGGCTGGAGTCGATCAGGGCCGGCGAGGCGGCGAAGCTGACGGTGTCGGCGCCGCCGGCGCCGTCGAGGACGTTGTTGCCGCCGTCGCCGGCGAGCGTGTCGCCCTGGGGGGAGCCGGTCACGTTCTCGACCCCCGCCAGCGTGTCGATGCCCTGGCCGCTGATCGTTCCCGCCCGCAGGTCGGCGGTGATCGATGCCGTGGCGCCCGCGTAGCCGGCCGTGTCGGCCCCGCCCTCGCCCTTGAGCTGGTCGTTGCCGGCGCCGCCGAGCAGGGTGTCGTTGCCATCGCCGCCGATGAGGACGTTGGCGGCGGCGTCACCGGCGAGCTTGTCGGCGTGGGCCGAGCCCGTCAGGTCCTCGAACCCGATCAGGGTGTCGGTGCCGTCGCCGGTCGAGCCGTTGAAGCCGAGATCGGCGTCGACGCCGGCCGGAGCTCCCGCGAACGAGACGGTGTCGTGTCCGGGGCCGCCGTCGAGCATGTTGTCGGCGTCGTCGCCGGTGATCGTGTCGGCGGCCGGCGAACCGGTGAGGTTCTCGATCCCGGAGATCGCGTCGCTTCCGTCGCCGCTGACCGTGCCCGCCCGCAGGTCGGCCGTCACCGGGCCGGAAACCGCCGCGTAACTGGTGCTGTCGATCCCACCCTGGCCCTTGAGCGTGTCGTCGCCACCGCCGCCGGAGAGCTTGTCGTCGCCGTCGCCGGCGCTGAGCTCGTTTGCCGCCGCGTCTCCGGTCAGGGCGTCGTTGAAGGGCGAGCCGATCACGTTCTCGACCGCGATCAGGACGTCGGAGCCGTCGCCGGTCGCCGTGCCGGCGCCGAGGTCGACGGTCGTCTGCGTCGGCGAGTCGGCAAACGCGGCGATATCGAGGCCGGCCTGCCCCTTGAGTTTGTCATCGTCCTTGCCGCCGGCCAGCGTGTCGTCACCGGGACCGCCGGCGAGCGAGTCCTTGCCCGCCTTGCCGGTGAGGATGTCGTTGCCGGCGGCGCCCTTGAGCACGTCGTTGCCGCCCTTGCCGATCAGAACGTCGTCGCCGCCCTTGCCGCAGAGGACGTCCCTCTTCTTCGTCCCCTTGAGCACGTCGACGCCGCCGGTGCCCTTCTGCGTGCACTTAGCCGCCTCGGCGGCCCCGGCGGGCAGCAGGACGACCGCGCAGACCAACGCCACGCCTCCAAGGCGGGCGCGGCGCAATGCGGGCAAAGGCTTCCCCTTCTGGTTCACAAGATCAGGTCCCTGCCTGATTACTCGGCTTTTAGCTCGTGATCCCGTATCTCGAGCAGGCGTAGATCGAACGTCTGTCCGTCCGGGCCGAAGTCGAGCGTCGCCGTTTCGCCCTTCTGCAGGGTGATGTAGAGGCAGTTCTCAGGCGCCGGGACGCAGGCGGCGGTGCCGCCGGCGAGGGTCGCGTCCTTGGCGACCACGAACGCAGCCCGCTTGCCCTTCTCGTCGGTGCCGAGATAGGCGACCACAGGCGTGGTGGCATCGGGCAGGATCGTCATCGGCTTCACGTTCTCGCGCAGCTTCGGGTCGCCCGCGAGGCCGATCATCAGGTCGACGCGGCGCGTGACCAGGTGGTTGACGACCTCGACGTCGTCGCTCGAGGGCTGGTTTCCGTTGCCGTTGCCGCCGTTGCCGCCCCCGTTGCTCGGGGTCTCGTCGGTGTTGGTCTCGTCGACGGTCACCGATGGGTCGGATGCGGTTCCGGTCTCGGTCGGGTAGGTGCCGCCGCTCGAGTTCCCCGAGGTGGTGTCAACCGGCGCCGTGGCACCGCTGGTGGGCGTGGCCGGGGCGCCCGAGTCGCTCGAGTCGCTCGGCGGCGGGGCCACGAACTGAGGCTTGAAGGGGTTCTTCGACTTGAGCTCGTCGAGCCGCTTGCGGTAGTTGCGGACGCTGACCGTGTCGTCGGCGAGCACGGCCGCCGTCAGCGCCGACTCGTGGCCGGTGCTGGCGACCGGGGCGGGCGGCGCCGGCGCGGGCGTCTCGGAGCTCTTCAGCAGCACCGGGACCGCGATCAGACCGACGATCAGGGCGATCGCCGGCAGCAGCAGATGGCGATCGCGAAGATCGCGGTAGACATCGGTCACTACCTGGGGGGGCTTGAGCTCTCTCAATTTGCCACCACCGCCGAGACCGCGGGAGCGGCGCCGGCATCAGCCGGGGGAGTCGCTGCCGGAGCGGCCGTCTCCGGCGCCGGGCCCGTGGGCGTGGCGCCCGCGGTGATCCCCTGGTCGATCGGAGTCAGGAAGCTGGTCGTGGTCACGTTCGCCGTCAGGTTGGGCAGCCCGTCAGGCGCGGGCGAGAAGTTGAAGCCGTCGATGGTCAGCAACCTGCCGTCGACCGTCGTCTTGTCACCGTTCGACTCGACCATGCCGTCGATGCGCCCGAAGAAGTCGGCGATGTCGAAGAACCCGCCCTCGAACACGAGCTCATACGGCATCACCGGGAGCCCGGCGGTGCCGACCGTGGCTCCGATCGGAAGCACGGCGGCGGTCGCCTCGGACGCGGCGGCGGGATCCGCCGGATCCGCTGGGGGGACAGGGGCGGCGGCGGCCGAGCCGCCGGTGAGCGTGATCGAGCGGAAGTCGACGTTCGACCGCACGGAAAGGCTCTGCAGCTGGGTCAGCAGGCTGGGCGTGTCCGCGTCCACGGGCACCGCCTTGCCGAGCGTGATCATCTGCTTGTAGTTGGAGGAGAAGTCGCTCTTCGCCTCCTGTCCGGTGGCCGCCGACAGCTCGGCCTCGGTCACCTGGGCCTCGAGCTCGGTCACCTGGTCGGCGAGGCTGGCTGCCTCCTGGCGCTTGGGCGACAGGATCAGGAACCAGAAGGCCGCGGCAAGGCCGAGCACGGCGATGCCGATCAGAATTGCGCGGTCGGTGGACTTCATCCGCCGCCCACCCCCACGGTGCTGGCTTCGTCCTTTGCCTGGGAAACCTGATCGGTGGCGGCATCGACCGAGGCCTGCTGCTCGGCCTGGCCGTCGGCGACGGCGGGGTCGGACGCCGTGGTCTCGGTCGTCGTGGTCGTCGTCGCCGGTGCGGTCGCGGGCGCCGTCGCCGTCGGCGGCGTCGCGGTGGGAGGCACCGGAACCGCGTCGAAGGCGACCGTGATCTGGAAGTGGGCAACTGAGGGCTTGGTCTGGCAGCTGGTCGTCGGCGCGTCACCGCCCCCGGAGTCGGTGCTCGAGGTCGCCGCGGCGGCGGCCGTCTCGTCGCCGAGCTCGGAGCTCTGCATGCCGACGCGGGTCACCCCGTCGATGTCCTTGAGCGCGGCGAGCAGGCGGGCGGTGCCCTTCTGGCCCTCCGCGCATCCGGTGATCTGCAACGAGGGACCGGTGATCGAAACATCGGTGGAGGCCGCGGCCGTGTCGCTGCTGACCGAGACACCGACGCCGGCGGTTCCGGTGAGGTTCTCGAGCGTCACCCGCCTGGGGACCACGAGGGCGAGCTCGTTCAGAACCCGCTCCCAGTCGAAACGGCTCTGGGCGAGGCTGCTGACGGTCTCGCTGCGGGCCTGCTCGAGGCTCGCGAACTGCTCGTAGGGGGCGAGGCCGGCGGCGGAGACCTCGGCCTGTGCCTTGCGCACCTCGAGCTCGGCGATCTGGGTCTTGCTGTCGCTGATCTGGTTGCCGGTCAGGACCACGAGGACGGCACCGATCAGCGCCACCGCGAGCACGGCGACGATCGCATAGGAAGTGGGCCCGGCGCGCAGCGGTGCATGGTCGCCGCGGCGGTCCTCGGGTGGGATCAGATTGACGGGACGCACCGCTACTCCTCCAGCCCAAGCCCGTAGGAGAGGGTGAGCCGCCCGGCGGCGGTCCCGGCGGCGTTGCTGAGCGCCTCGGGAACGGCGGCGCGAAGCGGAACCGGAAGCTCGCGCTCGAGCCGGCTGACAAGACCGGGGATCATCGTGCCGGGGCCGGCGACGACCACCTCATCGACCTGCACGGCATGCTCGAGCGCGGCGTAGTACTCGAGCGAGCGGCGCAGCTCGTCGACCAGCGTCGCTGACCCGGAGGCGAGCGCGTCACGGGTCATCGAGACGGTCTGCGGGTCGCCCTCGACCTCCTCGACCGGGGCCTCGAGGCCGACGTGGAGGAGCCACTGGCGAGCGTGATCGAGGTTGAGGCCGGTCTTCGCGGCAAGCGACTGGGCGATCCCCTCGATCCCGAAGCCGAGTACGCGGCTGAAGACACAGTAGGACTCGCGGGCGACGGCGAGGTTGGTGATGTCGCCGAGATGGCAGTAGAGGCGGCCGTTGACGGCGGGCGCGGGCGTTTCCGCGGTGGCTTCGTCGGCGATCGGATCGGCCGGGTTCAGCGGCGCGGCGCCGGTCGCGCGCAGCGCGCGGATCAGGGCGAAGGCGGAATGGTCGATGCCGACGAGGCGCAGGCCGGCGCGATCGACGGCCTCGGTCAGCGAGGCGAGCATCTCGCGGCGGGCGGCAACCGCCACGACCTCGATCCCCTGGCTCTCGTCACCGGGAGCGGTCGGGATCACCTGCCAGTCGAGTACCGCGCGGTCGAGCGGCATCGGGATGTGGTCCTGGGCGGCGAAGCGGATGGCGGTCTCGAGCTCCGCGCGGTCCTCGATCTTCGGCAGGCGGATCGTGCGCACCGCGACCCGCTGGTTGGCGATCCCGATGCGGACGTCGCGGGGGAACTTCTGACTCGCGAACAACTCCTTCATCGCCTCGCCGAGAGCGGCGGGCTCGTGCACCTCGCCGTCGCGGACGGCGCCCGAGGCGAGCGGCCCGACACCGAACCGCGGCACGCTGACGCCGCCGTTGACGTTGACCTCCGTCGCGGCCACGCTGCCGGCCTCGACATCGAGGCCGACGACGCCGCGGGAGCGTCCGATCGGCTGCGTGAGCGGGTTCTTCTTCTTCTTTACGGTGATCATGGCTTGCGCAGGTGGAGAGCGGATGGCCTAAAGGCCTCCGGAACCCTCAATCGGCGTAAACGGCGCTCAACTTGAGCGCCGACGACGCCTGAGCACGACATCTGCAACGGCCGTGCGGGCGCGCGGGGATCTAGCCGGTGAAGGTGTCGAGGTACCAGTCGACGATGTCGTCGCCGAACCAGAGGCCGACGACGCCGCCGAGGGCGAGGAAGGGACCGAACGGGACGGCCGATTTTCGCGCCCCGGAGCCCTCGCGGGCGATGATCGCGATGCCGACGACCGAGCCCGCGATCAGCCCCACGAGCACGGCCGGAGCGATCGACCGTCCCAGGTAGATCGCCATCATCGCGACCAGCTTCGCGTCTCCCATCCCCATCCCGCGCGGGTAGACGAGCGCGATCAGGAAGAAGGCGCCACCGGCCGCGGCGACCGCGATCGCCCGCTGGTCGAGCTCGCCCAGGTCGAAGGCGAGCACGATCGCAACCCCGGCGATCGCCCCCGCGAGCACGAAGGTGTTGGGGATGATCCGCAGGTCGAGGTCGGTGAGCGTGATCGCGACCAGCACCGTGCAGAGGACGAGGCCGAGGACGAGCTCGCCGGTGTCGTCGGTGCCGAGCGCGAGCACCGTCCCCGCCCAGAGTGCTCCCAGCCCCGCCTCGGTGAGCGGGTAGCGGGCCGAGATCGGCTGCCCACAGGAGCGGCAGCGGCCGCGCAACATGAGCCAGGAGACGATCGGGACGTTGTCGTAGGCGGCGATCTTGTGTCCACACTGCGGACAGCGCGAACGGCCGGTGACGAAGTTCTCGCCGCGGGGCGCCCGGTGGGCGATCACCGTGACCAGGCTGCCGATCACGGCGCCGGCGACGAACGCGATTGCAGCTTCGGCCGCCATCAGTGGATCGGGACCCTATCCGCGCCGCAGGCGGGAGCTAGCAGGCGACGGCGGTGTCGGCGCTGCCCTGGACGCAGGCGGTCTCGCGAACGACGCGCCAACTGGCCGAGGCGAGGTCGAAGAGGTAGGGCGGCTGCTGCACGGCGAGGCGGTCGTCGTAGGTGTAGTTCTTCAGGTACCCGGTGACCGAGCTGCCGCCGGAGGTGGTGCCGACGGTGCCGCGGAAGAGCTGGGCGATGACCCCGTTGACGATCAGCCCCGCGGTCGGAGGCGTGCCGCCGATCGGGGCGCCGCAATCGAAGTTGTCGACGATGAACGAGTGGTTGAGGGCGAGCACGGCGGCGTCGACGCGGAGGCTGGTCAGCGTCTGGCTGGCGACGTTGGCCGCCGAGCCGCACTGGCCCTGGGTGGTGCCGGAGCGCGTGGTCACGCCGTGCATGATCCGGATGAAGTTGTTGGCGACCATCCCCATCACCGCCGGTCCGGTCAGATTGGTGGTCACCGAGCCCTCGATGATGATGTCGTTGGCGGCCGCGATCGTCAGCGAGGAGCTGTAGTTGCCGGAGACGTAGACGTTGCCGCAGGTCGCGCTCTTGTTGTAGACGTTCGCGCTCTGGGAGAAGTAGGGCGAGTAGCTCGCCGAGCAGACGCCGCTGGTGACGTAGACGATCGGGTCGTTGGCGAGGTTCAAGGCCGGGCAGGTGGGACTGCAGCCCGGCGTGTTCGGGCTCGTCACCGTGGCCGTGGTGCCGTTGAGGACGATCGTGGTCGCGCCGCTATAGACCTGGCCGTCACTCTGCGCGTAGGCGAGCAGGTTGGTGTTGTCCGGCGGCGCGGTGATGTAGGGGGCGTTCTCGACCAGGGGCCCGTTGAGGACGGCGTTGTTGCTGCAACCCGAGGTCGTGATCAGGCCCGGCGCCGTCGGCGGCCCGGGTGCCGCGGTGTTGATCGAGTCCGAACCGCCTGCGCGGCCGAAGGTCGGCGAGCCGCAGATCGAGTACTGGTCCTGCGTGTACATCGGCCCGTTGAGCTTGTCGTTGGTGATCCAGCTGATCACGCCGCAACTCGAAGGACGCCCATCGCGCCGGAACGCGGCGCAGTTCTGATGGGCCGCCGGATCGGCGTAGGTGTTCGGGTCCAGCGTCTCGTAGACCGAGTACCAGAGGAAGTCGAGCGGCGAGTCGCGGCGGAAGCTGGCGACGATCGTCCGCGTCACCGCCGGGGTCCCGGCGGTCCCGGTGAACTTCATCCGGAAGCTGCCGGTGTTGAAGTCGATCATCGTCCCGACCGGGTTCGCGGTGCTGCAGGTGGGGGCGCCGTTCGCCGGCACCGGGACGTAGGAGAACTTGACGTTGCTCGGGGCGCCGGGAACCTGGGTCACGGCCTGCGACGGGCAGGTCTCCCAGAGCTCGGTGTTCTTGTTCACCTTGTAGAGGAAGTTCGCCATCCCCGCGCGAGCGGCGTAGTAGGCGCGCTTGCCTTCCAGGTCGCGCTGGGTGTTGCCGATGTCGCCCTTGGCGGCGACGAACGCGGCCGCGATCATCAGGATGGTCACGGTGAGCACGACCAGGGCGACGACCATCGTGAAGCCGTCCTCGCGCGCGAGTTGTCGGCGGGCGTTCATGCGCATGGCGGCACCGTCGGCAGGTTGCCCTCGCT
>DATBPT010000032.1:0-12742 GCA_036561205.1 Solirubrobacterales bacterium
GCGCCGGCGCCCAGTTTCGCTTCCTGCGCGCGACCGGGTGCGCGACCTTCCCCGAGGCCCAGCTCAACGTCAGGGGCCGGCCGGCCAGGGGCAAGACGCCCTACGGCGAGGTGAGCGGCCTGCTCGACGGCCACATGCACTGGATGACCTATGAGTACCTGGGCGGCAACTTCCACTGCGGCGAGCCCTGGGACCGCTACGGGATCCCCTCGGCGCTGCCCGACTGCTCTGGTATCGAGGGGCCCCAGGGGACCGCGGCGCCGGTGCAGAACTTCCTCAACTACGGCGACCCGGCCCATCCGCACGACACCAGCGGCTACCCGAAGCTGACCGAGTGGCGGCGCGACAACCTCACCTACGAGGGCACCTACTACCGCTGGATCCAGCGCGACTGGAAGGCCGGGCTGCGGCTGATGGTGATGTCGGTGAACGAGAACCGCGAGCTCTGCATGCTGATGGCCAACCGCCGCACCAACTGCGACGAGATGGACACCGTGCGCCAGGGAATCGCCGACATCGAGCAGCTGCAGGATTACGTCGACGCCCAGGCGGGCGGCCCGGGACAGGGCTTCTTCCAGATCGTCCGCAACCCGTTCCAGGCGCGGCGGGTGATCAACGAGGGCAAGATGGCGGTCGTGCTCGAGGTCGAGGTCTCGGAGCTCTTCGACTGCCGCGGCGCCGACGCCTCCAGCTGCGATCGCGGGGTCATCGACCGCGGCCTCGACGATCTCTACCGGCAGGGCATTCGCTCGTCGCTGCTGCTGAACAAGTTCGACAACCCGCTCACCGGGGTGCGCTTCGACGGCGGACCGATCGGCGTCCTGATCAACGCCGCAAACCGCGACAGCTACGGCTCGTTCTGGAGCGCCGAGACCTGCACCGGCCCCGAGCACGACAACACGATCGAGAGCGGCTTTCCGGCCGGCAGCGCCGCTCTCGCCGGGGTGCTGGCGACGTTCGGGGTGACGCCCGGGAACGCGCCGACCTACCCGCCGGCGCCGCACTGCAACACCCGCGGGCTCACGGGCCTCGGCCGCCACACGGTACGGCGGATGATGCGGATGGGGATGATCGTCAACCCCGACCACATGAGCCAGAAGGCGGTCGACGAGACGATCTCGCTCGCGGAGGGCCGCAACTACTCGGGCGTGATCTCACCGCACGGCTGGATGGACCCGCGCAACTGGCCGCGGATCTGGCAGCTCGGCGGCATGGCCTTCCCGGGCGCCGGCTCGGCGGAGGGCTTCGTCGAGGCCTGGCGCTCCTACCGGCCCAAGCGCACGCCGTATTACTTCGGCTGGGCCTACGGCGCCGACCTCGGGGGACTGGCAACCCAGGGCGCACCGGCGGCCGAGGGCTCGCCGACGAGCGTCGAGTACCCGTTCAAGTCGCTCGACGGGAGCACGACGATCTCGCGCCAGCGCACCGGCGATCGGGTCTTCGACTACTCGCAGGAGGGCGTCGCCCACTACGGCCTCTACGCCGACTGGTACGAGGAGGTCCGGAAGACCGGCGGCAAGCGGATCGCGCGCGACATGCTGCACGGGCCGGAGGCCTACCTGGAGATGTGGGAGCGCTCGGTCGGCGTGCCCAGTGGCCGCTGCCAGCGCGCCCGCGGCCATTTCAACGCCCGCGGGCTCGGTCGCCTGCGGATCGGCGCCGGCACCCGCCGGACCCTGAACCGCGCCGGCCAGCCGCTGCGCAGGACGCGGGCCTGGAGCTACTGCGTCGGCGGCAAGCGCAACCGGGGCTCTTCGGCGACGGCCGTGATCACACCCGCGGGCAGGGTCGCCCTGGTGGCCACGAACGCCGGCCACCTGCGCGCGCTCGGCGTCGGGGCGGGCGCTTCGGTCAGCCGCCTGAGGCACACCGCGGAGCGGATCGGCGGCGGGGTCTGGACGGCGCGCCTCGGCGGCCGGACCGTCGCCTACGTCGTCCGCCACGGCAGCGTGCAAACGGTCGCGCTCGCCGGCGGCGCCGCCGCCCGCAGCGAGGCCTCCTTGCGGTCCTACCTGCGGCTCATCCCTCGCGGGGCGATCAGGCGCCGGCCGCAGACGGTGATCGGCGCGGCCTCGCCGACCCTGAGCCCGGCCCGCGCGATCCCGCTCGCGGCCCAGCACGGCGCGCCCCAGTTCCCGTTCCTCTGCGGCCTCTGAGCGGCGGCCCTAGGCGGCGACCTGCTCGGGCGCCAGGGCCTCGGTCAGCGCCTCGGTGAGCTCGAGCATCGCCGCCAGGCGCTCGGCGGGCTCGTCGCCGACCCGCAGCGAGAGCGTCTTGGTGCGCAGCTCGTAGATCGCCTCCGGGACGCGCTCGCGCAACCTGCCGACGGTCGCCGCATCGAGCTCCAGCGGGATCACCGAGAGGCGGCCGCCGCGGACCTCGGCGGTGCGGGCCCCGGCGGCGCCGAGGTCGATCCGCGCCCGCTGCAGCGCGAACAGGTTCTCGACCGGCGCCGGCACGGGGCCGAAGCGATCGCGCAACTCGTCGCGGAGGGCACGCAGGTCGCCGCCCTGGTGGGCGCCGGCGATCCGCCGGTGGACGTCGATCTTCGCCGTCTCGAAGGGGATGTACTCGGCCGGGAGGTAGGCGTCGACGTCGAGGTCGAGGCGGACCGGCGCCTCCGGGGCGCCGTCCTGGTCGCCGGCCGCGCGCAGCGCCTCGACCGCCTCGTCGAGCAGGGCGACGTAGAGCTCGAAGCCGATCGCGGCGACGTGTCCGGATTGCTCGTCGCCGAGCAGGTCGCCGGCGCCGCGCAGCTCGAGGTCGCGCATCGCGATCGCGAACCCGGAGCCAAGCTCGGTGTGGTCCGAGAGCGTCGCCAGGCGCTGGCCGGCCTCCTGGCTCAGCGCCTCCTCGGAGGGGTAGAGCATGTAGGCGAAGGCGCGCTCGCGAGAACGGCCGACGCGGCCCCGGATCTGGTAGGCCTGGGCGAGCCCGAGCTGGTCGGCGCGCTCGACGATCAGCGTGTTCGCCTGCGGAATGTCGAGCCCCGACTCGATGATCGTCGTCGCGACGAGCACGTCGGCGTCGCCGCGCAGGAAGGTCAGCATCGTGCCCTCGAGCTCCGCCTCGTCCATCTGCCCGTGGGCCTCGGCGAAGCGCACGCCGGGGCAGAGCGCCCGCAGGCGCTCGGCGACCCCGTGCAGGGTGTCGACCCGGTTGTGGAGGAAGAAGACCTGGCCCTCGCGCGTAGCCTCGCGATTGATCGCGCGCCCGACCAGCTCCTCGTCGTAGGGGCCGACATAGGTGCGAACAGGGCGGCGGCCCTCCGGGGGCGTCTCGATCACGGAGATGTCGCGAAGCCCGGCGAGGCTCATCTGCAGGGTGCGCGGGATCGGCGTCGCCGAGAGCGAGAGCACGTCGACCTTGAGCTTCAGCTGGCGCAGGAGCTCCTTCTGCTTGACCCCGAAGCGCTGCTCCTCGTCGACGATCACGAGCCCGAGGTCGTTGGCGCGCACGTCGCGCGAGAGCAGCCGGTGGGTCCCGATCAGGATGTCGACGCTGCCCTTCTCGAAGCCGGCGAGCGCCGCCCGAACCTCGGCCGGCTTGCGCAGCCGCGAGACCATCTCGATCTCCAGCGGCGAGGAGGCGAGCCGCTCGCGGAAGGTGCCGAGGTGCTGCTGGGCGAGGATCGTCGTCGGCACCAGCATCATCACCTGCTTGCCCTCGACCGCCGCCTTGTGCGCGGCCCGCAGCGCGACCTCGGTCTTGCCATAGCCGACGTCGCCACAGATCAGCCGGTCCATCGGGCGCTCGGACTCCATGTCGGCCTTGACCGCCTCGATCGCCTCGATCTGGTCGGCGGTCTCGCGGTAGGGAAACGAGCGTTCGAGCTCGAGCTGCCACTCGCCGTCGGGCTCGAACCTGTGCCCCCTGCGGGCCTGGCGCTCGGCATAGAGGTTGAGCAGCTCGCCGGCGAGCTCGCGGGCCGCCCGGCGAGCGCGGGCCTTGACCGCGTCCCAGCGCTTCGAGCCGAGCGCGGAGAGCTGCGGCGCATCGCCGCCGGCGCCGACGTAGCGGGTGATCTTGGTCAGCTGGTCGGTGGGCGAGAAGACCTTGTCCTCGCCCTTGTACTCGAGCTCGAGGTAGTCGCGGGTGACGCCGGCGAGCGTCTTGGTCTCGAAGCCGGCGAAACGGGCGATCCCATGGTCCTCGTGGACGACGAAGTCGCCGACCCGCAGCTCGGCGAAGCTCGCCATCCGCCCGCGCGCCGGCGCCGGCGCGGCGGCCCGGCGGCGGTGGACGAGGCGGCGAAACGGGATCACCGCGAGCCGCAGCTCGGGCGAGACGAAGCCGTCGCTGAGCGGCGCCTCCTCGAAGAGGACGGCGGCGTCGGAGGGAGGGACCTCGCCGAGGAACCTCGCCTCGACCCGGTTGAGGTTGTAGCGCGCCCGTTCGGCCTCGCCGCGGGTCTCGAACGCGACCACGACCCGGTAGCCGGAGCGCAACTCCTTCTGCAGCTGCGACTCGGCCTCGGAGATGCTGCGGGCGGCGGAGGTCGGCGCCTGCGCCCTGAAGGGGGTCAGACCGCCTTTGGATTCGTCGGCCTCCTCGCCGGCCTCGACCGGCCGCATCCGGACCAGCGCCCGCTCGGCGAGCGGCTCGGCGACGTCGACGTAGAGGTGGCGGGCGTCGGCGTCGTGCATCGCCGTGGTCACGTCGTCCCAATGGTCCTTGAGCGCCGCCGGGATCTCCTCCGCGGCGGCGATCAGGATCGCGGTCGAGTCGCCGATCAAGTCGAGCGGCGCCCGGAACGAGTCCACCGGCAGCACATCAACAACCGGCGGCGTGCTCCGCTCCGCGTCCGCCGCCGCCGGGTCTGTCAAGGACGGCTCGTCGAGTTTCCGGTGCTCGAGCGCCAGCTCCGCTGCCGGGTCGAGCTCGATCCGCTCGGCCTCGCCGAGCGAGCGCTGGGTGAAGGTGGAGAACCAGCGGATCGACTCGATCTCGTCGCCGAACAGCTCCAGCCGCGCCGCCCGCTCCTCGGTCGCCGGGAAGACGTCGAGGATGCCGCCGCGAACGGAGAACTGGCCCCGCTCCTCGACCTGCTCGGTGCGCTCGTAGCCGGCCTCGACCAGCAGCTCGGCGACGTCGCCGAGGTCGACCTCCTCGCCGCGATGGAGGACGAACCCGGCCGGGCGCAGCGACGCGTCCGGGACCGCCTCGGCGAGCGCGACCGCACTGGCGACGACCACCGGCGCCGGCTCGCCGGCCTCGGGCTCGGCCGTGAGTGCGTCGAGGGCCCCGATCCGGAGGCCGACCAGGTGCGGCGGCGGGGCCAGGTGCGACTCATAGCCGGTCCCGCGCGAGGGGTAGTAGCGGACGCGCCGCGGCGCCAGGTAGGCGCCGAGGGCGCGGGCGAGGTCGCGGGCGCCGACGTCGTCGGCGGCGACGACCAGCGCCGGGCGATCGGCGAGCGCCTGCTCGCCGTCGAGCAGCGCCGCGAGCAGATAGGGCCGGATCGCCCCGGAAGCGCGCAGGTCGACCGCCTCGCCGGCGCCGATCCTGGTCGCGAGGGGGGCAAATCGCTCGTCGTCGAGCGCTATCTCGAGTAATGCCCTGAGCAGTCGAGCGAGGTTAGCGGCGGCGCGCCGTTAGCCCCCGGGGCCGCAAGTAGGCTGCGCGCATGGGTGACGGGCAGCGACGGATCCAGTCGCAGGTGCTGGCGATCCTGGCCGCCGTCGCGCTGCTCGGGGCGGTCGTCGTCGGCTACGCGAACGACACCTTCCTCGACGCCGACGAGTTCGCCAAGCGCGCCACGGTGGCGCTCGACGACGACGCGGTAGCGGCCGAGATCGCCACCCGGGTCACCGACGACATCGTCCTCAACGCGCAGGGCGACCTGGTCGCGGTCCGGCCGTTGATCGAGAGCGTCGTCGGTGGGCTGGTCGGCGGCAGCGTCTTCCAAGAGCTGTTCGCCCACGGCGTGCGCGACGTCCACCGGGCGATCTTCCAGCACGACAAGAACACGGTCGCGCTGACGCTCGGCGACATCGGCGCGGTGCTCAAGGGCGCCTTCCAGGCGCTGAAGCCCTCGATCTCCAAGGACATCCCGCTCAACATCGACATCGACGTGATCAAGATCGAGCCGCCCGCTTGGGTGGCCGACCTGGCCCGGGTCGCCGACAACGTCGCCCTGGTCGAGATCCTCCTGCTGCTGATCACGCTCGTGCTGATCGGGCTGGCGCTCTACGTCTCGCGCGACCGCCGCCGTACCGTGCTCCAGCTCGGTGTCGCGGTGGTGATCGCGGGGGTGCTCGCGGTGGTCGCGCTGAGCGCCGCCAGGGCGCTGGTCCTGACCCAGTTCGACGAGCAGGGGCTGCGCGACGCCGTCGACGGGATCTGGAGGGCGTTCCTCGGCGACCTGACGAAGACGCTCTACCTGTTCGCCGCCTGCGGGGCGGTGGTCGCCGCCGCGGCCTCGTCGCTGCTGCGCCCGGTCGACATCTTCGCCCCCCTGCGCGACGGCGTCGAGCTGATCGCCCGGGTGCCGCAGGCAACCTGGAAGCGGGTCGCGCGGGCGCTGGTGCTGATCACGGTCGGGGTCCTGATCGTGCTGCGCCGCGACGTCTTCGTCGACCTGGTCGTGATCCTCGTCGGCCTCTACGTCGCCTACGCGGGCGTCTCGGAGCTGATGCGGCTGATCCTGCCGACCCAGGCCGCCGAGGCGGACGCCGACCGCGCCGAGGGGCGCCGGGCCCTGATCGCGACCGGGGTCGCCGCCGCCGTGATCGTCGTCGGCGGTGGCCTGTTCATCACCACCGGGGGGATCCGCGAAGCACCGGCGGCGATCGAAACCGAGGGATGCAACGGCAGCGACGCGCTCTGCGACCAGCCGCTCGACCGGGTCGCCTTCCCCTCCACGCACAACGCGATGTCGGCGGTCACCAACCCGGACTGGCTCTTCGGACAGCAGGACGCCGGCTTCGCCGATCAGCTCCACGACGGGATCCGCGGCCTGTTCATCGACGCCCACTACGGCACCCCGACCGAGGGCGGCCAGATCAAGACCGACCTCTCGAAGCTCGACGGCCCCGAGCGCGAGGCCTACGTGGAGGAGCTCGGCTCCGAGGCGCTGAATGCGGCGCTGCGGATCCGCGACCGCGTCGTCAACTCACCCGAGACCGGGCCGCGCGCGGTCTACCTCTGCCACCGCTTCTGCGAGCTTGGCGCGATTCCGATCCTCGAGGCCTTCCGCCAGTACCGCGACTTCCTCGCCGCCAACCCGGATGAGGTGCTGGCGATCGTGATCGAGGACTACGTGTCGCCCGCCGACATCGACGAGGCGGTCCGCAAGAGCGGCCTGATCGACTTCGTCTACACCGGTCCGCTGGAGCCGCCGCTGCCGACCCTGCAGGAGATCATCGACACCGGGGGGCGGGCGATCATGCTCTCGGAGAACAAGGACGGCGGCGCGGCGGTCCCCTGGTACCACCGCGCCTACGACAGCCTGCTGCAGGAAACGCCCTATTCGTTCAAGACGGTCGGCGAGCTGACCAAGCCGTCGAAGCTGACGGCGAGCTGCGTCGCCAACCGCGGCCCCGCCGACGCGCCGCTGTTCCTGGTCAACCATTGGGTCGACACGTCGCCGGCGCCGAAGCCCTCGAACGCCGCCCAGGTCAACGCCCGCGAGGCGCTCTTGCGACGGGTCCACCACTGCGAGCGCCAGCGCGACCTGCTGGCCAACTTGATCTCGGTCGACTTCTATCGCCAGGGCGACCTGTTCAAGGCGGTCGAGGAGCTGAACGCCGAGCGGACGCAGCCCTAGTCGCGGTAGGGCAGCCCCGGCCCCGAGCGCGCCCATGCGACCTGGCCGTCGCCCTCGCTCGCCGAACGGCCCTCGACGTCGTCCCACTCGTGCAGCATCCGCTTCAGCCGGGCGACGGCTTCCGGGTCGTGCTCGGCGACCTGGGCGGCGAGCTGCAGCGAGGCCTCCTCGGTCCGCGGAGCCGAGACGACCTTGTGGATCAGCCCCCAGCGGTAGGCCATGTCGGCGTCGACCTCCTTCGCCGTCAGCAGCAGGTACTTGGCGACCGAGAGCCCGCAGAGGGTGACCAGCCGCGCCGGACCCACCGGGACCCCGAGCGCCGCCCCGGGGAACCGCAGGCGCAGGTTGGAGCCGCCGACCCGCAGGTCGCAGGCGACCGCGATCTCGGCGCCGCCGCCGACGCAGGCGCCGTGGCAGGCGGCGATCGTCGGCTTCTCGAAGCCGGTGAGCGCGTCGTAGAGCTCCGCGAACAGCTCCATCCGCCGCACGTTGCCCGCCTGGTCGAGCTGCTCGCGCACGTCGGCGCCGGCCGAGAGGCCCATGTGGTCGCTGGAGGAGAGCACGAGCACGCGCACCTGGTCGTCGTCGCGGGCGCTCGCCAGGTGCGCGAGCAGCTGCTCGAGCATCTGCGTGTTGAGCGCGTTGCGGGCCTCGGGCCGGTCGAGCTGCAGCAGCGCGACCCGGTCGGCGACGTCGTAGTTCGTCAGCTGCTCAGCCATCGTCGTCGCGATTGTCCGCGATCCGGTCGATCAGGCGCTCGGTCTCGTCGGCGGCCGCCCCGATCAGCGCCTCGACCTGTTCGTCGGGTTCTGAGAACCGGCCGAGCACGTGGGCCGAGACGATCTCCGGATCGGTCGAGTCCGGGCGCCCGACCCCGGTCCGCACCCGCCAGTAGTCGTTGGAGCCAAACCCGTCGCGCAGGCTCTTGAGCCCGTTGTGGCCGGCCGCTCCGCCGCCGAGCTTGGTCTTGATCTCGCCGAACGGAAGGTCGATCTCGTCGTGGATCGCGACCACATGCTCGAGCGGGATCCGCATCGCGCCCCGAGCCGGACCGGCGGCGCGGCCGGACTCGTTCATGAACGTCTGCGGGGTGAGCAGCACGATCCGCGGGCCGCCGGGGCGGATCCGGCCCTCGGCGATCCGGGCGCCGTACTTGCTCTTGGCGCCGCCCAGGTCCCAGCGATCGGCGAGCAGCTCGGCGACCTGGAAGCCGACGTTGTGGCGGGTGTGCGCGTAGCGCTCCCCGGGATTGCCCAGCCCGATGAGCAGAAAGCGATCGCCCTGCTCCTCCGAGCGGCGACCGAAGAGGCGCAGGGCTACTCCTCGCCGGAGTCGCCGGAATCGCCGGAGTCGCCCGGCTCGCCGTCGCCCTCGGCGGCCTCGCCCTCGGCGCCCTCGGCGGGCTCGATCGGCTCGCCGTCCTCACCGATCAGCTCGGCTTCCTCCTCGAGCTCGGGCTCGGGCTCCTCCTCGACGCGCGGCGGCGAGAGGGTGGCGATCGTGATCTCGTCGGCGCTCTGGTCCTCGCCGAGCGCGAACTCGACGCCCTCAGGGGCGATCAGGGCGCTGAGCTGAAGTGTGTCGCCGATATCCATGCCGGAGACGTCGGCGGGGATCGACTCGGGGATCGCGGTCGGCAGGGCGGAGATCGTGATCTCGTGGGTTACGTGCTCGAGCACGCCGCCCTCCTTGACGCCCGGCGCGTCCTCGGTGCCGATCAGCTCGATCGCGACGTCGGCCTCGATCTCCTCGAGCAGGTTGACCTCCTGCAGGTCGAGGTGGATGAGGTGGCCGCGCACCGGGTGGCGCTGCTGCTCCTTGATCACCACCGGGACCGGCTTCGCGCCCTCGATCTCGACCTCGATCAGGGCGCCGCCGTGGACGAGCACGTTGCGCACCTCGCGCTCGCCGACCTGGAACGCGCGCGCCTCCGCGCCGGAGCCGTAGACGACCCCGGGCACGAAGCCCTGGCGGCGCAGGCGGCGGCTCTCGCGCGACCCGAACTCGGTTCGCGGCTGGGCCTTGAGCGTTGCTCGATCGGAAGCCATGGCGACGGATGAGGATAGAGAACCGGTGAGCCGTCGGCTCAGGAAGCGCAGGCGACGCCCGTCCCGGCGATGCCGCCACCGCCGCAGGGGAGCACCGCGGGGGGCTGCCAGCCGCTGCCGTCGAGGATCCCCTCGCGCGCCGGGCCGGTGTCGTAGAGGCGCCAGATCAGCCGGAAGCCCCCGGAGGCCGGCGACGGGAGCCAGTTCTGCGCCTGGGAGGGGTCGGAGGGCTGGGCCGCCTGGACGTAGATGTCGAGCGAGCCGTCGGCGTTGTAGTGCAGGTCCGAGCGGTCGTTGATCACGTAGCGGTCAAAGGGGTTGGGGACGAGAAAGACCTGGGCGTCGTACATGGTCACCGACCAGAACGCCCGCGCCGGAACCGGCAGCTGATCGGCCGGGATGTGGAGCACGTAGCGCGAGCCCCCGTCGAGCGGGCTGAGGTCGTGCGCGGTCTGGGTGAAGGCGTAGATCGCGATCTTCGGCTTCAGCGCCCCGACCCCGACCTTGTCGGTGATCGCCCGCAGCTCGTAGTCGGTCCCGTAGTGGCCGATGTCGCCGAGCAGGTAACCGTTGTG
Organism: Solirubrobacterales bacterium; assembly: GCA_036561205.1. Lineage (GTDB taxonomy): Bacteria > Actinomycetota > Thermoleophilia > Solirubrobacterales > 70-9 > WHSW01. The sequence goes on from DATBPT010000032.1 coordinate 10,392, forward strand.
GAGCCCGAACCCGGCGATGTAGCGGGCGGCGATCTTCGCCTGGATGTTGGCCGGGCCGTCGGTGACCGCGTCCCGCATGCCCCGCAGCGTGTCGGCGCTCAGCGCCGGGTCGGTCCCCGGGTCGAGTCCGGTGCCGACGCCGATCGCGGCGAGCCGGTCGAGCAGCGGCTGGTCGGCGGCCGGCGGCGGGAACCGCCTCATCTGGCGGCCGAGCGCACCGTAGAACTCGAGCGGGTCGTCGCCGCTGCCGAAGCCGGGAATCGCCGGCTTGTCCACCGTCGTGTCGACCGGCTCGATCAGCGGGGGCTTGTAGCGGGTGCCGTATTTCGAGAGTGGCAACAGGCGGTAGGAGTTCTGGATCCGGTTGACGCGCTTGGTGTCGGCGTCGCCCTTGATGTAGGTGCGGCCGATGATCCAGACGCGGTCGTAGGGAGACCTGACCTCGCGCACCCCGGGTGGCAGCTCGCCCTCGAACGAGGGGCCGACGATCGCGAAGTCGCCGCCCTTCTGGTTGCCGGTCGCGGTCGAGATGTTGCGGAAGTTCTCGGTCCAAGGCGAGACCAGCTCGAAGGCGTAGAAGCGGTGCATCCGCGGCACGTGGAGGATCTGAGGCCGGCGCGAGAGGTCGAGCCAGGCGATCGAGTAGAGCGTGTCGTGGTTGGGGGCGACGACGTCGCGCGCCTCCGCATCGGCGAGCTTGCGGGCGTGGGAGAAACGGTTGACCGGCGCATCCCCCCTGCCGTCGGCGCGGCTAACGCTGGTGTTGGTGCGGAAGATGCGGTCGGTGTCGAGCAGCGGGATCCCGTACTCGTAGGCTTCGGAGCCGAGCGCATAGCCGCTGTCGTAGTCGGACTGGGCGTCGGCGAGCGCCGAGGGCGCCGCAGCGGCGAGGCAGAGGATGGCGCAGAGCGCCGCTGTCACCATCCGTGGCATCGCCGGCTTCAACCCGCGCCAGTGTATGGAGTCGCGCTTGTACGCTGGCGCCGTGGCCGGCGACGAGATGAAGATCCCCAAGGGCCGCGTCCGCAGGTCGGCGAAGCTGGGAACGGCGATGGGCGGCCAGGCGGCGCGCTATGCCGGCACCAAGGCGGCCTCGATCGCCCGCTCCGAGGAGGGCGCCGAGGAGAAGCTCGAGGCTCGCCATCTGGAGACGGCGCTGACGCTGGTGCGGACGCTCGGGGAGATGAAGGGCGCGGCGATGAAGATCGGCCAGCTCGCATCCTTCATCGACACCGAGTTCCTGCCGCCGGAGTACGCCGAGCTCTACCAGCAGGAGCTGGCGAAGCTGCGCACCTCGGCGCCGCCGATGCCGTGGGAGCGGGTCTCGAAGGTGATCGAGGACGAGTACGGCGAGCCCGTGCACGAGCACTTCTCGCACTTCGAACCGCAGGCCTTCGCCGCCGCCTCGATCGGCCAGGTCCACCGCGCCACCCTGCTCGACGGTCGCGCGGTCGCGGTCAAGATCCAGTATCCGGGCGTCGCCGAGGCGCTGGAATCCGACATGCGCAATGCGGGCATGCTCGTCCGCCTGGCGAAGGCGCTGGCGCCGGGGCTGGACGCGAAGTCGGTCGCCGAGGAGCTCAAGGAGCGGGTGATGGAGGAGCTCGACTACGAGTACGAGGCCCAGAACCAGCGCACCTTCTCGCGCGCCTACCGCGGCCACCCGTTCATCTACGTGCCCGACGTGATCACGCGACTCTCGCGCCGCCGGGTGCTGGTGACCGAGTTCGTCGACGGGATCGGCTTCGAGCAGGTCAAGGGGCTCGAGCAGGAAGAGCGCAGCCGCTTCGGCGAGATCGTCTTCCGCTTCTGCTTCGGCTCGATCTACCACCTGCAGCACTTCAACGCCGACTCTCACCCGGGCAACTACCTGCTGATGGCCGATGGCCGGGTCGCGTTCCTCGACTTCGGGATGACGAAGAAGCTCGACCGCGAGCAGATCGTGCTCGAGCAGGCCGCCCTCGACGCCGCGATCCGCAAGGACCCCGAGGGCCTGCGCCAGCGCCTCCACGACCTCGGCTTCATCAAGAAGCCGACGAAGCTCGACGCCGAGCACCTGATGGACCACGTGATGCTCGTCGGCGGCTGGTACATCGAGGATCGCGACTACCAGGTCTCGGCCCGCCGGGTGATGAAGATCATCGAGTCGGCGTCGGACCCGCGCTCGGAGTACTTCCAGGTCATGCGCCGCGAGAACATTCCCGCCGAGGAGCTGATGGGCCGGCGGATGGAGATCGGCGTGATCGCCGTGCTCGCCCAGCTGCGGGCGAAGCGCAACTGGCACCGGATCATGCGCGAGTGGGTCTACGCCGACGAGCCCGAGACCGAGCTCGGGCGCCAGGAGTGGGATT
>DATBPT010000033.1:0-13383 GCA_036561205.1 Solirubrobacterales bacterium
GGCCGGACCAGAACCCGCCCCCGGCCCTCGAGCGCCGAGTTCTCGCGCTCGACCGCGGCCCAGACCGCGTCGGCATCCTCGACCGCCTCGCGCTCGGCCACGTCGACGTTCTCGAGCACCTGCGGCAGGCGAACCATCGGCTGCGCCTCGGCGAGCGACTCGCCGCCAAGCGCGCCGAGGGTGAGCAATGCCGCGGCGATCCCGTCGCCGGTGGGTGCGAACCCGGTCCAGATCAGGTGTCCCGATTGCTCGCCGCCCAGGATCCAGTTGCGACGCCCGAGCTCGGTCGAGACGTTGCGGTCGCCGACCGCCGTCGTCGCCACCTCGATCCCCGCAGCGGCCATCGCGTTGTGGAAGCCGTAGTTGCTCATCACCGTGACCGCGACGCCCCCCTCGAGCCGACCGCTGCCGGCGAAGTGCAGGGCCGAGATCGCGATCAGCTCGTCACCGTCGCGGACGGCGCCGGTCGAGTCAACCGCGACCACCCGGTCGGCGTCACCGTCGAAGGCGAAGCCGATCGAGGCGCCGGCGGCGACCACACGCTCCGCCAGGGCCTCGGGGTGGGTCGACCCGCAGGCCTCGTTGATGTTGCGCCCGTCCGGTTCCGTGGCCAGGGTCTCGACCTCCGCCCCGAGGCGCTTGAAGATCAGCGGCGCGGCGCGGTGGCTGGCGCCGTTTGCGCAGTCGAGCACGACCTTGAGTCCGGAGAGATCGAGGGGGAAGGCGCGCTCGAGCTCGCGCAAGTAGTCGTCGAGGCCGCCCTCGAGCGCGCGGATGCGGCCGATCGAATCGCTGGTCGGCGCCTCGACCGGGGGCGAGCCGCTGACCGAGCCCTCGATCCGCGCCTCGGCCTCGTCGCCGAGCTTGCGCCCGTCGGCGCCGAAGAACTTGATCCCGTTGTCTCGCCAGGGGTTGTGGGAGGCGGAGATGACGACGGCGAGATCGAGGCCCAACCGCCGCACGAGCACCGAGGCGGCGGGCGTCGGCAGGACACCGGCGGTGAGCGCGTCTCCTCCCTCTCCGGCGACCCCGGCTGCGAGCGCGGCCTCGAGCATCGGGCCCGACTCGCGGGTGTCGCGGACGATCAGCACCTGGGGCCGGCCGGATGAGGATTCGAAGGTCGCCGCGCGACCGAGCGCCAGGGCCAGCTCCGCGGTCAGCAACTCGCCGGCGACCCCGCGGACGCCGTCGGTTCCGAAGAGCTTGCGGGCCAAGGCAGCGCCTCAGCGCTTGCTGAACTGCGGCTTCTTGCGAGCCTTCTTGAGCCCGGCCTTGCGCCGCTCCTTCTTGCGCGCGTCGCGCGTCAGCAGGCCACGCCGCTTGAGCTCCGAGCGCAGCTCGGGGTCGACGTCGGTGAGCGCCCTGGCGATTCCGTGGCGGACGGCGCCGGCCTGGCCGGCGATGCCGCCACCGTGGACGCGAGCCTGGACGTCGACGCTCGCCTCGTAGCCGGCGGTGAGCAGCGGCGAGCGGGCCATCGTCCTCAGGTACTGGCGCGGGAAGTACTCGTCGAGCGGCTTGCCGTTGACCTGGCAATCGCCGCTCCCAGGCCGCAGGATCACGCGGGCGATCGAGCTCTTGCGCTTGCCGGTGGCGTGGATTCGGGCGTCGGCGGGGAGCTCGACCTGCGGGCCGCTGCGAGCGAGGGGCTCGTCCCCGACCTCCGCCTCGGCCTCGAGCCGGGCGCGCTCCTCCTCGTCGGCCTCGAGCCGGGCGCGCTCCTCGGCCGAGAGCTCGCGCTCGGGCTCGAGCTTGATCGGCTCCAGATCGGCCCCGGGGGCCTGGTCCTTTGCCTTCGGCTTCTCGCCGGCGGGAGCGGCGGCGGCGGCGGGTGCCTCCGGCTCAGCCGGGGCTTCCTCGGCAGCGGGTGCTTCCTCGGCAGCGGGTGCTTCCTCGGCCGGAGCCTCCGGTTCGGCGGCCTCCGGAGCCTCGGGCTCGGTCGCCTCGGGCTCGTCGGGGGTCTGGTCGGGCTCTTCGATGATCAAGTCTGTATCTCCATCGGCTTCGGTTGCTGGGCTGCGTGCGGGTGCTCGGGCCCGGCATAGACCTTGAGCTTGCGGATCTGCTGGCGGGCGAGGCGGTTGCGCGGCAGCATCCCCTGAACGGCCTTGCGGATGACCTCCTCGGGACGGCGGTCGAGCATCTCGTTCAGCGTCCGCGAGCGGATTCCGCCCGGATAGCCGCTGTGGCGCCAGTAGAGCTTGTCGGTGCGCTTCTTCCCGGTGACCGCGATCTTCTCCGCGTTGACGACGACGACGAAGTCGCCGGTGTCGCAGTGTGGCGTGTACTCGGGCTTGCGCTTGCCCCGCAGCGCATCCGCGATCTGCGTCGCCAGCCGGCCCAGGGTCTTACCCTCGGCATCGACCACGAGCCAGTCACGCTGGCGGTCGGTTGGCTTGGCCACGTAGGTCTTCATCGCACGAAAAGCCGCCCCGATGCACGCTCGCTTCGGGCGCGGCCGGACGATGTTAGCCGAGCACGGGACAGTTGGCCACGCCGTGACCGCGATCTGGCCGCCCCGGCCACGGCTATACTGCCCGCCCCAGAAACCGCCTAATCCCGCGCGCCACGGCGCCCGGGAGCGGGGGAACCGTTGGCGCGGTGTCGAACACCGCTCCAGGGGCGAGTCGGGCCAGTCGGGAACACGATCAGGCCCGTAGCGCCGCTCTTTCGGCGCGAGCCCGTCAGCTAACCCCGCAGGCTCGAGAAAGAGAGGCTCGACGCGTATGGAGCCGGGGGCGCCCTCAATACGGCGCGAGTGGCATAGAACGGTCTCGGTCGCGATCGCGATCGCGGTCACCTGCGGCTCCGCCGGGATCGCGTCCGCCTCCGGCGGCGGCGGGGTCGGGACCCCGGACCCGCCGAGCCTGACCGGCGTCATCTGCCTCGAGCGCTGCGCCGACATCCGCGAGGCGACGGTCGGCTCCCGGATCCAGCTCAGCGGCCGCGACCTCGACGGCGTCAGCGAGGTTCGCTTCGCCGCCGCCGGCGGCGGCCGGGTGGCGGCCACGCCGACATCCGCCGGCTCGACCGCGGTCGAGGTCAAGGTGCCCGCCCGCGCCGCCACCGGCACCGTCCGCGCCCGCGCCTACGGGGTCGAGGCCGAGACCCCGGGCAACAAGCCGCTGAAGATCGTCGACGCGGCCCAGATCCCGGACGCGGGCCAGTTCAAGCTCACCTCGGCCGAGGCGGTCCCCCACCAGACCTTCTATGACGGGTTGCGCGCACCGCAGGTCTCCTACATCTTCCAGGGCAAGGGGGCGACCGACATCCGGATCGAGGTCGTCGACCGGGAGAGCAGGGAGGTCGTCGACACCTGGATCCAGCAGGATGCCGAGCCCAGCACCCGCAACACGGCCAAGTGGAACGGCCTGACCAGCGACGGCGGGCAGGCACCCGGGGCCGACTACAGGTTCCGGATCGGCAGCGCCGCCGGTGGCGGCACGGTCGCCACCGAGGACTCGGGGTTCGCCTTCCACTACTACCGCTTCCCGCTCGACGCCCACCACAGCTACGGCGACGGCTACGGCGCCGGGCGCGGGCACGAGGGCCAGGACGTGTTCGCCAAGTGCGGGACGCCGATCCACGCCGCCCGCGGCGGCCACGTGCAGGCGGTCGATGTGCAGTCGGCGGCCGGCAACTACGTCGTCATCGACGGCCGGGGCACCGGAGTCGACACCTTCTATGCCCATCTGATCCACCGCTCGCCGCTGCGCGAGGGTGCGAGGGTGAAGACGGGACAGGTGGTCGGCAACGTCGGTCAGACCGGCAACGCATCGGGCTGTCACCTGCACTTCGAGATCTGGACAGCGCCCGGCTGGTACGAGGGCGGGCATGCGATGCCCTCCGTCGGCCGCCTGATGCACACCTGGGACGCCTGGAGCTAGTGCTCTTGCGACTCCGCCCCTTCGCGATCGTCGCGACGCTGGTGCTCGCCTGCGCCGGCGCCGCCGCAGCCACTCCGACCGGAGCCGGCTTCGGGCTCGGCGCTGCACGGGTGAAGCCGGGCACCGTGTACTTCGACGGCGAGCGCACGGCGACGGCGCGGTTCAGCTTCACGGCGCAGCGGCGACTCGACCTCGTCGTCCGCGTCGTCGATACCGGCGACGGCCGCACGGTGCGGCGCTACGTCAAGCACGGCCTGGCGCCGGGCAGGTTCCACGAGATCGGCTGGGACGGCCGCCGCGGCGACCGCGGCGTCCCCGCCGACGGCAGCTATGAGTTCAGGATCGGCCCGGCCGGTCACCGGGGTGCGGCTATCGGCCGCTTCGAGTTCCACGATCACGTGTTTCCGGTTCAGGGTGCGCACACATACGGAGATCCGTTCGGAGACCCGCGCAGCGGCGGCCGCGTCCACGAGGGACAGGACCTGCCCGCGGCCTGCGGCACTCCCCTGGTCGCGGCGCGCGGCGGCAAGGTTGCGGCAAGTGGCTACAGCGACGCCCTCTACGGCTACTACGTGCTCATCGACGGGCTCGCCACCGATCGCGACTACTTCTACGCCCACCTGCAGGCGCCGACTCCGCTCTCGGAGGGCGACCGCGTGCGCACCGGTGGGCGGATCGGCGAGGTCGGCAAGACCGGTAATGCGCGCAACGAGTTCTGCCAGCTGCACTTCGAGCTCTGGCCCCACGGGTACCACGACGGCGGCCCCGAGGATCCGGTCGGGTTCCTGCGCCAGTGGGACGCCTTCTCCTGAGGGCGGGTAGCTTGGCGGCGATGAAGGCGGAGATCCCGGAGGCGGAGGAGCACGAGGTCGCAGCCGCCGAGACGCGCAAGTACGGGCGGTCGGCGGGGCTGCTGACGATCGCGCTCGGCACCGCCGGGCTGCTCGCCTACGCCTTCTTCGCGGTCTCCTCGCACACGCTCGACAAGCACGAGTACGGCACCATCGTCGTCCTCTGGTCGGTCAACTTCGTCGTCGCCGCGACGCTCTTCCGGCCAATCGAGCAACTGCTCTCGCGAACGCTCGCCGAGCACGAGGAGCTGGGCGAGGGATCGGGCCACGTGCTCCGGATCGCGGCCCTGATCCAGGGCGGCGTGATGCTGCTCGCGGTGATCGTGATGCTGGCGCTGCGCGACCCGATCACCGACGACCTGCTCGACGGCAGCGAGACCCTCTACTGGGTGCTCGTGGTCGGCATCGCCGCCTTCGGCGCCGCCTACTACGCCCGCGGCTTCCTCGCCGGGCGGCGCCAGTTCGGCCTCTACGCAACGCTGCTCGTGCTCGAGGGCGGCTCGCGGTTGATGTTCCCGGTTGCGGTCGCGGTCGGGATCGCCGAGGGCGTCGACTTCGTCGCGCTCGGCGTCGCGGTGGCGCCGCTGGCCAGCATGGCGGTGCTCCCGTTCGCCTTTGCCAGCCACCGGCGCTCCGCACCGCGTGGCGAGCCGGTCGACTCCGGGCTCGAGTTCACGCTCGCGCGCGGCGGTGCCTTCGCCTCAGCGGTCCTCCTGATGATGCTCTCCGAGCAGATCCTGGTCAGCTCCGGCGCGCTGTTCGTGCGCGGCGCGGTTGATGCCGCCGCGGCCGGCTTCATCTTCAACGTGATGATGGTGGCCCGGGCGCCGTTGCTGCTCTTTCAGGCTGTTGCCGCCAGCCTCCTCCCGCATCTGACCCGGCTTCGCACCCGTGGCGACGCGACCGGCGAGGACGCCTTCCGGATGTCGATCAACAACACCGTGCTGCTGATCGCCGCCTTCTCCGCCACGGTCACGGTTGGGGTGCTGCTCGTCGGCCCGACGGTGATGCAGATCGCCTTCGGCGACAAGTTCACCTACGACCGCGTCGGGCTCGCGATCGTCGCCGTCGGCATGGGCTTCTACCTCTCCGCGGTGGCGCTGAACCAGGCGGCATTGGCGCAGGGCCAGGCCCGCCGGGCGGCGGTCTGCTGGGTGGCCTGCGCGGTCGGCTTCATCGTCTTCAACCTGGTCCAGCCACTCGACCCGTACCGCACGGTGGAAGTCGGTTTCAGCGTCTCCGCGGCGGTCCTCTCGGGCCTGCTCTTCCTCCTCTACCGCAGGCCGCATCCGGTCGCCGCCGATGAGATGGCGCCGGGATCGCCACGCGAGCTCGAGGCCCGCCTGGCGGCGGTCGACGAGATCGGCTAGCCGGGGCGCGCCAGCGCCAGCACCGAGACGCCGAACGGCATCCGTGCGCCGCGCCCGATCAGCGCCGCCTCGGAGCCGAATACACGCGAGAGCGCGCTGTTGACGAACCCCGACTCGCTCAGCTGGGTGTCGGGACGCGGCGACCCCTTGCGCGGCCGCAGTCGCTGGGCAAGCCGGACGCCCGCGATCGGCGGGAACAGCAGGGTGTTGAAGTAGGTCGCCCTTTCGATCTCGAGCCCGCTGCGCTCGAGCGCCGAGACCAGGCCCGGGCGCGTGTACCGGCGCCAGTGGTGGTTGATCTCGTCGTGCTCACCCCAGAGGAACTCATACGCCGGCACCGTGACCAGGACCGCGCCCGCCGGCTCGACCACCCGACGTGCCTCGTCGAGCATCCGGGCCTCGTCGCGCTCGTGCTCGACCACGTCGAGCAGCGTGACCAGATCGAAGCTCGCGTCCGCGAACGGCAGGTCCGTGCCGCTGGCGCGAAGCACGGCGGTCTCGCCGCGCTCGTGACAGACGTCGATCGCCTTCTGCTCGGAGTCGACGCCCTGCACGGTTCCGTACCGGCGCAGCTCGCTGAACATCGCTCCGGTTCCGCAGCCCACGTCGAGGATCCGGCGCTCTGCCGGCGCCGCTGCCAGGCTGCCGTCGAGCACCGCGGCGATCACCCGCCGCCGCCCGGAAAACCACCAGTGACGGTCTTGCAGGCGCGCGTATTCGTCGTAGTACTGCTCCTCCATGCGGCAACTGTTTAGCGCACGGCCGCCGACGTCCGACTCGCGGCCAGGGCATCGACCGCGCGGTCGCCGAGCACGACGCTGTAGTTGGTGCCCCGATCCTCGGGGTAGATCTGGGTCGTGTTCGCGAGCACCAACCCGGGCACGCCGGTGTCGAGCGGCGCGATCCGTTCGCGGTAGCCGACCGTGACGATCGGCTGCGCGGCGGGCTCGCGGAAGACCCAGCGGTTGCGAATCCAGCCGCGATCGAAGCCGGGGTTGATGCGTCGCAGTCCGGGCTCGTAGCGGGCGATCAGCTGATCCGGCGAGAGCTCCAGCAGCGGGTCTCCGGGGGCCACGTAGTTGGCGACGTAGAGGAATCGCCGCCCGCCGTAGCGCTCGGGCTCGATCAGGTTCGTTTGCTCGATCAGGCCGACGAACGGGATCTCGGGATCGGCGATGTTGGTCCAGTAGAAGGGACTGAACCGGCGATCGAGCTCGACCAGGGCGCAGAGCGCGGTGTGATACTCGACCCCCTCGAGGCGGGAGATGAAGTCGTCGCCGAGTCGCTCGGCGAGCTCGGCGTCGAGCAGGGCGCGAAAGACGTCGCTCGGGACCGTCGCGACGACGGCGTCGTAGCGCTCGGGCGGGCCGCCCGGCTCGAACCCACGGGGGTCGTGCCCGAGCCGCCAGGAGCCCGGTGGACCCGAAGAGATCTCGAACCCCTCGCCGGCCGCCCGTAACCCGGTCGCCGGGCGGTCGATCAGCACCCGTCCACCCCGCTCTTCGATCTCCTCGCGCAGGCGCTCGAGCAGCGGCTGCCAGCTCCCGCGCGGATAGCCGAGTAGCTCCTGGCGCGCCTCCTTGCCCTTGATCTGCCGGCGCATGGTGAGCTTGCTCCAGAGGAAAGACATCGAGATCTCGTCGGCGCGGTCCCCGAACTTCCCGTGTAGCAGCGGCCCCCAGACCTTGTCCCAGGCCTCGGCCCCCATCGAGCGCTCGATCCAGGCCCGGGCGGTCAGCGACTCGAACGGCTCGACCCCCTTGCCTCGGCGCTGGATCAGGATCGTGGCGACTCCGATCCGGATCCGCGACCGCAGGCTCAGGGGGCTGAACCGGAGCAGGTCGAGCGGTGAGGTGAATGGGTGGCTGCGGCCGTCGGCGAACACCGCCACGCTCGAGGGCAGCCACTCGATCTCGTCCCCCATCCCGAGCTCGTCGTAGAGCGCCGCGATCCGCCGATCGCTGGTGAACAGGTGGTGGTAGTAGCGCTCGAGCAGCAGACCGTCGCCGACGTCGATCGTCGCCACCTGACCGCCAAGGCCGGGCCAGCGCTCGTAGAGGTCGAGCTCGTGCCCCTCGAGCGCCAATCGCCGGGCCGCGGTCAGACCCGCGATCCCGGCGCCGATCACGGCGACCCTCACCCCACCTCCGCGGGCGACGGTGGCGGCGCCTCTGCCTCCCCGGACTCGCTGACGATGTAGAGCGGCCGGCGCTTGACCTCGTCGTAGACGCGGCCGAGGTACTCACCGATGATCCCGACCGTGATCAGCTGGATCCCACCCAGCAGGAGCACGGCCAGGAGCACGGTTGCGATCCCGGGCACGAACTCCCCCGCGATCCGGAAGCCGATCGCGACCGGGATCGCGAGGAAGGCGACCGCCGAGAAGACGAAGCCGAGCACCGTCGCCGCCTGCAGGGGCACGTTGGAGAACGAGGAGATCGCGTCGAGGCCGAACCGCAGCATGCGCCGCAGCGTGTACTTGGTCTCGCCGGCGAAGCGCGGATCGCGTTCATATGTGACCGAGGTCTGCCGGAAGCCGACCCAGACCGTCATCCCGCGCAGGAAGCGATCGCGCTCGCGCATCGAATTGAGCGCATCGAGCGCCCGGCGGTCGAGCAGCCGGAAGTCGCCTGCGTTGGGCTCGAGGTCCACCTGTGCGACACGCGAGAACAAGCGGTAGAACCAGCGCGCGGTGGCCAGCTTCACCCGGGTCTCACCGGCGCGCTCGCGGCGCACGGCGTAGACCACGTCGGAGCCCTCTCGCCAGTGCTCGAGCATCTCGCCGATCAGCTCCGGCGGATCCTGGAGATCGGCATCGATCATCACGGTGGCATCGCCGCGGGCGTGATCGAGGCCCGCCGTGATCGCCGCCTGGTGACCGAAGTTGCGCGACAGGGTGATCACCCGCACGCGATGGTCGGCGGCGGCGATCCCGGCCAGCAGCTGCGCCGTGCGGTCGGTACTGCCGTCATCGACGAGCACGAGCTCGAACGGGAGCGCGCCGACGGCGGCCACGACTCGCCGATGGAACTCGGCGACCGTGTCCTCCTCGTTGTAGAGGGGCGCGACGACGCTAAGGAGCGTCAATGCACGCGCTTGGCTGTCGCTCTCTCCGCTCACGACCGAGCCGACACGGTAGCCGACGAAATGGCGAGCGACGGCGAGCCGATCATCTACGCTCGCGCTCATGGCAGACGGTGACGAGTCGTGCGCCGCGTGCGGCGCGACGACCCTCGTTCCACATCTGCGCGTATCGGGGGCGGTCATCGGCGAGGGACTGGTCCCGACCACGGATCGCTTCGGAACCGCGCTCGGCGACATCGTCCGCTGCACATCCTGCGGCCATATGCAGCTCGATCGCCTTCCGCAGGCGAGCGAGCTCGCGGACGCCTACGGGGAGGCGGAATCCAGCGACTACGTCGATGAGGAGGCCGGACAGCGAGCGACGGCGGGCGCGCTGCTCGACGAGATCGAGCGGCACGTCGCGCCGGGTGCCCTGCTCGACCTCGGATGCTGGGTCGGCTTCGTGCTCGCGGAGGCCCGCGATCGGGGTTGGGAGACCAGGGGCGTCGAGCCGAGCGCGTTCGCGTCCGCCTACGCTCGCGAGCGCCTCGGCCTCGAGGTCGAAACCGCCGGCCTGTTCGAGGCGGAGCTACCCGAACGCCATTTCCAGGCGGTGTTCCTGGGCGACGTGATCGAGCATCTGCCGGATCCCGGGGGTGCGCTCGACCGCATCGCGGCCCTGCTGGCGCCGGGCGGTGTCGTCGCCATCGCGCTTCCCGACGCGGGCAGCCGGGTGGCGCGGCTGATGGGGTCTCGCTGGTGGTCGATCATCCCCACGCACGTCCAGTACTTCACCCGCGGCAGCATCCGAACGCTGCTCGAGGCGCGTGGGTACGAGCTGCGCGCGATCGGGACGCAACCGAAGACGTTCAGCCTCGGCTACTACCTCGGGCGCCTGGGCGGCTACCGCCCCGGGGTCGGCACGGCGCTGGTCAGGGGATCGGCCGCCGTCGGCCTCCGCGACCGGCCCTGGACCCCCGACTTTCGCGATCGCATGCTGGTGATCGCCCGGCCGCGGCCGACCCCTACTCCCACTCGATCGTCGCCGGCGGCTTCGAGCTGATGTCGAGCGCCACGCGGTTGACCTGGGTGACCTCGTTGATGATCCGGTTCGAGACCCGCTCGAGCAGGTCGTAGGGAAGCCGGGCCCAGTCGGCGGTCATCGCGTCCTGGGAGGTGACCGCGCGGATCACGATCGGGTAGGCGTATGTGCGCCCGTCGCCCTGGACGCCGACCGAGCGCACGACCGGGAGCACGCAGAAGGACTGCCACAGCTCGCGATAGAGGCTCGCCGCCTTGATCTCCTCCTGGAGGATCGCGTCGGCCTCGCGGAGGATGTCGAGGCGCTCGCGGTTGACCTCGCCGCCGACGATCCGGATCGCCAAGCCGGGGCCGGGGAACGGCTGGCGCCAGACCACCTTCTCCGAGAGCCCAAGCTCGGCGGCAACTGCCCGAACCTCGTCCTTGAACAGCATCCGCAGCGGCTCGACGAGGTCGAAGCCGAGATCCTCGGGGAGGCCGCCGACGTTGTGGTGCGACTTGATCGTGTCGGCGGTGCGCCCGTCGCCGCCCGACTCGATCACGTCCGAGTAGAGCGTGCCCTGGACCAGGTAGCGGACGCCCTCGAGCTTTGCCGCCTCGTCCTCGAACACACGGATGAACTCCTCGCCGATGATCATCCGCTTCTGCTCGGGCTCGTCGACGCCGGCGAGCCGGTCGAGAAAGCGCTGCTCGGCATCGACGAGGATCAGGTTGACCCCGAGCTCCTCCATCGCGGCGACCACCTGGTCGGCCTCGTTCTTTCGCATCAGGCCGTGATCGACGAGCACGCAGGTGAGCTGGTCGCCGATCGCCCGATGCACGAGCGCCGCCGCGGTGGCCGAGTCGACGCCGCCGGAGAGGCCGCAGATCACACCCGCGTCGCCGACCTGGGAGCGGACCCGCTCGACCTGCTCGTCGATCACCGACGCCGGCGACCAGTTCGCCTCGCAGCCCGCGATCTCGGTCAGGAAGCGGTCGAGGATCTGCTGGCCGTAGGGGGTGTGGACGACCTCGGGGTGGAACTGGATCCCGTAGAGGCCGCGCTCGGTGTCCTCGAGGGCGGCAACCGGCGAACCGGGGCTGGCGCCGAGCGCGGTGAAGCCCGCCGGCGGCTCGAAGACCGAGTCGCGATGGCTCATCCAGCATTGCTGCTCGGCCGGCAGCCCGGCGAGCAGGCGACCGCCGTCGCCGGTCAGGGTGAGCGCCGTGCGTCCGAACTCGCCCGACTCGGCGCCCTCGACCCGGCCGCCGAGCTCGAGCACCATCGCCTGCATCCCGTAACAGATGCCGAGCACCGGGATCCCGAGCTCGAGCAGCTCGCGGCGCAGCTTCGGGGCCCCGTCGGAGTAGACCGAGGCGGGCCCGCCGGAGAGGACCAGGGCGGCCGGCGCGCGCTCGCGGATGCGCTCGATCTCGAGGTCGTGGGGGAGCAGCTCGGCGTAGACGCCGCACTCGCGGATCCGGCGCGCGATCAGCTGCGAGTACTGGCCGCCGAAGTCGAGCACGAGGACCTCCTCGTGCGCGGTCGCGGGCGGCGCGACCTCGATCGCATTCTCGACCCCGGGCTCGGCCGGCAGCGCCGGGTCGCCCAGGGCAAGCTCACGCATCGGCAGTCGCAACCCCGTTCGCGACCCTTGCGCGGCCGTTCGAGCCCATGCCGACCTCCTGCGAGCGCTGCAGCTGCTTGCCCTCGGTCTGCAGGGCCGGCGCGACCATCACCTCTGCCCGCTGGAAGTCGCGGATGTCCTCGTAGCCGCAGGTCGCCATCGAGGTCCGCAAGGCCCCGATCAGGTTGAAGGTGCCGTCGTTCTCGTGCGCCGGACCCATCAGGATCTCCTCCAGGGTCCCGTCCTGCTCGGTCCTCACCCGGGTGCCGCGCGGCAGCGAGGGATGGAAGGTCGCCATCCCCCAGTGGTAGCCCCGTCCGGGTGCCTGCTTCGCGCGCGCCAGCGGCGAGCCGACCATGACCGCGTCGGCTCCGACCGCGATCGCCTTCGAGATGTCGCCCCCGGTGCGCATGCCGCCGTCGGCGATCACGTTGCAGTACTCGCCCGTCTCGAGCATGTGCTGGGCGCGTGCCGCGGCGACGTCCGCGATCGCGGTCGCCTGCGGGACGCCGAGCCCGAGCACGCCGCGGGTCGTGCAGGCGGCGCCCGGCCCGACCCCGACCAGCACGCCGACCGCGCCGGTGCGCATCAGGTGCAGTCCGGTGGCGTAGGAGGCGCAGCCGCCCATCACGCAGGGAACCGGGACCTCGGCGGTGAACTCCTTCAGGTTCAGGGGCTCGGACTTGGTCGAGACGTGCTCGGCCGAGATCACCGTGCCCTGGATCACGAGGATGTCGAGCCCGGCCTCGAGCGCGACCTCGTAGAACTCGGTCACGCGCTGCGGGGTCAGCGATCCCGCCGCCACGGCTCCCGCCTCCTTGATCTGCTCGACCCGCTGTGCGATCAGCTCCGGCTTCACCGGCTCCTCGTAGATCCGCTGCATCAGCTGGGTCGCCTGCTCCGGCGGCATCGCGGCGATCTCCTTGAGCTTCTCGTCGGCGTCCTCGTAGCGGCTCCAGATCCCCTCGAGGTTGAGCACGCCGAGGCCGCCGAGGGCGCCGAGCTCGACCGCGGTCTGCGGGCTCACCACCCCGTCCATCGCGGAGGCCACCAGCGGCAGCTCGAACCGGTACGGCCCCAGGGTCCAGGAGATGTCGACATCGTCGGGGTCGCGGGTGCGCCGCGACGGCACGATCGCGATGTCGTCGAACCCGTAGGCCCGCCTGCCCTTCTTGCCGCGTCCGATCTCTACTTCCATCTGGCTCCAAACCTAGGGGTGTTCGCGGACGAAAAAAGCCCCTCGAAAGGGGCCTCAAAAGCCGCTGTTTGCGGCGCTCCGGCCCCGCTCTCGCTGCTCATCGTGAGGCCTTGGCGATGATAACAGCGGTCAACCGGCGCGCCGGGCGTCCCGGAGTGGACGTCTCAGGCGACCCTTGCCGGGACCGCGAGCTCACTCACCTCGACCCGTGCGAGCAGCCGGTCGACCTCGCGGCGGTCAAGCGTCCCGGCGCCGAAATGCTGGGTCGACTCCGCCCCGCAGGCGACACCGAAGGCCAGACAGTCGCGCGGGTTGGCACCTTCGAAGCGCGCCGCGACGTAGCCGGCCAGGAAGCAGTCTCCGGAC
>DATBPT010000034.1:0-19492 GCA_036561205.1 Solirubrobacterales bacterium
GGCGCCGGTGATCGGGTAGATCAGCAGCCCGCCGACGATCAGCAGGCCGACGACGCAGAGGATCCCGAGCAGCGCCTCGCCCGGACCCCAGGCGGCTCGTCTGAAGGTCCGTTGCGGGGAAGCGGCGGGTGGCGGCGGCCCGCCGAGCGGCTCGGTCGTCGGCGGCGGCGGCTGGCTCGGGCTGGTGTCGGGCGGGTCGCTCAAGTTCGCAGGTGCTGCTCGATCTCGGCGAGCGAGGCTATCTGGCCGTCGCTCCGGCGATCGATCAAGAGCGCCGGTATGCCGGCGGCCCGGGCGCCCTCGACGTCCTCGACGGCGGTGTCGCCGACGTGCAGCGCCTCGGCGGCCTCACAGCCCGCGAGCTCGAGCGCCCGGGCGAAGATCGCCGGATCGGGCTTGCGCGCGCCGGCGCCGGCGGAGGTGACCACGGCGTCGAGCGAGTCGGCGAGCCCGCAGCGGTCCAGCACCTCGGGCAGCGAGTAGTCCCAGTTGGAGACGCAGATCAGCGTCAGGCCCCGCCGGCGAAGCGCCGCCAGCGCCGGGGCGGCGTCGGGGTAGGCGCGGAAGCGGATCGCGGCCATCATCGTCTCCACCTCGACCGCCTGCCCGAGCTCGCGCGAGAGCAGCTCGGCGCAGCGGACCCGCAGCTCGGCCAGCGTCGCAGGGTCGGCGCCCTCCTCGGCATGCTCGCGGTAGTACGCCATCTCGGTGCGCATCGCGCCGGCCACGCGCTCGTCGGGCTCGACCCCGAGCGCGGCCGCCAGCGGCACCCACGGTGGCTCGAGCTCGAGCAGGGTGCCGAGCGCATCCAGGAACACCGCCTTCGTCGCACTGGTCGTCACGAGGCGCCCAAGACTGGCAGGATCGAGGCCGTGGAAGAGACGTTCTGGGATTCCAACGGCGACTGGATCTCGGCGGCGATCACCCTCGTGATCGCCCTCGTGCTCGCCTTCGCCGTCGATCGCCTGGTCATCGCCCGCGCCACGCGGGTTGCCTCGAAGGTCAGCGACGCGACCGTCTCGAGGGCGACGACGACGCGCCTGCGGATGATCCGGCGGCTGGTCTTCGCGGCGATCATCGTCGTCGGTCTGGGCATCGCGCTGAGCCAGTTCGACAAGCTCAACAGACTCGCGAACGCGGTCCTCGCCTCGAGCGCGGTGCTCGGGATCGTGCTCGGCTTCGCCGCCCAGAAGATCCTCGCCAACCCGCTCGCCGGCATCCTGCTGGCGATCTCGCAGCCGATCCGGATCGGCGACACGGTCACGATCGAGGGCGAGACGGGAAGGGTCGAGGATCTGACGCTCGCGCACACGTTCATCGACACCGGCGACGGACGGCTGGTCATCGTTCCGAACGAGAACGTGGTTACGAACGTGGTCGTCAACCGCTCTACCGGCAACCTGAACGCGCCGGTGATGGCATCGGTCTGGGTGCCGCCGGACGCCGACCTGTCGCGGGCCCGGGAGGCACTGCGCGCGCTCGAGCCCTCCCAGGTCGAGGTCGCCGAGATCACCCCCGACGGGGTTCGGATCGAGGTCCACGGGCCGCGCCGGCCAGGCGGTACCCGGGCATCGGGCGAGGAGGCGGCCCTGCGCGAGCGCGCGCAACGCGCGCTTCGCGAGGCGGGAGTACTGGCAGCCGGATAAGGGCGCTCGGTACCCTTACCGGTTCGCCATGACCGCTCGCCAACGCAGACGTCACCGGCGCTCGCAGGGCGGCTCGGTGGGCAAGAAGATCCTGCTCGCCTTCGCCGTCATCTTCGCGATCATCGGGATCGGGCTTGCGAGCGCCGGAATCTGGGTCCTCGACATCGCCGCGGGGGCGCCCGACATCGACACTCTGAAGCCGGCCGAGTCGGGCGCCAACTCCGAGGTCTTCGCCGCCGACGGCACCAGCCTCGGCTACGTGCAGTCGAGCATCATCCGCGACCCGGTCGGCCTCGACGAGATGCCGAGGGTGCTTCGCAACGCGACGATCGCGATCGAGGATGAGAACTTCTACACGCACTCCGGGGTCGACTACGGCGCCGTCGTCCGAGCGGCGCTGGAGAACATCGAGGCCGGCGAGGTCAAGCAGGGCGGCTCGACGATCACCCAGCAGCTGGTCCGGAACCTCTACATCGCCGACCCCGAGGACACGATCAAGCGCAAGATCATCGAGGCCGAGATGGCGCGCGAGTACGAGCAGGAGCACACCAAGGACGAGATCCTCGAGGAGTACCTGAACACGGCCTCCTACGGGACCAACGACGGCAAGACCGCGGTCGGGGTCGAGGCCGCCTCACGGGTTTTCTTCAATAAGGACGTCTCCGACCTCAACCTCGGCGAGGCGGCGCTGCTCGCCGGGCTGCCGCAGGCGCCGACCGATTACAACCCGTTCCTGAACCCGGACGGGGCCAAGCACCGCCGCAACCAGGTCCTGGACGCGATGGCGGAGCAGGGCTACATCACCCTGGCGACCGCGGAGGAGGCTAAGAGCGACGGCCTCGGGCTCGAGCGCGGCTACCTGTATGAGTCGCGCACCCAGCAGTACTTCTTCGACTTCGTGCAGCAGGAGCTGATCGACAAATACGGGGTCGCGACCGTGCGCGACGGCGGGCTCAAGGTCTACACGACACTCGATCCGCACCTGCAGACCGTCGCCGAGCAGGCGATCGCCGCGCACCCGGTCTACGGCGCCGCCGAGGCGCTGGTCTCGACCAACGTCGACACCGGCGAGATCAAGGCGATGGCCTCGTCGGAGTCCTACGAGGACAGCCAGTTCAACCTCGCCGCGCAGGGGCGGCGCCAGCCCGGGTCCTCGTTCAAGCCCTACGCGCTCACCGCTGCCGTCGCCCAGGGGATCGACCCCGATTCGACCTACTACTCGGCCCCGAGCACGATCAGCATCCCGCAGGGCATCGGCGCTGCGCCCTGGGTGGTCAGCGGCGGCGCCGGCGGCTCGATCAGCCTCCGCGACGCGACCGCGAACTCCGTCAACACCGTTTACGCGCAGCTGGTCACCGACATCGGTCCCGAGACGATGGACGAGATGGCGAAGAAGATGGGCGTCACCAGCCCGCTCTCCGGATTTCCGGCCGACGTCCTCGGCGCCAGCGACGTGACCGTGCTCGACCAGTCGAACGGCTTCGCCACGCTCGCCGACGGCGGAGTGCATCACGACCCGACGGCGATCGCCAAGGTCGAGTTCCCCGACGGCCACGTCGACGTGCCGGAGAACCCGGAGGGGACCCGCGTGGTCTCCGACGGGGTCGCCTACACGGTCGTCGACGTGATGACCGGGACGCTCGACTACGGCACCGCCGCCTGCTGCGACATCCCCTGCCCCGCCGCCGGCAAGACCGGAACCACCGAGGAGCAGGCGGACGCCTGGTTCGTCGGCTACACGCCGCACGTTTCGACCGCGGTCTGGGTCGGCAACCCCAACTCCCGCGTGCCGCTGCCCGGCTACGGCGCCGATCTGGCAGCGCCGATCTGGCACGACTACATGATGGTCGCGGCCGCGCACCCCTGCGACGACTTCCCGGCGCCACAGAACCCCGCCGACCTCTCCGGGTACTACAGCGAGCACACGGTCGATCCCAACTACGACTCGACCGACTCGACCACCACTCCCGACGCCACGACGACGACCGACGATCCGAGCACCGGCAACACGGCCGGCGGCAACACCGGCAACTACAACCCCGACCTCTACGCGCCCGGCGCCGGTCAGGATCCCGCCCCGACGCCCGACCCGCCGGCCGGCGGCGACCAGGGCGGCGGTACCGGCGGCGCGGGCGGCGTCGACCCGAACCGCAGCGGCGGCGTCCGCAACTGAGGCACGCTCGCGCCCGTTCGGCGCGGTTCAATGTCTTCTGTGGCCGGTGAGTTCGAGCTGATCGCGGCGATCCGTGAGCGAATCGCGCGCGCCGGCGGGCCCGAGACCTCGACCGCGCTCGTCCTCGGCAGCGGCGACGACGCCGCGATCACCGTTCGAGAGGGCGCCACCGCGACCAGCGTCGACGCGCTGGTCGAGGGGGTGCACTTCACGATCCCGCCCTTCAGCCCCCGCCAGGTGGGCCACAAGGCGCTCGCGGTCGCGCTCTCCGATCTCGCCGCGATGGGCGCCGGCGCCGGCGAGGCCTACGTACAGCTCGGCGTCCCCGCCGATCGCAGCGAGGCGGAGCTGCTCGAGATCGCCGACGGCCTCGCCGAGCTCGCGGCCCTGCATGGGGTCGCGATCGCCGGCGGCGACCTCAGCCGGGCGCCGTCGCTGCTGCTTGCGGTGACCGTCGTCGGCGGCGGCGCCGACGTCGACGCGCTGGTGCGCCGCTCCGGCGCCCGGGCCGGCGACCTGGTCGCGGTCACAGGTGAGCTCGGCGGTGCGGCGGCCGGTCTGCTTTTGGTCGAGCGTCCGCAGCTGCGCCCGCAACTCGACCCGGGCGTCGCCGCGGCGCTGCTGGCGCGCCAGACCGAGCCCAGCCCGCGGCTCGCGGCGGGCGCCGCACTCGCCGCGACCGGGGCGACGGCGATGATCGACATCAGCGACGGCCTCGGCGCCGACGCGGCTCATCTGGCGAGCGCGAGTGGCGTCGGCCTCGAGATCGAGCTCGAGTCGCTGCCGGTCCAGACCGGGGTCGCCGCGGTGGCGGAGGCCGCCGGGGTCGACCCGCTGGACCTTGCGGCCTCGGGTGGCGAGGACTACGAGCTCCTGGCTACGCTGGCGCCGGAGCGGATCGAGGCGGCCGGCGACGCCGTCGCCGCGACCGGATCGAGCCTCAGCGTGATCGGCCGGGTCTCGGCCGGGCCCGGGGTGACGCTCAGCGGCCCGGGTGGGCCCCGGGCGCCCGACGGCTTCGACCAGCTTCGCTACCGGCGAGCGCCTGGCGACCCTGCCTGACCAGACGGAGCTTGCTCAGAATCGCGTCGGCCACCGCCCCGGCGTCGACGTCGTAACGGTTGAGTTCGATGTCCCGCTTCAACTCCTTCAACCTTCCCCTGATCTCCGTTGTATTGAGTGCTTCGCGGCTTGCCCTAGTAGTCATTCTGACTCCGCGCTTTTTCCCCTCAGACCACAGATCGGCGCGAGCGGCCTCGGCCACGATGGGCTGTACGTCCATCTAAACACTCGTCCGAGAACCAGGGTGCTCACCCGCGCCCGGGCTGGGGGGTCCCCACTAGCCGATTTCTGGGTTCCCGAGCCGTCGCAGGGCCAGCGCGACCACCCCCGCGACGACGCCCGCGAGGAAACAGAGCGCGAGCATGGTCAGGAGCCCGATCTGGCCGTCGGCGACCATCAGCGAGAAGATCCAGGGCGCGTCGGCGCCCAGATCGAGTGCGCCGGCGACGGCCGCCGCGGCGGCCAGCAACGGCACGCACGCGAGCGCGCATGCAAGGACCGCGAACGCGCGCCGCGCCGGGGTCGCCTCACCGACGAGCAGCCAAAGGTGCGCGAGCGGAGCCGCGAGTAACGCCAGGTAGGGATTGAGCAGCCACAGAACCGCGCAGGCGCCGGCGGCGATCGCCCCGAGGCCGCAGACCGCCGACTCGGGCGCCCGGCGGGCGGAGACCCCCCGCCGGTGCAGCAACCAGGCGCTCGCCCCGGCGACCAGCGCCATGATCACGAATGCGATCGCCGCCCGCGGACCGAGCCCGTAGAGGCCCGGGTCGAAGGGGAAGCCGGGCCTGGGGACGTCGCCGATGATCGCCAGCAGGTAGAGCGTCGCCAGCGCGCCGACGAAGGGCAGGCTGCGAGCCGCGGCCCAGGCGAGTGCGGGACCCAGTCCGAGGCTCTGGCGCCCCGCTCGGGCGCAGGCGTCGACCGCGGCGACAGCCGCGGGCAGGATCAACGCCAGCGCCAGCGCCGCCAGCGCCCAGCCCGGGACCAGGTTGTCGCCGAGCTCGAGGTGGGCGGCCGGCCCGTGGGCCGGCTCGGCGACCGCGACGTCGAGGGCGGCGACGGTTGACTGGACCGCGCGCCCGAACTCGTCGACGCTCTTCGGTGCCAGGTCGTCGAGCTGGTCGGCCTCGCTGCTCAGCGGGCGTTCGCCGGCCGACGAGATCGCGATCGCGGCGATGCCGTCGGCGATCAGCGGCGCCTGGTCGCCGAGTCCCGACGGAATCGCCAGCCGGGCGAGCTGGGTGAAGGCGCCGTCCTCGCGCGAGGGTTCCACCGCCTGCACCTCGACTGCCCGCTCGGCGGTCCGCTCGAGCTGCACGGAGGTGCTCTGCCTCCCGGTAGAGGTGCCGACGACGAAGGGCGGCTTGCGCTCGATCGAGCCGGGCTGCGAGATCACGATCACGGCCGAGATCGCGTCACGTTCGGGAAGCCCGTCGATCAGCGCCCGGACCCCGGCGCCGCCGGCCGTCGAGCCGCTGATCGATGCGAGCACGAAGGTCTTCTCGTGGCTGACGCGGAACGCGTTCGCAAGCTCGACCAGGATCGCGGTGGCCGCGGCACTGGAGGCGGCGCCGGGGCCGTGGGCCACGTCACGGGCGGCGACGATCACGATCGTCTCGTCGGCGTCGCCGGGGAGCGTCAGGAGGACGTTGCGCAGCGACACGTCCTCGCCGTCGTCGGAGGCCGTGAAGCGCTGCTCGGAGACGGCCCCGGAGGGTATGTCCTCGAAGCGGTTGACGACCAGGTCGGCGATCGCGGCGTCGGCGTCGCTGCCCGCCGTCCGGTCCGGCGCCGTGGTCGCGATCTGACGCGCGACCGCGGCGGCCCGATCGCCGTCGAAGGTGCTCGGCGGGGTCACCGGCTCGAGCGCGTCGGGGGCGCCCTCGAGCGAGAACATGGCCACGATCACCGCGAGCAGGGCGGGCAGGAAGCAGAGGCGGTAGAGGCGAAAGTCGATCAAGGGGCCATTTGCAGGATTGCGGGCCTGCATCTTGCCGACCCGGAATCGCGGCGGCCCGCGATTACGCTTCCGTGCATGGCCTCCGGCGCTTCGACCGTGGCAG
The DNA here is from genome assembly GCA_036561205.1 of Solirubrobacterales bacterium. Classification (GTDB taxonomy): domain Bacteria; phylum Actinomycetota; class Thermoleophilia; order Solirubrobacterales; family 70-9; genus WHSW01. The sequence goes on from DATBPT010000034.1 coordinate 6,945, forward strand.
AGAAGGCGGCACGGATCCTGCTCGTCGACGACGAGCATTCGGTCCAGACCCTGCTCGCCTACCCGCTGCGCAAGGATGGATACGAGGTCGTCTCCGCCCTCGACGGGCGCGAGGCTCTCGACCGCTTCGCCGAGCAGCGGTTCGACCTCGTCGTCCTCGACATCATGCTGCCGAAGCTCGACGGGATCGAGGTCTGCAGACGCCTGCGCAGCCGCAGCCAGGTGCCGATCATCATGTTGACCGCCAAGGACGACGAGATCGACAAGGTGCTCGGGCTCGAGATGGGGGCCGACGACTACATCACCAAGCCGTTCTCGGTACGCGAGTTCCGCAGCCGCGTGAAGGCGGCGCTGCGGCGCTCGGAGATGCTGCGCGGCCGCCCGGGCGGGGAGCCGATCGTCGCCGGCGAGATCGAGATCGACTTCGAGCGGCGCGAGGTCAGCGCCCACGCCGAGCCCGTCCGCCTGACCTATGTCGAGTTCGAGCTGCTCGCCTCGCTCGCCGGCGCCCCGGGCAGGGTGATGACCCGCGAGATGTTGCTCGAGCAGGTCTGGGGCGACTCCGCCTACCGCGACCCGAGGACGATCGACGTCCACATCCGCCACCTGCGCGAGAAGCTCGAACGCGACCCGCGCCGGCCCGAGTACCTGCTCACGGTCCGCGGGGTCGGCTACCGCTTCCGCGACCAAGAATGAACAGCGTTCGCAACAGGCTGGCGCTCGTGTTCTTCGTGATCACGGCGGCGGCGGTGGGGTTCATCTACCTCTATGTCGTCCCCCAGCTGCGCTCGAGCCTCACCGCCGAGAAGCTGCGGCGACTGGAGCAGGTGGCGACGGCGCAGAGCGACCGCCTCGGCGAGGCGATGACCAGGGGCGTCACCCAGGCCCGCCTGCGGGTGATCGTCAGCGACCTCGACCAGCGCACCGGAGCGCGCGTGACCGTGCTCGGCGTAAGGCCGGGGACGGCGGGGCCCGAGCCCGTGTTCGTGGTCGCCGACTCACAGCTCGAGCGCACCGCGGTCGCCCTCGGCTTTCCGGCTGCGGCGGCAGCGACGGTCACCGGCGGCGTCGCCAGCGCCGTCGAGGGCGTCGGCGGCGAGCGCCTGGGCGAGACCGCGGTGCCGCTCTCGGACGGCAACCAGACGCGCTGGGTGGCGGTCTTCTCGACCGACCTCGGCGACGTCGACGACAACGTCGCCCTGATCCGCCGCCAGATCCTGATCGCGGGGGCGATCGCCCTGCTCGCCGCGCTCGGGGCGGGATACCTGGTCGCGGGGGCGCATTCGCGGCGGCTGCGGCGGCTCGAGCAGGCGGCCGAGAAGGTCGCCGACGGTGACTTCACGAACCCGATCCCGGTCGATTCCACCGACGAGGTCGGCCAGCTGGCGATGACCTTCAACGAGATGCAGAAGCGCCTCGCGGTGCTCGACAGCGCCCGCAGGGAGTTCATCGCCAACGCCTCGCACGAGCTGCGGACGCCGATCTTCTCGCTCGCGGGTTTCGTCGAGCTGCTCGCCGACGACGACCCCGACCCCGAGGCTCGGGCCGAGTTCGTGCACGAGATGCGCGAGCAGGTCGACCGGCTGACGAAGCTGACCGTCGACCTGCTCGACCTCTCGCAGCTCGACGCCGACGCGCTCCAGATCCGCCACGAGCGCGTCCAGCTGGCCGAGGTCGCGCGCCGGGTCGTGGCCGAGTTCGGCCCGACCGCCGACGCGCACGGCTCGACGATCACGATCGAGGAAGGGCCGGGTGGGGCCGCGAAGGCCGACCCCGACAGGGTCGCGCAGATCATGCGTATCCTGATCGACAACGCGCTCACCCACACGCCGAAGGGAACGGCGATCAAGGTAGGGACACAAACAGCCTCCGATAACGGCTCGGCGAGCCTCCTCGTGACCGACGACGGCCCGGGAATCGAGCCGCGCTCGCGCGAGCGCGTGTTCGAGCGCTTCTACACCGGCGACGAGGTCTCCGGCTCGGGGCTCGGGCTCGCGATCGCGCAGGAGCTGGCGCTGCGAATGAGCGGCTCGCTGGCGCTGCGTACACGTCGCGGGCGAACCGAGTTCGAGCTCCGGCTCCCGGCCGCGGCCCCGGTGCACGCGTGAGCGCGCCCGCCCGCGCGTCGCTCGCCGCCGCGCTGGCCGCCGGGGTGCTCGCCGTCGCCGGCTGCGGTGGCGGCTCCGAGGCGACGACGGTCACCGTCGGCGCCGCGAGCACGACGAGCACGACCGGCACCGGCGACGCGCACAGGGTCGTGATCCAGGCCGAGGACGGTGCCTTCGACCCGCGAGCGATCTACGAGAGCGCCGCCCCCGGCGTGGTCACCGTGATCTCCGTCTTCGACAATCCCGGCGCCAGCATCTTCGGCGGCGGCGGTGCCGCCGGCGGCCAGGGCTCGGGCTTCGTGATCTCCGACGACGGCGAGATCCTCACCAACGCCCACGTGGTCACCGACGCGGCCACCACCGGCAGCCCCAGCCGGCCGCTGCACGAGGCCTCCGAGATCTACGTCCAGTTCGCCGACCGCAACCAGGTCGAGGCCGAGATCGTCGGCTTCGACCCGTTCGCCGACGTCGCCCTGCTCAAGGTCGACCCCGAGGGGCTCGATCTCGCTCCGCTCAGCCTCGGCTCGGAGACCGACGTCCAGGTCGGCGATCCGGTGGCCGCGATCGGCAGCCCATTCGGCCAGAACCAGTCGCTCTCGGTGGGTGTGGTCTCGGCCACGAACCGCTCGATCGATTCGCTGACCGACTTCGGCATCGACGGCGCCCTGCAGACCGACGCCTCGATCAACCCGGGCAACTCCGGCGGTCCGCTGCTCGACGCCGACGGCGAGGTGGTCGGCATCAACCAGCAGATCCAGACCGCCTCGGGCGGCAACGAGGGCGTCGGCTTCGCGGTTCCGATCGACCTCGCCGAGCGCGCGGTCGAGCAGCTTCGCGACAAGGGCGAGGTCGCCTACGCCTACGCCGGCGTGACCACGCAGCCGCTATACCCGCAGCTCGCCGACCGGCTCGGGATCGACGTCGACACCGGCGCCCTTGTCTCCGAGGTGGTTCCCAATTCCCCCGCGGACGATGCCGGCCTGCAGGCGGGCAACGAGCAGATCCGCTTCCAGGGCCGCGAGGTCGACGCCGGCGGCGACGTGATCACCGCCGTCAACGGCGAGACGGTGACCGACAACGCCGACCTGCCGCGGATCGTCTCGCGCCTCAACCCGGGCGATGTGGTCACGCTCGACATCATCCGCGACGGCGACGAGGACCAGATCGAGCTCACCCTCGGCGAACGCCCGACCACTGTCCGCTGATCGGCCCTGCGGGCCGGGTGCGGGACTTCTATAGCCTGCCGCGCTGTGCTGCAAGAGGTTCCCACCGGACACAAGTCGCTTGCCGACTACACGCACATCGCCGGTCGCGGGCTGATCGAGCGCATCCGCGAGCTCGCCGAGCCGTTGCAGGGCAAGTCGGTGCTCCACGTGTCGGCAACCGCGTTCGGCGGCGGGGTCTCGGAGATCCTCTACACGCTGGTGCCGCTGATGCGCGACGTCGGCCTCGATTGCCACTGGCAGGTGATCACCGGCCAGGAGGAGTTCTTCAACGTCACCAAGCTGATGCACAACTCGCTCCAGGGCGACCCGCAGCCGATTTCCGACCAGCAGTGGGAGGTGTTCGAGGCCTACAACCAGATGAACGCGCAGAGCCTCGAGGGGGAATGGGACGTGGTCATCGTCCACGATCCCCAGCCGGCCGGGGTGAAGGCGATCGCTGCCGAGCACGCGCGGCGCTGGATCTGGCGCTGCCACATCGACCTCTCGGCCCCGAACCCGTCGACGATCGAGCGCCTGAAGCCGCTGATCACCGAATACGACGCCACCGTCTGGCATCTGCAGCAATACGTCCCGGATGGCCTCGACGGGGGCCTGGTCAAGATCTGCCCGCCGGCGATCGACCCGCTGTCGCCGAAGAACATGGCGCTTTCGCCCGAGGATGCGTCCTTCGTCTGCGAGCAGTTCGGGATCGACACCGACCGACCGCTGATCTGCCAGGTCTCGCGCTTCGATCCCTGGAAGGATCCGATGGGGGTGATCGACGCTTACCGCCAGGTCCGCGAGTCGGTCCCCGACGCACAGCTGGCACTGGTCGGATCGATGGCAACCGATGATCCCGAGGGCTGGGACTTCTTCCAACGCACCTTTCGCCACGCCGACGGCGATCCCGACATCAAGATCCTCAACAACCTCAACAACGTCGGCGCGATCGAGGTGAACGCGTTTCAGTCGCAGGCCGACGTCTGCATGCAGAAGTCGATCCGTGAGGGCTTCGGGCTCACCGTCAGCGAGGCGCTGTGGAAGGGCCGGCCGACGATCGGCGGCAACGTCGGCGGCATCCCGCTGCAGATCGAGGACGGCGTCTCCGGATTCCTCGTCGACTCCTCGGAAGCGGCGGCGCGGCGCTCGATCGAGATCCTCGAGGACCCGGAGCTCGCCAAGCGGCTCGGGCGCACCGGCAAGGAGCACGCTCGAGAGCACTTCCTCACCCCGCGCCTGCTCCGCGACTGGCTCGACCTCTTCACCGAACTGGATACTTAGCGATCCTCGGCTGACCCGGCCGCCCCCGGACGCGAAGCGGAGGAGGCGGGCGGAACGTTAGGTTCTGTCGGCCATGCCAGACCAGCGTCTAGTCATCGTCTCCAACCGGGGCCCGGCTCAGTTCGAGCGCGGGCCGGACGGCGAGCGCGTCGTCCAGCGCGGCGGCGGCGGCTTGGTGACCGCGCTCTCGGGCCTCGTCGCCCATCGCGGGGCGCTCTGGATCGCCTCGGCGATGACCGACGAGGACGTCGCCGTCGCCCGCGAGGCGGCCGGGCAGCCGGCGCGGGTCGAGCTTGCCGACGTCACCTACGACGTGCTCATGGTCGAGTCCGAGCCGATCGCCTACGACCGCTTCTACAACGTGATTGCGAACCCGATCCTCTGGTTCGTCCAGCACTACCTCTGGGATCTCTCCAACGCTCCCGACATCCGCCGGGAGGAGGCCGACGCCTGGGACTCCGGCTACATGGTCGTCAACCGCGACATCGCCGAGGGGGTGCTGCGGACGATCGCCGACGACGAGGCGCCGCTGGTGATGTTCCACGACTACCACCTCTACACGGCTCCGGCGATCGTCCGCGAGGCGCGGCCCGACGCCCTGCTCCAGCACTTCGTCCATATCCCCTGGTCGCAGCCCGACAGCTGGCGGATCATTCCCGCGCATTGGCGCGAGCAGATCTACCGCGGCCTGCTCGCCAACGACATCATCGGCTTCCACACGACCGCCTACTGCCGCAACTTCCTCCATTGCTGCCGTGAGCTGATGGAGCTCGAGGTCGACCACGAGCGCGGCGCGGTGCTCCACGACGGCCGCGAGACCTGGGTCCGCGCCTATCCGCTCGGGATCGACGCGAAGCGCCTCGAGCGCGCCGCGGCCTCGGAGGAGGTCGCCGAGTACGAGCGCGCGCTGCTGCGTCGCCGCCGCGACTACCTGATCATCCGCGTCGACCGCGCCGACCTCTCGAAGAACGTGCTTCGCGGCTTCACCGCCTTCGACACCTTCCTCCAGCAGCACCCCGAGTTCCGCGAGCGGGTCACCTTCATCGCCCACCTCCAGCCCTCGCGGCAGGACGTGCCCGAGTACGCCGAGTACCTGGAGCGGATCGAGGCTCTGGTCGCGGTCGTCAACCACCGGCACGGGACCACCGATTGGATGCCGATCGACCTGCGCATCTACGAGAACTTCCCCGAGGCGGTAGCCCGCTACAAGCACTTCGACCTGCTGATGGTCAACTCGATCTTCGACGGCATGAACCTGGTCGCCAAGGAAGCGCCGGCGGTCAACACGTGCGACGGCGTGGTGATGCTGTCCGAGAACACCGGCTCGCACGAGGAGCTCGGCGACTGCACCCTGACCGTGAACCCGTTCGACATCCAGGAGCAGGCGGACACGATCCACCGGGCGCTGACGATGGAGCCGGAGGAGCGCCGCATGCGGGCCACGCGCCTGCGTGAGATCGTTCGCGAGCGCGATCCGGGCGTCTGGATCACCGAGCAGCTCGACGACATCCGCGCCAAGCGCGCGACCTTGATCGCCTGAGCGTTACGGGAGCCGCAGGAACTCGATCGTCGTCCAGGCCGTCCGAAAGCCGAGCCGCGAGTAGAGCTGCTTCGGTCGATCCTCGGCGTCGGCGACGATCCAGAGGTCCTGCACCTCCCCGGCGGCCGTGACCGCCGCCGCGGTCAGGGCCGTCCCGCGGCCTTTGCCGCGGTGATCGGGATGGACGTAGACCTGGGTGATCTCCGCCGACGCGTCACCGCGCTCGAGCTGAGCGAAGGCCACCGGCGTCCCGGCCTCGCTGACGGCGAGCACCTGTGCCTCGCGAGCGAGCGCGACCTCCCGCGCCTCGCGCTCGTGCTCGCCGAGGTCATGGCCGGGAAAGTCCTCGCCGTGCCAGGTACGACGCAGGTCGCGCACCGCGTCGTAGTCGACCTCCTCCACCGCGATCGCCGCTCCCGCCGGCAGGGGGCGCTCGTGTCGCATCCACCACAGCGACGTTGCCTCCCACCCCCTGGCCTCGAAGCCGGAGCGCAGGGGCCCGGCGGCGTCGACGACGTCGAAGTCCACCCGTCGGTGGGCGAGCCCGGCGAGGGCCTCGTCGGCGACCTCGATCAGCTCCTCCACGCTGATCTCCGGGCTCTCCTCGACCCGGACGACGTTGTAGTCGTAGTAGCTCGGATAGCGAGTCGCCTTGACCACGGTGCCGTGGGCCCACGGCACCGAGACGTCGCAGACGGCGGCCTGGGTGGCGTTTCGCCACCGGCGGGCGCGATCGGCGGAGTCGGCGTCGGGGCGGGCGGGGCGGGTCACCCCGCCAGCGTAGTCAGCGCCGCCTGAGCTTCACCTTGACCGTGCGCGAGTAGCCGCGCTCGAACGGATAGCCGGCCTGCTGGGGGACGAGGGCGCGGAACCGGTAGCGCTTTGCGTCCGCGGTTGCGCGCAGCCTGTAGCGGGCCGTGAACACGCAGGCCGCGTCGGCGCGATCGGTGCGGAAGACCTGCCAGCGACGTTTGCCGAGCCGGGCCTGGACCTTGACCACACGGTCGAAGCAGGCCGGGCCGGGCAGGGTCCCGGTGAACTGGAGGCGGTCGTGGTTGCGAACGCCGTGGTTGGGCCTTACGTCGAGGGCGGGGCGCGCCGAGGAGCGCAGGACGAGGCCATGGCGGGCGATCACCTGGTCGCCGGCGACGTAGTGGACGTAGACCTCGCGGCTCGGTCCGGGCGGCAGCTCGAGCGCGTAGTCGCCATCGGCCCCGGTCGTCGCCGTGGCGCCGACGACGATCGGCTCGCCGTCGATCAGCACCCGGGTGAGCGCGCACACCGTGGCCCCGGCGGGCGCCCCGCCGACCCGGCCGCGGACCACGGAGGGCTGGTCGGAGGCGACCAGGCTCGCGGTCGCCGAGCCGTCGCCGAACCCGGCGCTGAGGGCAAAGCCGCCGCCGACCGCGGAGCCGGGGCAGGCGTCGTCGACCCAGACCTGACGTTGCTCGCAGGCGCGATTGGCTGCGCCGTCGAGGGCCAGGTCCTCGACGCAGGCGGTGACCGTGTTCGCGGGACCGGTGACGAAGGCGGCGCCGGCGGTCGGAATCGCGGCCGATTCGGTGGTCTGCGGGGGGCACGGGCGCAGCGCGGTCGCGTATCCGGCGGCGACGGCGCAGTTGCGGATGTCGGTGACCAGCAAGGTCCCGTTTGCCTCGACGTAGACCTTGCGGATGCCGCTGCCGACGTCGGAGGCGGCGAAGCTGAGGCCGCGGGTGCCGCGGACGACCTCGGCTCCGAGCAGCGAGCCGCCGGTCAGCGTCAGCGACGGCGCGACCCGGTCCTCGGTGCGCAGGTAGACGCCGCGCACGTAGGCGTGGGCGGCGTCGCCGCCGGCGCGCCCGCACGGCTGGCCGGGGCCGGGAGCGACGCAGCGCAGCCAGCTGTGGAACTGGGTGAACTCGCCGGCGATCGCGTGCACGCGGAAGTCGTCGTGCTCGGAGCCGAAGCCGACCGGCTCACCGCCTGGGCGGATGACGACGAGCTCGCCGTGGTGACCCGCCTGGTTGGTGAGGCTGGCGTTTGCCTGGACGTTGGTGAATACCGTTCCGGGCGGCGCCCGCCAGACCCAGGCGCCGAAGTGCCAGAGGCCGGTCGAATCGGCGTCGTGATACGCCTGCAGGCCGCCGTCGGTTCCGCAGAGGGCGCGGGAGCCATAGTGGTCGCTGCTGCGCTCCCAGCTCGCCTCGGCGAACGCGGTCACCGAGCTGCACTGGGTGACCACGTAGTTGCCCGCCCGCGCGGGGCGGGCGAGCGTGAGCACGATCGCGGCGGCGACCAGCAGCGCGACCGCGAGCAGCCGTGCTCTGCCGATCCGGCGCGGGCCGGTGACGTGATTGGCAGGAGGGTCTCCGCTCACGGTCTTCTCAATGCTCGAAGCCGAACTGGCTCGGGCTCGGGGGTGGCGTCGGTTCGGGCGCGGGCGGGTGCTGCTCCGGGGCGGGATCCCCCTCGTCTTCGGCGGGCGGTTCGGGGGGCGGGGCCGGCGCCGCGGGGGCCGTGACCGGCGCCGGCGCGGGGACCGGCGGCGCGGGCGCCGGCGGCGGCTCGCCCGAGGGCTGCGCGGGCGGGCGCTCCGGCGGCCGGGGGGAGCGCGCGCGCTCAGGCGGCCGGGGGCTCGAAGGCCGAGCTCGCCGATCGCGGTCGGGCGAAGCCCGGTGGTCGCGGTCGCGGTCGTGATCCGTCGCCGGGGCGGTCACGTAGGCGCCGGTCGCGCCGGTGGCGAGTCCGACGTCGGCGGGTAGCGGTGGCGGGTCGGAAGGCTCGATCAGGCCGGGGACGACGACCAGCAGCAGGCCTCCCGCGCCGACCCCGCCGAGGAGGCGGCCGACGTTGCTCCAGCGAATTCGTGTCCGGTCCATCAGCGGCTACAAGCCCAGGGCGAGCCCGGATGCCCCCCGCTATAGTCATCCGCCGCTTTGGCAACGTCGCAATATGAACTAGTGCTGATGCTCGATCCGGAGGCTCCGGACGAGCGCCGCGACGAGATCGCGACCGACGCCCGTGGGCGGATCGAGTCGAGCGGCAGCCTCAAGGCCGAGAAGGTCTGGGGCCTGCGCAAGCTCGCCTACGAGGTGGGCAAGCGCAACGAGGCCGACTACCGCTTCTTTCGCTTCGAGACCGAGAGCCCGCTGCTCGACGAGCTCAACCACAACCTGAAGATCACCGACGGCGTCCTGCGCTTCCGGATCTTCAAGGTCGACCCCGAGTCGCCGGTGATCGACCCGCCGCCGCCCGCGCCGCTCGCCAGCGCCGCCCCCCGCGGCCCCGGTGGCCGCGGCCGCGGCCGCGGCCGCGACGACTACGAGGACCGCGATGCCGCCCCCGCGCCGCCACCCGCTGCGCCCGCTCCCGCCGCAGCTACCGAAGCCGCCCCGCCGGCCGCCGAGGCTGCGCCGCCGCCGGCCGCACCTGCGGCCGAGCCCGCCGCGCCCGCCGCGGAGGCTGCTCCCGCGGAGGCTCCTCCGGCCGAGCCCGAGGCTCCGGCGGCGGCCGAGCCGGCTCCGGAGCCGCCCGCGGCCGAGCCCGAGGCTCCCGCGGAGCCCGAGAACCCCCCGGCGTAGTCCCGCAGCTTCCGCCTTTTTCGCCCCGGCGGGGGCGAGAACCCGCCGATTCCGGTCTTAGACTGGAATAGATCAAACGAACTTCGAGAGAGGCTGATTTTCAGTGGCTGGAACAAACATTAATCGGGTCATCATCACGGGCAACCTGACCCGCGACCCGGAGCTTCGGAGCCTGCCGAGTGGCACCAGCGTCTGCGAGCTGCGCGTCGCGGTCAACTCGAGCCGCAAGGACGAGAGCGGCAACTGGGTCGACAAGCCCAACTACTTCAACGTCAAGGTCTGGGGCGCGCAGGGCGAGAACTGCTCCACCTACCTGTCGAAGGGCCGCCCCGTGGCGGTCGACGGCCGGCTCGACTGGCGCGAGTGGGAGGGCCAGGACGGCCAGAAGCGCCAGAGCGTCGACATCATCGCCGACCGGGTCCAGTTCCTCGGCAGCCGCGACGGCGGCGGCGAGGGCGGCGGCAACCGCTTCGAGGCCAAGTCCGACGTCCCGGCCGACACCTCGGACTTCGACAGCCCGGAACCCGCGGCGGTAGGCGCGTCGGACGACGACATCCCCTTCTGAGCCTGTCTAGCTAGAATTGCGCACCGCGCCGCCGTCGTGCGGCGCGTTTTGCGCGAAATGAAGAGCTTTTCCGAGATTCAGAAGGCAGGCGGCTGATGGCCCGCAAGCAGCGAGCACAGCCGACGCCCCCGAGCGGTGGCCCCGGTGGCGCTCGCCGTCGCGGCGGGCGCTTCGGCGACCGCTACCGGCCGCGCAAGTACACGCGCATCAACGTCGAGAACATCGACTACAAGGACCTCGCGACGCTGCGCCGGTTCATCTCCGACCGCGGCAAGGTCCGCTCGCGCCGCGTCACCGGCCTCTCGCGCCGCCACCAGCAGCAACTCGGGCTGGCGATCCGCCGCGCCCGCGAGCTGGCGCTGCTCCCCTACGTCGGCGAGCGCTAGAAGCGATGGCCCAGGCGATCCTGCTCAAGGACGTTGAGAGCCTCGGCGAGGCCGGTGAAGCGGTCGACGTCTCACCCGGCTACCTGCGCAACTACCTCGTCCCGCGCAAGCTCGCCCAGCCGGCGACAGACCGGTCGCTCGAGGAGGCCAAGCGCCGCCACGAGGCAGCCGAGCGTGCCGCCCAGGACGCCGCCGACCGCGCCGAGCAGACCGCCGCGCTGCTGGCAAAGACGGTGCTCACGATCCAGCATCGCGCCGGCGAGGACGGCAAGCTGTACGGCTCGGTGACCAGCGCCGAGATCGCCGACGCGATCGCCGACGCCCGCGGGCTCAAGGTGGATCGCCGCAAGATCCGCCTCGACGACCCGATCCGCGAAGTCGGTACCTACATGGTCGAGGTCGAGCTCCCCGGGGGCGCGACTGCCGCTGTGAAGACGATCGTTGCCGAAGCCAAGTAACGAATCGAGCACGCTGACGATCGTCGCCGCCTGCCTGGCGACCGCGATGCTGATGCTTGACATCAGCGTCATCAACACGGCGCTGTCGGAGATCGCGAGCGGCCTCGACACCGGCCTCAGCGGCCTCCAGTGGCTGGTGGACGCCTACACGATCCCGCTTGCGGCGACGGTGCTCACGGCGGGGGCGATCGCCGACCGGCTCGGCCGCCGCAGGCTGTTCATCCTCGGCCTCTCGATCTTCACGGTCAGCTCGGCACTCTGCGGCGCGGCCGGGGGGATCGAGGTCCTGGTCGGCTCGCGCGCGATTCAGGGCCTGGGCGCGTCGCTGATGTTCGCGACCGCGCTGGCGCTGATCTCGCAGGCCACGCCCGACCGCGAGTCGCGGGTCAAGGCGCTGGCCGCCTACGGCGCCGCGATCGGCGCCTCGTTCGCGCTCGGCCCGTTCATCGGCGGCGGCCTCACCGAGCTCTTCGGCTGGCGGGCGATCTTCCTCGTCAACGTGCCGATCGGCGCGATCGTCCTCTGGATCACCTACCGCTCGGTCGCCGAGAGCCGCGATCCGACGCCGCGCCGGATCGACCTGCCCGGCCAGATCACCCTGATCGGCGGCCTCTTCCTGCTCGTGCTGGCGCTGCTGCGCGGCAACGAGGAGGGCTGGGGAAGCGCCGGGATCGTCGCGGCGCTGGCCGGCGCGGTGGCCCTGCTGGTCGCCTTCGTCGTCGTCGAGCAGCGCTCGCGCGAACCGATGCTGCCTCTGCGGCTGTTGCGCGAGCGCCAGTTCGCGGGAGCGCAGGTGGCGGTATTCGCAATCGCTGCGTCCTTCTTCGCCGTCTTCCTCTACCTCACGCTCTATCTGCAGACGGTCCTCGGCATGTCGCCGATCGAGACCGGACTCGTCTACCTGCCCGGGACCTTCCTCGTCTTCGTCGTCTCCGGGATGACCGCGCAAATGGGAGCGAACTCCTCCCCCGCCAAGATCGCGACCATCGGGCTCGGCCTGGTCGCCGCCGGCCTCGCCCTGATGCTGATCGCCGGGGTCGAGTCGTCGTGGACCGCGCTGCTCCCCGGGCTCCTGGTGACCAGCGTGGGCACGGGGCTCTTCAACCCGACCGGGAGTGCGCTGGCCCTCAACGCGCTCCCGGCCGAGCAGAGCGGCCTCGCCGCGGGCGCCAACGACACCTACCGCCAGACGCGTGTGGCGGTGGGGATCGCGGCGCTGGGAACGCTGGTGCCGGCGGACGCTGCGCTCGGCGGCGACCTCCAGTCCTACGTCGACGGGCTCCACCACGCGCGGATCGCGAGCGCCGCGCTGGCGGCCGCCGGGGCGATCGCGACCGGGTGGCTGCTGCTTGGGGTGCGACGGCCCGCCGAGGCCGAGCCGCTGACCGAGACCGCCTGAGCCAGCGGCTGCATTGGCGCCTTTCGGGTCCATACGACCCATAA
>DATBPT010000035.1:0-3936 GCA_036561205.1 Solirubrobacterales bacterium
GCTCGAGATCAAGGGCCGCACCGCGACCGAGCTCTACCTCGTCGGCGAGGTGCAGCGGGTCTACAAGGCGCAGGGCGTCGACATCAACGACAAGCACATCGAGCTGATCGCTCGCCAGATGCTGAAGCGGATGCGGATCGACGCCAAGGGCTCGACCACGCTGCTGCCGGGCGCGCTCGAGGATCGCCACAAGCTCAAGGCGCTCAACAAGCAGGTCAAGGACGGCGGCGGCACGCCCGCCAAGGGCGAGGAGGTGATCCTCGGGATCACCAAGGCATCGCTGGCCACCGAGTCCTTCCTCTCGGCCGCCTCGTTCCAGGAGACGACGAAGGTGCTCACCGACGCCGCCCTCGAGGGCAAGCGCGACAAGCTGGTCGGGCTGAAGGAGAACGTGATCATCGGCAAGCTGATCCCGGCGGCGACCGGACTGCGCCACTACCGCACGCTCGAGATCGAGCCCGTGGAGCCGGCGCAGCGTCCGGAGGAGGACCTGCTCGACGAGGAGGAGCTCGCGGCCGAGCTCGGCCTCGCCGAGGACGGCGACGAGGTGACCGAGCTCGAGGGCTTCGGGCCCTCGTTCGCCGAGGAGCTCGAGGAGCTCGCCCAGGAGATCGAAACCGGCGACGGAGCCGGCGAAGCGTCGAGCTAGCGTTCGAACCGGGGGGTCGTCTGCGTTTTACCCCCGTATTGGCCTGTATTGCAGACGACCCTCGGCTTACGCGCACGGACTAAGCTCGGAGCGTGAGCGAGGCGCCCGCTTCGGAGATCCAGGACTCGGTCCTCGGGCTGATCGGCGAGACGCCGGTGGTGCGGCTTTCCCGGTTCGACCCCGAGCTGCGCACGCCGCTGGTCGCCAAGGTCGAGTTCATGAATCCGGGCGGCTCGATCAAGGACCGCCCGGCGCTGGCGATGATCGAGGCCGCCGAGCGGGCGGGCAAGCTGCGCCCGGGCGGGACCCTGGTCGAGCCCACCTCCGGCAACACCGGCCTCGGGCTGGCGATGGCGGCGGCGCTGCGCGGCTACAAGGTGATCGCGGTGATGCCGGACAAGATGAGCCGCGAGAAGATCGACACCCTGCGCGCCTTCGGCGCCGAGGTCGTCGTCTGCCCGACCGCGGTCGAGCCCGACTCGCCGCAGTCCTACTACCGGGTCGCCGACCGGCTGACGGAGGAGATCGAGGGCGCCTTCCAGCCCAACCAGTACTTCAACCCGGCCAATCCGGAGTCCCACTACGGCTCGACCGGCCCCGAGCTCTGGCGCCAGACGGGCGGCGGGGTCACCCACCTGGTGATCGCCGTCGGCACCGGCGGCACGATCACCGGGGTGGGCAGGTACTTCAAGGAGCAGAACCCGGCGATCGAGGTGATCGGCGCCGACCCAGAGGGCTCGATCTACTCCGGCGGGCCCGTGCACCCGTACAGGGTCGAGGGGATCGGCGAGGACTTCTGGCCCGAGACCCTCGACCCCGAGATCATCGACCGCTACGTCACCGTCAGCGACCGCGACTCGTTCCTGGCCGCCCGCCGGCTGGTCGCGCGCGAGGGACTGTTCGCGGGCGGCTCGACCGGGACCGCGCTCTGGGCCGCCGTTCAGATCGCCCGCGAGCTCGACGATCCGGACGCCCTGGTGGCGACGATCATCCCCGACGGCGGCCGCCCCTACGTCTCCAAGGTCTTCAACGACTCCTGGATGCGGGAGCACGGCTATCTCGGCGACGAGGGCGGGCTCACGGTCGGCGACGTGATCCGCGCCCGCAGCGAGGAGCGCCCGTTGCTCACCGTCGGCAGCCACGACCCGGTCGGGCGGGCGCTCGAGCTGATGCGCGAGCACGGCGTCTCCCAGGTTCCGGTGGTCTCCGGCGAAGACGGCCGGGCCTTCATGGGCACGGTCAGCGAGCGCGGCCTGCTGTTGGCTTCGGCCGAGCACCCGGGGATCCTCGGCGAGCCGGTCACCGAGGTGATCGAGCCGCCGCTGCCGGAGCTCGCCGCCGAGAGCCCGGTCAGCGAGGCGATTCACATGCTGCTCGGCGAGCGCAAGCCGGTGATCGTGGTCGACGACGGGCGCGCGCTCGGCATCCTCGTCTCGGTCGATCTGATCGAGGCGCTGAACCAATGAGCAGCAGGCGGATCGACACCAGGGTCGTCCACGCCGGGCTCGAGCCGGACCCCACCTACGGCTCGGTGATCCCGCCGATCCACCAGACCTCGACCTTCGTCCAGCCGGCCCCCGGGGAGTTCGTCGGCGAGTACGACTACGCGCGCTCGGCGAACCCGACCCGAACGGCGCTCGAACGCGCCCTCGGCGAGCTCGAGGGTGGCGAGGCAACGGCGTTTTCGAGCGGCATGGCCGCGACCCACGCCGTGCTCACCGCGGCCCTGGGGGCGGGCGACCATCTGATCCTGCCGCTCGACCTCTACGGCGGCACCTACCGGCTGGTCGACAAGGTCCTCGCCCGCTTCGGGCTCGCCTACGACCTCGTCGACCAGCGCGACCTCGACGCGCTGCGCGCGGCGCTGCGGCCCGAGACGCGGCTGATCTGGGTCGAGACGCCGACCAACCCGCTCCTGAACGAGATCGACATCGGCGCCGTGGTCGGGGCGGCGGACGGCCGCAAGGTCGTCGTCGACAACACCTTCGCCACCCCGATCGTCCAGCGCCCGCTCGAGCTCGGCGCGACCGCGGTCGTGCACTCGACCACCAAGTACCTCGGCGGTCATTCGGACGTCGTCGGCGGCGCCGTGATCAGCGCCGACGCGGAGCTTCACCAGCGGGTCCGCTTCGTCCAGAACTCCGTCGGCGCGGTTCCGGGGCCGTTCGATTGCTTCCTCGTTCACCGCGGGCTGCGGACGCTGGCGCTGCGCGTCGCCCGCCATTCCGAGAACGGGCGCGCGGTCAGCGAATGGCTCCAGACCGCGCCCGGGGTCGAGCAGGTGCGCTGGCCGGGCTTCGGCGGCATGGTCTCCTTCCGCCACCCCGACGCCGTCGGGCTGGTCGGGCGCACGGAACTGTTCTCGCTCGCCGAGTCGCTGGGCGGCGTCGAGTCGCTGATCGAGGTCCCGCAGGCGATGACCCACCAGTCGGTCGAGGGCTCGGACGCCGCGGTGCCGGCCGACCTCGTGCGCCTCTCGTGCGGGATCGAGGCCGCCGAGGACCTGATCGCCGACCTCGAGCAGGCTCTCGGGTAGCTAGCGGCGGGCGCGAACGACGACGCGACCGCCGCGCGACGGGATCATCGTCACGTTGCGGTGCAGCGCGTGCTCGGGCTCCGGCTCGGCCGCCTCGAGGTCGAGCCCGCGCCCGATCCCGGCCAGGACCACCCGCTGCTCGGCCATCGCCAGCGCGGCGCCGAGGCAGCGGCGAATGCCGCCGCCGAACGGGATCCAGTCGTAGGTGCCGGGCTTGTGCTCCTCCCAGCGCTCGGGGAGGAAGTCGAACGGCCGCGGGTAGACGTCCTCGCGGTGGTGGACGAGCAGGATGCTGATCAGGACCGGTGTGTCGGCGGGCAACCCGTACTCACCGAGCTGCCACGGCACCATCACCCGGCGGCCGACGATCGGGATCACCGGGCGCGACCGCATCGTCTCCCAGATCACCCGCTCGACCTCATCCTCGCCCTCGCCCGATCGCACCGCCTCGCAGAGGCGCTCGTGTGCGACCGGAGTCCGGACCAGCCGCTCCCACGCCCAGGCGAGCGTGTTCGCGGTCGTCTCGTGGCCGGCGAGCACGAGTGAGAGCAACTCATCGCGGAGCTCGGCGTCGGTCAGCGCCTCGCCGTCCTCGGTTCGCGCCTGCAGCAGCAACGAGAGGATGTCGCGGCGGTCGTCGAGGTCGGCGGTTCGCCGGCGCTCGGCGATCACCGCGTAGGTCGGCCGGTCGAGGAAGTTGAGCGCGATCTTCGTCAGCCCGATGGGCTCGTCGCTGCGGACGTTCATCAAC
>DATBPT010000036.1:0-10324 GCA_036561205.1 Solirubrobacterales bacterium
CAACATCAAGCAGATCCGGATCGCGGCCAAGGCGCTGGCCAACTCGCGCCGGCCGGTGATCTACGGCGGTGGCGGAATCATCAACGCCGATGCATCGGAGGAGTTCCGCGAGTTCTGCGCCTCCGACAAGCTGCCGGTAACCACGACCCTGATGGGTCTCGGAGCCTTTCCGGCGCCGCACGAGCAGTGGCTGGGGATGCTCGGCATGCACGGCACCCGGACCGCCAACTACGCGATGGACGAGGCCGACCTGATCGTCTGCGTCGGCGCCCGCTTCGACGACCGGATCACCGGCAAGCTCTCGGAGTTCGCGCCCCGGGCCAAGTTCGTCCACATCGACGTCGACCCGGCAGAGATCTCCAAGAACGTTCCCGCACATATCCCGATCGTCGGTGACGCCAAGGACGTGCTGGCGAAGCTCAACCGCGAGTATCGGGCGCTGAGCCCTGACTCCTCGCGCCTCCAGGAGTGGTGGACCCAGATCCGCGAGTGGCAGACGGCCTGGCCGCTTCGCTACGAGGACTCGCGCGACTCTGAGATCAAGCCGCAGTTCATGGTCGAGGCGATGTACGAGGCGACCGAGGGCGACGCGATCATCACCTCCGACGTCGGCCAGCATCAGATGTGGGCGGCGCAGTACTACCACTTCAACGAGCCGCGCCGGTGGCTCAATTCGGGCGGGCTCGGAACGATGGGCTTCGGCCTCCCGGCGGCGATCGGCGCCAAGGTCGCCTGCCCCGACCAGACCGTCGTCTGCCTCGCCGGCGACGGCAGCCTGATCATGAACGTGCAGGAGTTCGCGACCGCGGTCCACCATGAGATCCCGGTCAAGGTCTTCCTCATGAACAACGGCCATTTCGGCATGGTTCGCCAGTGGCAGGAGCTGTTCTGGAACGAGCGCTATCAGTCGGTCGAGATGGGCCCGAGTCCCGATTGGCCGAAGCTCGCCGAAGCCTTCGGCTGGACCGGGATGCAGGCCACCGACAAGGGCGAGCTGCGCGACCAGATGCGCGCGGCGCTCGCGACCGAGGGGCCGGTGCTGCTCGACGTCCACGTGACCAAGGACGAGAACTGCTACCCGATGATCCCCGCCGGTGCCGCCGCCCGGGACATGGTCGGCTGATGGGCGAGCCCGGCACACCGGAGGTCGTCCGACTCGAGGATCTCGAGGTCGGGCGCCAGCTCACCGGCCGCAAGCACATCCTCTCGCTGCTGGTCGAGAACCGCCCCGGCGTGCTCGCTCGGATCGCGGGCCTGTTCAGCCGCCGCGGCTTCAACATCGACACGCTCGCGGTCGGCCCGACCGAGGACCCGGACACCTCGCGGATCACGCTGACGCTCGACGGCGCGGTACACCCGATCGACCAGGTGACCAAGCAGCTTCACAAGCTCGTCAACGTGATCAAGATCCGCGACATGGAGCCCGACTCCACCACGACCCGCGAGCTGGCCCTGTTCCGGGTCAGCTCCTCGGTCGAGAGCCGAGCCGAGATCATGCAGTTCGCCGAGATCTACGAGGGCAAGGTCGTCGACGTCTCGCGCCGTTCGCTGACGATCGAGGTGACCGGCTCCCAGGACAAGATCGACTCCTTCGAGGCGATGATCCGCCCACACGGGCTGATCGAGATGGCGCGCACGGGCGAGGTCGCGATCACCAAGTCGCGGCCCGAGCACTAGGCCACCGTGATCGAGGCCGCGAGCGCGCTCGAGCCGCTCGCGGCGCTGCTCGGCCGCCTGCCGGCCGAACGACGACTGGTCAGCGTCACCCTCCCGGCCGCGATCGACGACCCCTGCGCCACCGTGTTCGCCTCGCGGATGGCCGGTGATCGCTGGTTCGCCTGGGAGCAGCCGGACCGGCATGGCTTCGCGCTCGCCGGGCTCGGCTCCGCCCACGAGGCCGTCTCGCGCGGGGCGGAGCGCTTCGACGATCTGGTCGCCGAGTGCGCGGGCGTGATGCGCGCGCGGCTCGCCGACGAGCCGGAGGGACTGCCCGCCGGCGCCGGACCGGTGTGGACGGGCGGCTTCGCCTTCGCGGCCGAGGGCGCCGCCGCTCCGCATTGGTCCTCGTTTCCGCCCGCGTTGCTGGTCCTGCCCGAGCTCTCGCTGCTGCGCATCGGGGGCCAGGTCTGGCTGACCCTGAGCGCGATCGCCGGCGGCGGGGTCGAGCCGGATCAGGTCGAGGCGCGGCTGGCGCGCCGGCTCGCCTCGGTGCGTGAGCAGCCGCTGCCGATGTTCGACCCGAGCCCGCGGGGCGAGAGCCGGATCACCAGCGTCACCCCTCCACGTGCCTACGAGGAGGCGGTCGCGGCGGCGACGACGCGGATCCGGGCCGGTGAGCTCGACAAGGTCGTGCTCGCCCGGGAGGTCGCGGTCGAGGCTCCGGCCGCCCATGATCCGGCGGCCACCTTCGGCGCCCTGCGCGAGCTGTTTCCATCCTGCTTCTGCTTCTGCGCCGGCACGCCGGAGGGCGCCTTCCTCGGCGCCAGCCCGGAGCTGCTCGTGCGCCGCCGCGGCGCCGGAGTCGCGACCGTCGCGCTCGCCGGCTCGACCCGGCGCAGCGCCGACCCGGCGGTCGACGATCACCTCGGCGAGCAGCTCCTGCGCAGCGACAAGGATCGCTCCGAGCACCGGATCGTCGCCCGGCGGATCGAGCGCAAGCTGGCGCCGCGGTCGGTCTGGGTCGAGGCCGGCGCCGACCCTGGCGTGGTCAAGGTCGCCAACATCCAGCACCTGGCGACGCCGGTCCACGCCCAGCTCGCCGATCCGCTCTCGGCGGTCGAGCTGGCGGCGCTCCTGCATCCGACCCCGGCGGTCGGCGGGGAGCCCGATCGCGAGGCCCAGGCTGCGATCGCCGAGCTCGAGGACATCGACCGAGGCTGGTACGCGGGACCGGTCGGCTGGATGGACGCCGCCGAGGATGGCGAGTTCTGTGTCGCCCTGCGCTCGGCGCTGCTGCGCGATCGCACCGCCCACCTGTTCGCCGGCGCCGGGATCGTCGCCGACTCCGACCCGGCGGCCGAGCTCGCCGAGACCGAGCTCAAGCTCGAGGCGCTGCTTCCGCTGCTCGCCGGCTAGTCCCTCAGCCCGCGGTGTCCAGAGCCGCCTTGAGGGCATCGAGGTCGGCGGCCCCGAAGACGACGCGGTTGCGCGTGGCTACATAGACCAGATCGAGGTCGACCCCGGCCCCGGCGATCCTGCGGGTCAGGTCCGCCAGAACGCCGGGGCGGTCCTCGACGTCGACGACGACGACCTCGCGCTCGCGGCTGACGGCGAGATGCGAGATCGCCAACGAATGCCTCGCGGACTCAGCGTGGGGGACGAGGATGTGGAGCTCGGCCCGCTCGCCCGGCCCGACGCAGGTTGCGGCGGCGATGTTGACACCGGCATCGCTGATCGCAGTCGCCACCCGCGCCAGCGCCCCGGGTTCGTTTTCGATCTCGATCACCAGGTCGACTGCCATTTCATCTGCTCCTCTCTCTGTCCCCGTGAAAGCGATGATCCCCGAACCGGATCGTCGCCGCTAGCGCTTGAGCTCGATTTCGACGAAGGCCGCCTCTTCGGCGGCGGCGCTGACGACGTCATGAGCCGTACCCGCCGTGCCCAGATACGGCGAGCCTGCGACCTGCTCCATCTCGCGCACCGACCCGTCGAGCTCGACCACCTCGAACCGCCCGCCGGTGATCGGCACCACGACGTAGTCGAACTCGTGGCGATGCCGACCCGTGGCGGCCCCGGCCGCGGGGAAGGTCCACGTGGTCACCCGGACCTCGTCGTTGTCCGCGTTGACGACGTGCTTGGCCAGGCTCATCCCGTACGCAGTGAATCAGCTAGCCGAGCGCTGCGGTGACCGCTTCAGCGGCTGCCGCTTGGAGCCGCCGGTGGAGCTCGACGTTGGTCGCGCGATCGACGCGAATCTCGATCAGGCCGGTTGCCGAGCCGGCGCCTTCGAGCTCGGCGAGATCCTCGATCCGCGTATAGGGGAGGCCGTACAACCGTGCGACCTGCTCGACGTCGATCCCGAGCGGGGTCCCGAGCAGGGCCTCGAACTCGTCGCGCCCGACCTGGTCCGCCTGCGGCAGGAACTCGAAGATGCCGCCGCCGTCGTTGTTGATGACGACGATCCGCACCGGCGTCGTCGCCGGTCGAAGCGACGCGAGCGCGTTCATGTCGTGAAAGAGGCCGAGGTCGCCGGTTACGATCCAGGCCGGTCGCCCGCCCGCCGTCGCGGCCCCGATCCCCGACGAGATCAGGCCGTCGATCCCGTTCGCGCCGCGGTTGGCGAGGAAGAGCACCTCGGCATCGCCGGCCGGCAGGAAGGCTTCCTGGTCGCGGATCGGCATGCTCGAGGCGGTGTAGACGAGCTCGCCGTCGGCGTAGGCGCCGGCGAGCGCCCGGTGCACGCCGGGCTCGGTCGGCTGGTCGAGCGGGTCGAGCTCGGCCGTGATCGCCTGCTCAGCGGCAGCGGCCGCCGCGAGCCAGGCCTGGCTCCACTCGTCGTCGGCCGCCCCTTCTGCGACCGCCTCGACCAGGGCCTCGCAGAGCGCCGCAGGACGGGCGCGGACGATCGCGCCCGCGATCCGGGTTGGCTCGTTCCAGCCGTGGGTGGAATCGATCGCGAGCTCCGCGGCCTCGGGTAGGTCGGCCAGCCATTGGCGCAGCGGCTTGCAGGTCGGCATCTCGCCGAAGCGCAGGATCAGGTCCGGGGTCAGCTCCTGTGGCCGGGCGCGCGCGATCGCCTCGTAAGCCGAGATCACCCGGCTGCGGTCGTGGGCGCCGAAGCGAAGCTGCGACGTGGGCTCGGCCAGGATCGGGAACCCGGTCGCACCGGCAAGTGCGGCGATCTCGGTCTGCGCGCCGGCCGTCATCCGCCCGGCGACGATCAGGCCGCGCGTGGATGCATCAATCCGCTCGGCGAGGGCGTCGACCAGAGGCCGCGACGGCGGCGAGGGCACGGGAGGGACCGTGGTCAAGGGGCGGTCCGCGCCACGGCCCTCCAGCGCCAGCGCGGAGGTGGCGGTGAGGTCATCCGGACGCGGTTCGGGCCCGAGCGGATCGCGCCAGGCGACGTTCAGGTGCACGGGCCCGGGCCGCGGGTCGCCGGCGGCGGTCCAGAAGGCGCGGCAGGCGACCGAGCGGAAATGCAGCAGCCCGGCGTCGTCGGCTTCGTGGTTGCCGACCTCGCAGAACCAGCGCACCGCCGAGCCGTAGAGCTTCAGCTGGTCGATCGTCTGCCCGGCGCCGATCCCGCGCAGCTCGGGCGGCCGGTCGGCGGTCAGCACGACCAGCGGCACCGCCGACTCGTCCGCCTCGCAGACGGCCGGGTGGAGGTTGGCCGCGGCGGTGCCGGACGTGCAGAGGATCGCGACCGGGGTTCGCGTCGCCTGCGCCGCGCCGAGGGCGAAGAACCCGCCCGAGCGCTCGTCGACGATCACGTGCGCCTCGATCGCCGGCTGACGCCAGAGCGCCAGCGCCAGCGGGGTGGAGCGCGATCCCGGTGAGATCACGGCGTTGCGCACACCGCACCGCGCCAGCTCCTCGGCCATTGCGGAGGCAAGCGCCGTGTTGCGGTTTGTCGGGTCCACGGGCCGAACGCTAGATCCGCCGCGCGGCGAGCGCGTCCTGATCGATCTCGATGCCGAGCCCGGGTGCATCCGGGACGCTGAGCAGGCCCGCCACGAGCGTGCACTCGCGGCGGGCGACCGTCTCCGAGAACAGCAGCTGGGTGGCGAGCCCGTGGGCGAGACCGGCGGCGGGGCCGACCGCGGGCAGCACCTGGGCCGCGTGGGCGGCGGCGGCGATCCCGAGCGGCCCGTCGAGAGCGCTTGAGAGGTAGATCGGCAGCGCCTTGGCGATTCCGCTCGCCTCGCCGATCCCGCCGACCTTCGACAGCTTCACCGTCGCCAGGTCGCAGGCGCGCTCGCGCTTCGCGCGCTCGGCGTCCTTGGTGCTGGCGACGATCTCGTCGGCGGCGATCGGCAGCGTCAGCGCCGCGGTGATTGCGGCCATCTCGGCGACCGTCTCGACCGGCTGTTCGACCAGCTCGATCCCGAGCGGCTCGATCATCCGCAGCACGCCGAGCGCCTCGTCGACGCTCCAGGCGCCGTTGGCATCGACCCGGATCTTCACCTCGGGGCCGAGCCGCTCGCGCACGGCTCGCACCTGGGCGACGTCGTCGGTGCTCCCGAGCTTCAGCTTGAAGGTGGTGAAGCCGCGCTCGGCCCAGCGCTGGGCATCGTCGCCGACCTCGGCGGCGGTCCCGCTGACCAGGGTCGCGTTGCAGGCGACCGGGCTCGCCTCGGTCGCGCCGAGCAGCGACCAGAGCGGGCGCTGCGAGGCCTTGCCGGCGAGGTCGAAGATCGCCATCTCGATCGCCGCCTTGGCCGGCGCCGGTAGCCGGCGGCCGGCGACGGTGTGGATGAAGGCATCGACCGCCGCCAGGGTCGGCTCGGGGCCGGAGAAGTCCGAGAGGTCGGAGCGGCGCAGGCGCCGGGTGCCCTTGCGGATCCCGCGTTCCACGGCCGCCAGGTCGGCGCCGCCGCGCAGCGCCAGCGGCACCGCCTCGCCGAGTCCGACCAAGCCCTCGTCGGTGATCAGCCGCGCGAGCAGGATCTCGCGCCGCTCCAGCGTCCCGCGGGCGGTCGTGTACGGCCGCTCGAACCGCAGCGCGTACGGGATCACCTCGACCTCGACCAGCTTCATGGCGCTAGGACGCGATCAACAGCCCGGCCGTGACCAGAAGGCTGAAGGCGCCGAGCAGGGCCCCGGTCTGGGCGAGCGCGCCGTTGAGGGCGGGCCCGTCGGTGCGCTCGAGCACGCTTCGCAGCGGCTTGCCGGCGAGCGGCAGCGAGAGCAGCCCGAGCAGCGCCCAGGCCGGGCCGTCGGAGAGCAGCAGCCCGAGCGGCAGCACGAGGTAGGCGCCGCCGAGCAGCGTCGCGTAGAGGCTGCGGGTGCGCTCACGGCCGAGTCGGACCGCGAGCGTGCGCTTGCCGGCGCGGCGGTCCGTCTCGAGGTCGCGGACGTTGTTGACGACCAGGATCGCGGTGGAGAGGAAGCCGACCGAGACCGAGAGCCAGAACGGCAGCCAGTCGAGCCGCTCGAGCTGGACGAAGTAGGAGCCGTTGACGGCGACGAGGCCGAAGAAGAGGAAGACGAACAGCTCGCCCATGCCGGCATAGCCGTAGGGCCGCGGGCCGCCGGTGTAGAGGACGCCGGCCGCGATCGAGGCGGCGCCGACGGCGATGATCACCGGCCCGGCGACGGTGGCGAGGTAGATGCCGGCCGCCGTCGCCACGGCGAAGGCGAGCCAGGTCGCGTAGAGGACGCGGCGCGGCGCCACCAGCCCGGCGGAGGTGACGCGCACCGGGCCGAGGCGGTCCTCGGTGTCGGCCCCGCGCTTGGCGTCGGAGTAGTCATTGGCGAGGTTGGTCCCGATCTGGATGAAGATCGAGCCGACGAGAGCGGCGAAGAAGGCGCCCCAGCGAAAATCGTCGGAGGCTTCGGCCGCCGCGGCACTGCCGACCAGCACCGGCGCGATCGCCGCCGGCAGCGTGCGCGGGCGCGCCGCCATCAACCAGATGCGCGGGTTCACCCGAGCCGCCTCAACAGCGGCGGGGTTCGGCTACGCCTCACGGTCTTTTCGGGAACTTCGAGAAGTCGGGCCGGCGGCCCTGCTTCCACGAGTCGCGCCCCTCCTGTCCCTCCTCGGTCATGTAGAAGAGCAGGGTGGCGTCGTGGGAGAGCTGCTGGAGGCCGGTGAGCCCGTCCTCGGCGGCGTTGAAGCTCGACTTCAGCAGCCGCAGCGAGAGGGGGGAGAGGCTGGTCATCTCGCGGCACCAGGCGACCGACTCGCGCTCGAGCTGGTCCAGCGGCACGACCGCGTTCACGAGCCCCATCTGCAGCGACTCCTCAGCGTCGTAGAGGCGGCAGAGGAACCAGATCTCCTTCGCCTTGCGAACACCGACCGCGCGGGCGAGCAGACCGGCGCCGAAGCCGCCGTCGAAGCTGCCGACCCGGGGACCGGTCTGGCCGAAGATCGCGTTGTCGGCGGCGATCGAGAGATCGCAGACCAGGTGCAGGATCTGGCCGCCGCCCACGGCGTAGCCGGCCACGGCGGCCAGCACCGGCTTGGGCAGGCGCCGGATCTGCACGTGCAGGTCGCCGACGTCGAGCCGGCCGACACCCTGCTGGGCGACCTCGTCGTCGCCGATGTAGCCGTCGTCGCCGCGGATCCTCTGGTCGCCGCCGGCGCAGAAGGCCTCGTCACCGGCGCCGGTGAAGATGATCGCTCCGACCTCGGTGTCATCGCGGGCGCGGGTGAACGCGTCGCGCAGCTCCGCCAGCGTCTGGGGCCTGAACGAGTTACGGACCTCGGGCCGGTTGATCGTGATCCGGGCGATCGCCTCGGCGCGCTGATAGAGGATGTCGTCGTACTCGGCCGCCCCGCGCCACTCGATCGGCGCGTACAGCTGTTCGCTCGGTGGGGCGTCCTTGTGCGGGGTCGGCACGGGCTCGCAACAATGCCAGAAATGCTGCTCGACAACTGGCTCTCCCAGCGCGCCCAGACCTGCCCCGATCGCTGCGCGCTGATTGCCGACGAGGTGACGATGACCTATGCGGAGCTCGAGCGCGAGGCGACCGCCGCGGCGCGCCGGCTGGCCGCCCGCGGCGCCCGCCGCGGGGCGACCGTGGCGCTGATGCTGCCGGCCGGGATCGAGTACGTGGTCATGCTGCACGCGCTGATGAAGCTGGGCGCGGTCGCCTACCCGGTCAACACCCGGCTGACGGCGGCCGAGCTCGAGGCCGAGCTCGCCCGCGCCGCGCCGGCGCTGACCGTCAACAGCTCGCCCGACCTCGGCCACACCGAGGCCGACCTGCCGTTGCTCGGCGAGCACGACCTCTCCGCGCTTCATTGCCGCGTCCTCACCAGCGGCACCTCGGGCGGCCCGCGCCCGATCGGGCTCACCTATGGCAACCATCTCTGGAGCGCGGTCGGCTCGGCCTTCAACCTCGGCGTCGAGCCCACCGACCGCTGGCTCTGCTGCCTGCCGTTGTTTCATGTCGGCGGCCTCTCGATCGTCATGCGCAGCGTCATCTACGGCACCACCGCGGTCGTCCACGAGGGCTTCGACGTCGATCGGGTCGCCGCCTCGCTCGAGGGCGACGGCGTCACCGTGATCTCGCTCGTCGCCACCCAGCTCACCCGCCTGCTCGACGCCGGAGTCGACCTGTTGCCGCTGCGGGCCGTCCTCGTCGGCGGCGGCCCGGTGCCGGCGGAGGTGCTCGAGGAGGCGATCGGCCGCGGGGCGACCGTGGTTCAGACCTATGGCCTGACGGAGACGGCCTCGCAGGTGACGACGCTCTCGCCGGCCGAGGCCGAGAACCGGATCGGCTCCGCGGGCAGGCCCCTGCTGACGACGCACCTGCGGATCCAGGACGGCGAGATCCTGGTCCAGGGACCGACGGTCGCCCCGGGTGTCGCCGACGAGGACGGCTGGCTGCACACCGGCGACCTCGGACGGATCGACGAGGAGGGCTTCCTCTACGTCACCGACCGGCTCGGCGACATGATCGTCAGCGGCGGTGAGAACGTGCTCCCGACCGAGGTCGAGGAGGTGCTGCTGCGCCACCCCGGGGTCGCCGACGCGGCCGTGATCGGGCGCGCCGACGCCGAGTGGCAGGAGGCGGTCACCGCTGTCGTCGTCCTGCGCGGCGATGCCGAGGTCAGCGCCGACGAGCTGCGCTCGCACTGCGGCGGCGAGCTCGCCGGGTTCAAGGTCCCGAAACGGGTCGAGTTCGTCGCCGAGCTGCCGCGGACCGCATCCGGCAAGCTGATGCGAAGGGAGCTGCGATGACGGATCGCGAGCACGTGGAGCGCTGGCTCGTCGAGTACATCGAGGCGTGGCGCAGCAACGACCGCGAGCGGATCGCGGCGCTGTTCACCGACGACGTCAGCTACCGCTACTACCCGCACACCGATCCGGTGGTCGGCGCGCGGGCCGTGGCCGACGCCTGGTTGAAGGACCGCGACGACCCCGACGGCTGGACCGCAACGTATGAGCCGGTCGCCGTCGACGGCGCCGTCGCGGTCGCCACGGGGGAGAGCGTCTACACGGACCCCGACGGCTCCGTGCGCGAGGCCTACGACAACTGCTTCGTCATCCACTTCGACGATGACGGGCTCTGCAGCGAGTTCACCGAGTACTACGTCAAGCGGCCGACGAACGCCGATGCGTAGAGTGCCGCAGCCATGACTGACGACAAGATCTATTACGACGCCGACGCAAACCCCGACGCGCTGAAGGGCAAGACGATCGCGATCCTCGGC
>DATBPT010000037.1:0-2483 GCA_036561205.1 Solirubrobacterales bacterium
GCCGCAGCGATCAACGACATCGGCGGCGGAGAGGACGCCATGCTCGACGTCGCCGCGGAGACGGGCTGCGGGCTGGTGCTCATGCACATCGAGGGGCCGCCGCGCGAGGACCGCCCGAAGCAGCACTACGACGACCCCGTCGAGCATCTGCGCCGCTGGTTCGACGGCCGGCTCGCGGCCGCCACAGAGCGGGGGGTCGCTGAGGAGCAGATCGCCCTCGACCCCGGACTCGACTTCGACCTCTCCCTCGCCGACGACCTTCAGATCCTGCGCAGGCTCGGCGAGCTCGGCCCGCTCGGGCGGCCGCTGTACGTGTCGCTCTCCCGCAAGGACTTCCTCGGGGCGCTGCTGGCCGGCTCCTGGGAGCAGCGACTGCCGGCGGCCGATCGGGAATGGGCGACAGCCGCGGCGACCGCGCTCGCCGTCGCCCGCGGCGCCGACATCCTCCGCCTGCACGACCGGAGCGCGCTGCAGGCGATGCGGGTCGCCGGCGCGATCGAGCGGCCGGGTGAGCCGGTTGGCTAGCAGCACCGCCGTCGCGGGTGGGGCCTGGGAGCCGGCCCTCGGGCCCGCTCGCGAGGACGGCCGGCTGGTGGCGGAGTCGTCGGAAGCGGCGACCATGGCCAAGCTCACCGGGCTTCCAGCCGATCTCGATCCCGGGCTCGCCGATGCGCTGCAAGCGGCCGGCGTGGAATCGCTCTACTCCCATCAGGCCGCGGCCTACGAGACCGCGCGGCGGTCGAACCTGATCCTGACCAGCGGGACCGCGTCCGGCAAGTCGCTCTCCTTCAACCTCCCGGTGCTCGACGGAATCGCGCGGGAGCCGCTGAACCGCGCCTTCTACCTGTACCCGACCAAGGCCCTGGCCCAGGATCAGGCTCGCAAGCTCGGCGAGCTGCGACCGCCGGGGCTGCGCGAGGCGATCTACGACGGCGACACGCCACGCGAGGACCGGCCGGGCATCCGGCGGAGGGCGAATCTCGTTCTGACCAACCCCGACATGCTCAACGTCGGCGTCCTCCCCCATCACAAGCGCTGGGGCGACTTCCTCGCGAACCTCGGCTGGGTCGTGGTGGACGAGGCGCACACGTACCGCGGTGTCTTCGGCTCCCACGTCGCGAACGTCCTGCGCCGCCTGAGGCGGGTGGCGCGGATCTACGGCGCCGAGCCGCGCTTCATCCTCGCCTCGGCCACGATCGCCAACCCCGGGGAGCTGGCCGAGCGGCTCACGGGGACGCCTTTCGAACTGCTCGACGACGACGGCGCGCCGCGTGCCGGCCGTGAGATCGCGATGTGGAACCCACCGGTGATCGAGCAGCACACGATGACGCGGCGCTCGCCGGTGTCGGAGGCGTCGGACCTGCTGGTGGAGCTCGTCACGCGCGGGGTGCGGACGATCTGCTTCATGCGCAGCCGCCGCGGGATCGAGCTGATCAACAGGTTCGCCTCGGACGAGCTGACGAGGAGGGGTCAGGGCGCGCTCGCCGAGCGGATCGCGCCCTACCGGGCGGGCTACACCCCGCAGCAGCGCCGCGAGATCGAGGCGAAGCTCGCCTCCGGCGAGCTGCTAGCGGTCGCAGCCACCGATGCGCTGGAGCTCGGGATCGACGTCGGGGAGCTCGACGCGGCGATCTGCGTCAACTTCCCCGGCACGGTCGCCAGCCTGCGTCAGATGTGGGGCCGCGCCGGCCGGCGCCGCCGCGGGCTCGCCGTCTACGTCGCGGGCGAGGACGCGCTCGACCAGTTCTTCTGCCGCCATCCCGAAGAGTTCCTCGAGCGGCCGGTCGAGGCCGCGATCCTCGATCACAGCTCCGAGCAGATCCAGCTCCAGCACCTGCTGGCGGCCGCCTACGAGGCGCCGCTCTCCGAAGGGGACGACGAGATCTTCGGGGAGGGATGGCGCGAGAGGGCGGAGCAGCTCGTCACGGCCGGCGAGCTCCGTCGCGGCCGCGGCGAGCGCTATCTGACCCGCACCGGCGACTTCGTGGCCGGGCGCATCGCGCTGCGCTCGGCCTCAGCCGACAGCGTCGCGGTCGTGGACGCGACCTCCGGCGAGATGCTGGGGAACGTGGAGGCGGAGCGGGCCTTCTCGACCGTTCACCCGGGCGCGATCTACCTCCACCTCGGGCGCTCCTACCAGGTCGCGGAGCTGGACATCGGCTCGCGGCGCGCGATGGTGAAGCCGTTCGACGGCGACTTCTACACGCAGGTGAAGAAGGAGACCGAGGTCTACGTGGAGGGGATCGAGACGCAGCGCCGAGCGCTCGGCGTGGAGCTCAGCTTCGGCACGGTCTCGGTCTCGGAGCAGGTGATCGCCTACCAGCGCAAGCGTCTCGGCGACAACAAGGTGATCGACATCGTCTCTCTCGACCTGCCCGAGCAGGATTTCGTCACCCAGGCGCTCTGGTACGTGATCGGTGACCGGATGGCGGCGGCGCTGCCGAGCGAGGTTCTGCTCGGCGCCCTGCACGCCTCCGAGCACG
>DATBPT010000038.1:0-22870 GCA_036561205.1 Solirubrobacterales bacterium
TGACCGCGATCGCGGCGGCGATCTCGGTCATCGGTGTGAGGCCCGGAGCCGGCGAGGCTTCGGCGACGCGACCCGGGGAGCGCGGGCGCGATGTGTTTCTGGTGGCGAACGCGTTCGACGGAACGGTTGACCTGTTCGGCCAGCGCAGTCTCCGGCGGGTCGAGCAGATCGACGTCGCGCCCGACTACCGCCAGTGCGTCGGCAGCGCGACCACGCCCGGCGATGCCGCCTCGTGCGTGGTCGACAACCAGCTCTCCGCCGACGGGATCCTGCTGCTCAACGATGACCTGCGCGTATCGCCCGGCGGTCGAGTCCTCTACGTGTCGCGCCCGAGCCTCGGTGACGTCGCGGCGTTCGACCTGCGGACCGAGCAGATGCTCTGGAGGGTCGCGGTCGCGGGCCTTCATCCGGACCACCTCGCGCTCTCGCCCGACGGAACCAGGCTGCTCGTGTCGGCGAAGTCGGCAGACGTGGTCGAGGTGATCGATACGCGGTCGGCGACGATCGTCGATCGCTTCCCGACGGGCGACAGTCCGCATGGGAACGATTACTCCGAGGACGGCGAGCTGGTCTACAACGGCAGCATGGGTCGCGGGACGTCCGACGCGATGCCGTGTCGGTGCTGGCTCACCGTCGTCGACGCCGAGACGATGGACGTCGAGCGCGTGATCGAGTTCGACCAGGGGATTCGACCGTTCGTCGTCACGCCGAATGGTTCGACGGCGTACATCCAGCTGACGCTGCTTCACGGCTTCGTCGAGTACAGCCTCGAACACGAACGTGTGCTGCGGACCGTGCAGCTGCCACTGACGGACGAA
Organism: Solirubrobacterales bacterium; assembly: GCA_036561205.1. Lineage (GTDB taxonomy): Bacteria > Actinomycetota > Thermoleophilia > Solirubrobacterales > 70-9 > WHSW01. The sequence continues at coordinate 819 of DATBPT010000038.1, forward strand.
ACCACGCTGCTGGACCCTGGAGCCGATCGGCGCCTGTCCACCAGTCATGGGATCGCGCTCAACGACGACGGGACGAAGATCTGTGCGGCCGAAACGGTGTCTGACTATGTCGCCATCGTCCGGCGTCAGTCGCTATCGGTGAAGGGGATCGTTCCGGTCGGCGACGAGCCCGCCTGGGCCACCTCGAGCGATGACGGCCGCTATTGCTTCGTCCCGAACCGGGAAAGCGACGACGTCTCGGTGATCTCCTACCGGAAAGCGGTGGAGGTCGCCCGGATCGAGGCGGGCGACCATCCGAGGCGGATCCGCACGGCGAGGGTGCGCCTGCGCTGACCGAACCAGCCGGCACCGGACTAGTCCCGCTATTCAGCTACACCCCAATAGGCGCGCGCTGGCCGGGTAGGTTGACGCAGTGGCCGCTTTGGAGACCGTCCGCGCGATGTTGGCCGCCTTCGACGAACGCGACGTGGACGAGTACGTCAGCCACCTGGCCGAGGACGTCGTCGTGCGCCCGCCCGGCTTCATCTTCGGACAGCGGGAGCATCACGGGCGCGAGGAGGTCCGGGCTGCCTTCGCCGAGATCCTGATCACCCCGGAGCGCGGCGACCGATTCGGAACCCAGACGGCGCTCCTGGTGACGATGACCGGCGACGAGGTTTCCAGGATCGACTCCTGGCCGAGCGAGGCGGAAGGGCTCGCCCAGCTCGACGACCCGACCGCCGTCGTGCCGTAGTCACGATTCTGGGGCTTTGACGTAGGCGCCGGGGGCATAGATTTAGGGCGGTGACCGCAACCGAGCTCGCACACGCCGGGACCCGAGAGGCGGTCGATTTCCGCTTCGCGCACTGGGTGGCGGTGCGGCGCTGCGCCCTCGGCCTCTACTTCATCTCCCTGGGCGCCTGGAGCGCCCACTACGGGATCCCCGCCCAGCGCGAGCTGGTGATCGCCTGGACCTGCGGCGCCCTCGCCTGCGCCTCGATCGGCCGGCACCCGCGACAGATCCTGCAGCTCGTCGTCGACTGGCTGCCGATCGTGGTCGTGCTCAGCGCCTACGACTTCACCCGCGGCGCGGCCGACTCGCTCGGGATCGGCGTCCACGCGCAGCCGATGATCGACTTCGACCGCTTCGTCTTCCTCGGCGAGACGCCGACCGAATGGCTGCAGGCGCACCTCAACGACCCCGGGGTGATCAACGGTTGGGACGTCGCCTTCACGATCGTCTACACCTCGTACTTCATCGTCCCCTTCCTCGTCGCCGGCGTCCTCTGGGCCCGCGACCGGCTCGCCTTTCTGGGATTCAGCAGGCGCCTGGTCTCGCTCGGGCTCGCCGGGCTCGCGACCTACATCGTCTTCCCCGCGGCGCCGCCCTGGATGGCGGCGGAAAACGGCCTGCTCGGCGAGGTCCATCGGAGCACCTCGGAGGGCTGGGAGGTGATCGGCGGGGGAACCGCCGGGCTCTTCTCCAAGGGCCAGGCGAGCGTCAACCTGGTCGCCGCGGTGCCGTCGCTGCACGCCGCCTTCTCCGCCCTGGTGGCGATGTTCCTCTGGGGCCGCGTCCGCCCGGCGCTGCGGCCGTTGCTGGCGCTCTATCCGCTGGCGATGGGGCTGACCCTGATCGCGACCGGCGAGCACTACTTCTTCGACGTGCTGCTCGGGTGGCTCTATGCCGGCGCGGTGATGGCCGGATGGGCGTGGTGGGAGCGGCGGCGTTCGGCGCGGCTGCGATGAAGGTCGAGATGTTCAACGTCGGTTGGCTGACGGCGGCCGCAGGGATCTGGCGGCGCGACGACGACCTCGACCGCCAGGTCCGCGTCCCGGTCCCGGCCTACGTGATCGAGACGGCGGCGGAGCGGATCCTGATCGACACCGGCCTGCACCCGGCGGCGGTCGACGACCCGGCGCGCCACTACGGCAACGCCGACGCGCTCGGCCTCTTCCGGCTCGAGCTCGAGCAGAGCATCGGCGAGCAGATCGACCTGGCGACGATCACCAGGGTCGTGCTCACGCACCTGCACTTCGATCATGCCGGTGGCCTGGCGCTGCTGCCGTCATCGGTTCCGATCGTCGTCCAGCGGCGCGAGTGGGAGGCGGGCCGGGACGCGGCCGCGATCGCGAAGAACTTCTACCTGCCCGCCGACTACGAGGCGGCCGGCGACATGGTGACGCTCGTCGACGGCGACCACGACCTGCTCGGCGACGGGTCGATCCGGCTGCTGCTGACGCCCGGCCACACCCCCGGCCACCAGTCGGTCCGCGTCGGCGAGGGGCTGGTGCTCGGCGGTGACGTCTGCCACTACGCGTCCGGCCTCGAGGACCACCGGTTCCCGGTCTTCGCCGACGACTTCGCCGCCCAGGCCGCATCGGCCGATCGCCTGCGCGGCCTCCGCGACAGCGGCGCCCTCGTCCTCCCCGGGCATGACCCGGCGGTGCTGAAGCCGGGTCCGTTGTCGCTCTCCGCTAGCCGACCGGCCGCAGCTCGGTGAGGCGAATCGCGTTGCCGGACGGGTCGCGGAAGCCGCAGTCGATCCCGTAGGGGCGCTCCTCGGGCGGCTCGGAGAACTCGACGCCCCGGCCCTCGAGCTCCTCGTAGGAGGCGCGGACGTCGTCGGTGGTGAGGAAGATCGCGCCGGCCGCCCCCTTGGCCATCACGTCGCGCAGCTGGTCGGCGGTCTCGGCCTCGAGGGGACCCGAGCCGGCCCGATCGGGCCCGTCGTGAGAGGGTTGGGGAAAGCGAAGTCCCCAACACGAGGAGGAAGAGATGGCGGACAGCGTCTATCGAGTAACCGAGGTGGTCGGTGTGAGCTCGGACTCATGGGAGCAGGCGGCCAAGAACGCGGTCGAGACGGTTGCCCAGTCGGTGCGTGAGCTGCGGATCGCGGAGGTCGTCCGTCAGGACCTGACGATCGAGGACGGCAAGGTCTCCGGCTACCGCGTCCGCCTCGGCGTCTCGTTCAAGTACGACAAGGAGTAGAGGCCCCGGAGAGCGAAACGACACGTTCCGCACGGCAGCGGCGCGCCGCTGCCGTGCTCGGCGCTAGTCCTGATCCGGCGGCGGTAGCCCGGCCTCGGTGTCGTCGCACCAGGCCACCGTCTCGGTCAGCAGGCGCACGCCGAGCTCCTGGATCCGCCGGCCGCGCTCGCGCGGGGGCACGAGCCCGGTGATCGTCTCCAGCCGCTCGGCGCTCATCTGCCGCAGCTCGCCGAGGTTCTTACGGACGAGCTCGGGGTCGGCGTCCCAATCGACCAGCATCAGGCGCAGCAGGCCCTCGTTTCGCAGCCACATCGACGGCTCCGCCGGGTCGGCGAGCCAGCGCTCGAGCTGCTTCGCACCGGCCGCCGTGAGCGAGTACTCGCGCCGCCGCCGGCCGCTCGAGGTGACGTCGCGGCCGGTGATCAGGCCGGCGCCCTCGAGCCGTCGCAGCTCGGGATAGATCTGGCCGTAGCTGACCGACCAGAAGAAGGACGCGGCGCGCTCGATGAACTGCTTGATCCGGTAGCCGGTGTCGAAGCCGTCGCGGATCATCGCCATCACCATGTAAGCCGAAGGCGCCAGGTCGGCTCGGGTCTCGGGCTTGTCTTTCGCAGTATTCATCCCTGATATATTCACGGCAAGGATACCGCGACTCGACGCTACATTCTCGTGTTGAGGGATCGAGGGAGATGAGAACCGCAGGGAAGTGGACAATCACGACGCTCGCCGCAATCGCGGGCGTGCTCACCTTCGCCGCGCCCGCCAGCGCCGACGAGGAGATTCTCAGCGCCGCGAGCTACGCGGACATGACCACCTACTCCTGCCGCACCGACGCGATCCCGATCTACCCGGGCCAGAACCTGAACCTGATCGGCTTCACCAAGACCTGCCCCAACGCCCAGGTGATCAGCGGCCCCGGCGACACCAGCGTCTTCGGCTCCAGTGCCCAGGGGTACGTGACCCGATTCAAGCCGAGCATGGTCGAGGTGCACCCCGACGGCTCGCTGACGACTCCGAGCGTCTGGGACCTGCACCTGCACCACGTCGTCTGGGTCGGCCCCAACGGCCCCACGTTCGCCTCCGGTGAGGAGAAGACGAACCCCAAGCTTCCGCAGGGCTACGGTTTCAAGAGCGCCGGCAACGCCAACTGGGCGCTCAACTACATGATCCATAGCCTCAACGCGACCGGCGGCCGCTCGATCTACATCACCTGGGAGATCGACTGGGTCCCGGCGGCGAGCCCGTCGGGAGCCGCGATGCATACGGCATCGATCCAGTGGATGGACGTCGCCGGCGCCCCGCAGCTCTATCCAGTCTTCGATGCCGAGCGTGGCTTCGACAACGACGGCGACGGCGAGTACGTGTTCCCCGACGACGTCCCGACCGACCCGGCGATGCCCGGCTACGAGGAGCGGCCGAAGATCAGCCCGGCCGGCAGCTGGACGGTCCCCGCGGGTGGGCGGACGCTGGTCTTCGGCGCCGGCCACCTGCACCCCGGAGGCACGCACGTCGACCTCCAGGTCGCCCGCGACCTCGGCGACGCGGGCACGGTCGCCGGCGACGACCCGGGGGAGATCAGACCGCTGTTCCGCTCCGACGCCAGGTACTACGAGCCCGCGGGGGCGGTGAGCTGGGACGTGAGCATGGAGGCGACGAGGGCGGATTGGCGGATCAAGCTGAAGGCCGGCGATGTGCTTTCGATCGACGCCACCTACGACGTCCGCAAGGCCTCCTGGTACGAGTCGATGGGAATCCTGCCGCTCGCGGTCACGAGCTTCAACGACCCCGCGGCCAAGGACCCGTTCGACGACGATGCCGCCGTCCGCGCGATGTACGACGCCGGCGGCATCCTCACCCACGGCCGCCTGCCGGAGAACATCGACTACAAGGCGAACAAGGACATCAAGCTCCCCGACCCGCGGAAGCTGAAGCGCAAGGGCCAGGTGCCCAAGTCCGGGCTCGTGATCGACGGCTTCGGCTACTCGCTCGGCGGCTACTCAGCCTTCCGCGGCTTCCCGACGAGGCTGATGCGTCCGCCGGTGATCAGGCCCGGCCAGAGCGTCACCTTCACCAACGCCGAGGCGCTGCCGCAGATGTCGGATACCGAGCAGGTCTGGCACAGCGTCACCTCGTGCTCGGCGCCCTGCAACAAGGGCGCGGGGATCGGCTATCCGCTCGCCCGCGGGCAGATCAAGTTCGACTCCGGCCAGCTCGGCTACGGCACCGGGACGAGCACCGAGGTGACAACCGGCTCGAACGTCTACACGACGCCGCCGCTGACCAAGCCCGGTAAGACCTACACCTACTTCTGCCGTATCCACCCGTTCATGCGCGGCTCGGTCCGCGTCGCGGGCAAGCCCAAGAAGCACCCCGGGCACCGCAGCTGAGCCGCGGGCTACGAGCGTGCGATCGCCCGCGCGGCGGTGCGCTAACACCTCGCTAACAGTCTGCTAACATCGCGCGCTCCTGCTGAGTTCCCGCCGTCAAGAGGTGGGGAACGGGGGACCCATCTGTTGGGGCGAATCGCGGCCACCGTGGCCGTGTAGCGCAAGCTCTTCACGCGCGAGCCCGTCAGCTAACCCCGGAAGCGACGAGAGCGGAGCGTGAAATGGATCTCGGATTCCTGAAGACCAAGCGGTGGGTGCTGGCCCTTGCGGTCACGGCTGTGGCGATGCTCACGGCCGGGCTCTTGAGCGCCTCGGCGGCCACCGCCTCTTCCGGTGGCATCGCCACGACAAGCGGCTCGGGCGGCTCCTCGCCGAGCGGCGAGCAGCAGCCGAACGGCCGCGTCGACGCCAAGTACGACCGGATCTGGAATCGGTTCACACCGGCCGACAAGCGCTGGGCCCACCGGACCAGCGACTGCGAATCCGGCGGCAACCCGGACGCGATCGGCGGCGGCGGCCTCTATCGCGGCGCCTTTCAGTTCATGAGGTCGACCTGGAAGGCCTCGCCGAAGAGCCCCGGCGGCGACCCGATCGCCTTCCCGTACCGGACCCAGGCCGTGGTCGCCGTGCTGCTCAAGCATCGCGACGGCGCCGAGCACTGGCCCGTCTGCGGCTAGCGCCAAGACGCTCTACGGGCCGCCCCGGCCCTGCTCGATCCCGGCCAGAGCCTCGCCGACGAGGCCGCCGATCGCTGCCAGGTCGTAGCCCCCCTCCTGAACGATCACGGTCGGCAGCGCGAGCGACCCCAGCTCGCGGCCGGCGGCGTGAAAGCCGTCGGCGGTGACGCCCAGCGGGCTCTCCGGATCGCCGCCGGCGGCGTCGACGCCGAGGGCGACGACCAGCGCCCGGGCGCCGCGCTCGCGCGCCCATGCCGCGAGCTCGCCGACCGCCTCCAGCCACGGCCGGTCGCCCGAGCCGGGCGCCAGGCAGAGGTTGCGGTTGGCGCCCTCGCCGGCGCCGGCCCCGGTCTCGGCGGCGAAGCCGAGGAAGTGCGGAAACCAGCCGGCGCCGGGATCGACGTGGACCGAGCCGACGAGGACGCCCGGGTGCTCGTAGAAGATCTGCTGGGTGCCGTTGCCGTGATGGGCGTCGATGTCGAGTACGGCGACCGGCTCGCCGCCCTCCGCATGCAGCCTGGCGGCCGCGATCGCCGAGTTGTTGAGGTAGCAGGAGCCGCCGAAGCAGCCGCGGGCGACGTGGTGGCCGGGGGGGCGGCAGAGGGCGTAGGCGGCCGGCTCGCCGCCGAGCACGAGCTCGGCGGCGCTGAGCGCGGCGTCGGCCGCGGCGCGGGCCGCCTCCCAGGTCCCGGGGCCGATCAGGGTCATCGTGTCGTAGGCGAAGTGGCCGGCGCGAGCGGTGATCGCCTCGGGGACCGCGGGCTCGAAGCCGGAGAAGAGGCCGGGGTGGCAGACGATGTAGGGAACGACGCGGTTCTGGCCGGGGTCCAGCGGCAGGCCCGCCGCCTGCCACTCGTCCCAGGCGCCGGCCAGGTACTGGAGCAGGGGCCGGTCGTGGACGGCAAGCAGGCGGTCGTCCTCGTGGGACTCGGCGTCGACGAAGCGGGCGCCGGCCTCGGAGAGCGCCGCGCGGATCCGTTCGGCTCGCTCGGGCAGCTCGGTGCCCGCGGTGCGCACGCCGACCCAGATCTCGCCACCGGGCTCGTGCAGGCGGTGGAGGTCGCTCCAGACGACGGGCATCGCAAGACTCACGGCGCCAGCGTATCCCGGGCGCCCGGCCGCACCTGAGCCAAACGGACGTTCAGTCACATGGGCTCGAAGATCGTTGGCCGATGCGCGCATTGACACGCTCAAAACCACGTCGATAGGTTCGTCAACGATCGTTCATGAAGACTGAGACAGGCTCGGCCGGCGACGCGGCGGCCGTCGAGATCAGGAGCCGGCTCGGCGCCGACCGGGTGCTCGAGCCGCTCGGAGCGCTGCCCCAGCCCGCGGACCGCCTCGACCCCTCGGCGCCGGTGCGGCCGTACGAGTTCGAGCTCGCGGTCGAGCGCCTCTGTCTCGATTCGACCTCGCATCGCAACGTCCGCGATCGCTGCGCCGGCGACCCGCAGCGGATGTCGGCGCGAATCCTCGGAATCGTCGAGGCGCGCGGCAAGATGCACAACCCCGAGACCGACTCGGGAGGGATCCTCGTCGGCACCGTGAGCGCCGTCGGCGATCGCCACGGCTCGCCGCCGCCGGTCGGCGAGCGGGTCGCGGCCCTGGGATCGCTGACGCTGACCCCGCTGCGGCTGGAGCGGATCACAGGTCTCGATCCCGACTCCCAACAGGTGAGGGTGGAGGGCACCGCGTACGTGTTCGAGCGCGCGGGCTGGGCGCCGATCCCCGACGACCTGCCGCTGCCGCTGGCGGTCGAGCTCTTCGACGTCTGCGCGGCGGCGAACCAGACCGAGGCGCTGACGCCGGAGGGGGGAACCGTGTACGTGCTCGGCGCCGGTCACGCCGGCAGGCTGGCGCTGGCCGCGGCGCGCGAGCGGGCGGATCTCCTGGTCGCCGTCGACGTCGATGCCGAGGCCGTCGAGCAGGTGGTCTCGTCCGGGCTCTGCGACATCGGGGTGGTCGCCGACCTGCGCGATCCGCTCGGCACCCTCGACGCGGTTCGTGGCGCGAAGGCCCCTCCGGCGGACCTCTGCGTCGTCGTCGTCAACGCCGGCGGCTGCGAGCCCACGGCGCTGCTCTTGACCAACGACGACGGCGCCGTGCTCTTCTTCTCGATGGCGACCAGCTTCGGCGCCGCGGCGCTCGCACCCGACGGGCTCGGCACCGGCGCCCGGATGCTGATCGGCAGCGGGCGCGCCCCGGACGGCGGCGCCTACGCGCTCGAGCTCGTCCGCAGCTCCGAGCCCCTGCGCGAGGCGCTCGCGCTCCAGATCGAGGCCGGAGCATGAGTGACGGCCACAGCGTGCAGATGCGCTGGCGCGACCTCGACGGGCTCGGCCACGTCAACCACACCGTCGTGCTCACCTACCTCGAGGAGGGGCGGGACGCCTTCCTCAAGGACCACGGCATCGCCCGCGACGAGTACGTCGTCGGCCGCTGCTCGATCAGCTTCAACGGCGAGATCGACCCGGCCTTCGGAGCGGTGACCGTCGAGTGCGCGATCGACAAGCTCGGGACCAAGAGCGTCAGCACCCGCGAACGGATCCTCGACCACAACGGCGAGCCCGTGGTCGAGGCGAAGTTCGGGCTCGTGCTCTGGGACCCGGCCGCGCGCGTCTCGCGCCCGATCACCGACTCGGAGCGCGCCGCCCTTGTCGGGTCGCAGGGGGGTGTGAGATGAGCGCCTGGAACAGCGACCCCGTGGTCGTCACCGTGGCGATCACGGGGGCGGACGTGTTCAGGGAGAACAACCCGAACATCCCCTACACGACCGCGGAGATCGCCAGCTCGACGATCGAGGCGGCCGCGGCGGGGGCCACGGTCGCCCACCTGCACGTGCGCGAGGACGACGGCACGCCGAGCGGCCGGCCGGAGCTGTTCGTCGATGCGATCGACCGCATCCGCGCCGCTTGCGACGTGCTGACGATGGTCTCGACGGGCGGCGCCAACGACATGACGATCGAGGAGCGGACCACCGGGCTCGAGGCGAAGCCCGACATCTCCGGGGTCGAGTCGGGCTCGATGAACTTCGGCGACGAGACCTTCATCACCCCGCCCCCGGCCGGTCGCGGGATCGTCGAGCGGGCGACCTCGCTCGGGATCGCGCTTGAGGTCGAGTGCTTCGACGTCGGCCACGTGGTCAGCGCCGTGCGCTGGATCGAGCAGGGGATCCTCGAGCCGCCGATGCGGATCAACCTCGTCTTCGGCGTCCCCGGCGGCATCGACGCCTCGCCCGAGGCGCTGGAGGCGATGCTGCGCCCGCTGCCGCCGGAGACCTTCTGGACCGTGACCTGCATCGGCCGCCACCACCAGCGGATGCTCGGCCTGGCGCTGCTCAAGGGGGCGCCGGGGATCCGCACCGGACTCGAGGACGTGTCCTACATCTCGAAGGGCGTGCTGGCGCCCTCGAACGCCGCCCTGGTCGAGATGGCGGTCGGCCTCGCCGGGACGCTGGGGCGCGAGGTCGCGACCCAGGAGCAGGCAAAGGAGTTGCTCGGCCTTGGCTGAGGCGGCCGTGATCGGAGCGAAGCGCGGAGCCGGCACCCGCGAGGCGATCGACAACGCGGCGATCGAGCTGTTCGCGCGCCGCGGCTATCACGCCACCTCGATGCGCGCCCTCGCCTCGGCGGCGCGGGTGCAACCGGCGGCGATCTACCACTGGTACCCGAACAAGGAGGCGATCCTGGTCCAGCTCCAGGACGACTTCATGGAGCAGCTGACCGAGCGGGTGCTGGCCGCGATCGAGCGCCAGGACCGCCCCGCCCTGCGGCTCGCGGCGGCGGTCCGCGAGCACGTCGTCTTTCACGGCATCCACCGGCTGGCGGCCTTCGTCACCGACTCGGAGATCCGGGCGCTGACCGACGACGCGCGCGCGGCGCTGATCCTCAAGCGCGACGACTACCAGGCGATCTTCAGCGAGATGATCCGCGACGGGATCCGCGACGGCTCGCTGCGCTCCTCCGACGCCCAGGTCGCCACCTACGCGATCCTGCTCCAGTGCACCGGGGTGGCGCTCTGGTTCGACCCCGCCGGGCCGCTGAAGCTGGAGCAGGTGGCGGAGCTTCACGTCGAGCTGGTGCTCGGCTCGCTGCAGGCCTCGGCGGAGCTGATCGGCGGGGCGATCGAGAGCGTCTCGCGCGGCGCCGAGCCGGTGGAGCAGCGATGAGCCCGGCCGCGCGGATCAAGCCCCCGGCGCTGCCCGAGAAGGCGAGGATTGCGGTCGTGGCGCCGGCGAGCCCGCCGCAGACGCGCTCGGAGATCGAGCAGGCGACGGCGTACTTCGAGGAGCTCGGCCACGAGGTCGTCTTCGGCCCCAACCACCGCCGGGTGCACGGCTATCTCGCCGGCACGGACGCCGAGCGCGCCGCCGATCTGCAGTGGGCGCTCTCGGAGCCGGGGATCGACATGGTGCACCCCGTCTGCGGCGGCTACGGCACCGCTCGCCTACACGACCTGATCGACTGGGAGGCGATCGGCGAGCCGCGGATCGTCTGCGGCTTCTCCGACATCACTGCCCTGCACCTGGCGCTCGCCTCGCACGCCGGCTGGGTCACCTTCTACGGCCCCAACTTCTCCCGCTTCACCCGCCGGCGCAAGGAGCTCACCGCGGAGACCAAGGAGTGGTTCCATCGCGCCTTCAGGGCCGAGCCGCTGGGGCGCGTGTTCGAGGACCCGGAGGATCCGTACGTGCTCACCGTCGGCAGCGGCCGGGGCGAGGCGCCCTTGGCCGGGGGTTGCCTGACCCTGCTCAGCGCCAGCATCGGCACCCCGTTCGAGGTCGAGACCGACGGCTGCGTGCTCATGGTCGAGGATCTGAACACTGACGAGTACATGGTCGACACGCTGCTCAACCACCTGATCCGCGCGGGCAAGCTCGACAACGTCGCCGGCTTCGTCTTCGGCACCAACGTGAACCTGTTCGGGCGCACGCCTCCCGAGGGCTCGGAGTCGACGCTCTCGATCGAGGAGATGCTCGACGAGCTGATCGCCCCACTGGGGATACCGGCGATCGCCAACGTCCCGGTCGGGCACGGCAAGCACATGGCGACGATGCCGCTCGGGGCGACGGTGCGGATCGACGGCGACGCGAAGACGCTCGAGGTGCTCGAGGCGGGGGTCGAGCCCGTCGCAGCCAAAAACGAGGGAGGAGACCGCGGATGAGGGCGAGGCTGATGGCGGTTGCGTTCGCGGTCTGTGCGGCGGTCTGCGTGCTCGCACTGCCGGCGTCCGCCCAGGACGACTCGGGCGGCAACAGCGTGCTGCGGATCGGGTGGGCGCAGGACCCGACCTCGATCAACCCGTTCGTCGGCCTCGACGAGGAGGCCTACACGGTCTGGGCGATCAACTGGGACCTGCTGGTCAACTTCAGTCCCGACGACCTCTCGCCGGCACCGGGCATCGCCGAGAGCTGGGACGTCTCCGAGGACCGCAAGACGATCACCTTCCACCTCGACCCGGAGGCGAAGTGGTCCGACGGCAAGCCGATCACCTCCGCGGATGTCAAGTGGTCGCTCGAGGTCCTCGGCAGCGAGGGGACGCTGTTCACGAACTACACCAGCAACATCACCTCGATCCAGACGCCGGACCCGGAGACGGTGATCATCAAGACCCGCCGGCCGGACGCGCGGATCATCGGCGGGATCTTCGTCTACATCCTCCCCAAGCACGTCTGGGGCAAGGTGCCGATCAAGGAGCTGACCGGCTCCTATAAGCCCGAGCTGCCCCTGGTCGGAAGCGGGCCCTACGTGGCGACCGAATATGACCGCGGCCAGATCCTGCGGATGGAGCGCAACCCGAACTTCCGCGGCGAGGCGCCGGCCTTCGACGAGGTCCAGTTCATCCGCTACGGCAACGACGACGCGGTCCAGAGGGCGCTGACCCTGGGCGAGATCGACATCGTCGCCGAGGTCGAGGCGGGCTCGTTCGAACGCCTCGGCGAGGAGCCCGACATCGAGACCGTGCAGAGCCCGTCGCCCGCCTACACGGAGCTCTCCTTCAACCTCTGCCCGGAGCGCTACTGCCCCGACGCGGAGTTCAACCCGGCGGTCCAGGATCGCACCGTGCGCCAGGCGATCGCCTACGGGATCGATCGTGACCGCCTGAACGCGATCGGCGCCCTCGGCACCTCGTTCCCCGGGCACGGGATCCTGCCGCCGTTCTACCGCTCCTTCTATGAGGTCCCGGAGCAGGACTACCCCTACGACCCCGACCTCGCCAACCAGATGCTCGACGACGCCGGCTGGGTGATGGGCGACGACGGCTTCCGGACCAAGGACGGCGAGGAGCTCTCGTTCGACCTCTACGTGCGCTCGGAGGCGCCGTCGGACATCCAGTACGCGAAGCTGATCGCGGAGATGACCCGCGAGATCGGGGTCGAGTTCAACGTCCAGGTGGTCAGCGTCGACAAGCTCACCGAGCTGACGATCCGCAAGGTCGACGGCAAGGCGGCGCCCGAGTTCGACACCTTCATCTGGGGATGGGGCGGCGATCCATACGACCCGAGCTTCCTGCTCAGCCTCTTCCTCACGAGCGAGATCGGCGGGCTCTCGGACTCGTTCTACGCGAACCCGGAGTACGACCGGCTGTTCAGGGAGCAGTCGGGAATCTTCGACGTCGAGCAGCGCAAGGAAATCATCCAGCAGATGGTCGCGATCACCCAGCGTGACGTGCCCTACGTCGTCCTCTCCTATGACCCGAACCTGCAGGCCTACCGCAGCGACAGGCTCGCGAACGTCACCCTCTCCTGTCCGGCCGACGAGGGCGACGTCTTCTGCGAGCAGGTCAGCTACCAGCCACTGCTCTCGCTGGCTCCGGCGGCCGGGGCGGCCAGCAACGACGAGGGCGGCCAGTCGGCGGGCCTCGCGGTCGTCGCGGCGCTGATCTTCGGGATCGGCGGCTACCTGCTCGGCGCCCGCGTCAGCCGCCGGCGCGAGAACGAGCCGCTGGAGCTGCCCGAGTGAGCCGCCCACGGCTTTCGCTCGGCCGAGCGCGACCCTGCCCACCGTCATGAGCGGTCGCTGGCTCGCCGGCAAGGTCGCGGCGTCATTGCTGACGCTCGTCTTCGTGATCATCTTCAACTTCTTTCTCTTCCGGGTGATGGGCGACCCGACCACCCAACTCGCCCGCCTGCCGCAGGCGACCCCGAAGGAGCTCGAGCAGCTGAAGGCCGACTACGGGCTCGACAAGCCGCTCGGCGGCCAGTTCGTCGACTACGTCGGCGACACCCTGACGCTCGACCTCGGGATCAGCCAGCGCAGTCGAGAGACGGTCTGGACCGAGATCAAGGATGCGATTCCGTGGACGCTGCTGCTGGTCGGCGTCGGCACCCTGCTGGCGACGCTGATCGGGAGCTGGATGGGGGTGATGGCCGCCACCCGGCGCGGCAAGAGGGCGGACGACGGGCTGCTCGGCTTCAGCCTGTTCACCTACGCGGCCCCCGAGTACTGGATCGGGATCATCCTGATCCTGGTCTTCGCGGTCGCCTTTCCGATATTCCCGGCGGGCCAGCAGATGACGCCCGGGGTCGAGTTCTCGAGCTGGTGGGCGCAGTTCACCGACGTCCTCGACCACCTGATCCTGCCGGCGACGGCGATGACGCTGATGCTGCTCGGCCAGTACTTCCTGATCATGCGCTCGTCGATGGTCGACGTGCTGACCGAGGACTTCGTCACCGTCAAACGTGCCACCGGCCTGCCCTGGGACCGGGTCGTGCGCAGCCATGCCGTTCCCAACGCGCTGCTGCCGCTGGTCACGCTGGCGGCGATCCAGTTCGGGGCGGTCGCCGGCGGCGCGATCACGATCGAGACGATCTTCTCCTGGCCGGGGCTCGGCGAGCTCTCCTTCAACGCGATCCAGAGCAAGGACTTCCCGGTCCTTCAGGGAACCTTCCTCGTCTTTTCGTTCGGGGTGATCCTCGCCAACCTGCTCGCCGACTGCCTCTACTTCTACCTCGACCCGCGGGTCCAGTCCCGATGAGTGGCGCGGAGCTGACAAGCCCCGTCGACCTCCCGCCGCTGCCCGAGGCGCGAGACGCGGCGGACCGCGGCGTCGGCGAGCTGCTCTTCGGCACCTGGCGCGGGCGGCTCGGGCTCGGCCTGCTCGGGCTGTTCACCTTCGTAGCGATCTTCGGCGACCTGCTCGCTCCCTATGACCCGAACGCCTCGAGCCTCGACGTGCTCGCGTCGCCGAGCTGGTCGCACCCTCTGGGGACCACCGAGAACGGCGCCGACGTGTTCTCGCAGCTGCTCGTCGGGACCAGGGTCTCGATGATCGTCGGCTTCGCCGCCGCACTGATCTCGGCGGTGCTGGGCTCGGCCGTGGGGCTCGCCTCGGGTTACTTCGGCGGCTGGACCGACCGGATCCTCGACTCGCTCGAGAACTGGTTCCTGGTGATCCCGACGCTGCCGCTGATGATCGTCCTCGCGCGGCTGCTCAACCCCTCGCTGATCGTGCTGATCGCGGTCATCGGTTTGACCTCGTGGGCCGGCACCGGGCGCATCGTCCGCGCCCAGGTGTTCACGCTGCGCGAGCGCGCATTCGTCGAGCGCGCCCGGGCGCTCGGCGCCAGCGACATGTACATCATCAAGACCCACATCCTCCCCAACACCCTGCCGCTGATCTTCGCCAACACGGTGCTGATCGTCGCCGTCGCGATTCTCTCCGAGGCGGCGCTCTCGTTCCTCGGCCTCGGCGACCCGACCAAGATCTCCTGGGGGTCGATGCTCGAGAACGCGTTCGAGGCCGGGGCGCCGAGCGCCGGCGCCTGGTGGTACGTGGTCCCGCCGGGCCTCTGCATCACGATCCTGGTCCTCGCGGTCGCGGTGCTCGGCTACCTGTTCGAGGAGTACGTCAACCCGCGCCTGCGTGAGGCGAGCGGATGAGCGCCCTGCTCGAGGTTCGCGACCTGCACGTCTTGCACGGCGACCGCCCGATCGTCGACGGCGTCGACCTGACCCTGGCCCCGGGCGAGGCACTCGGGCTCGCCGGCGAGTCGGGCTGCGGCAAGACCACGACCGCGCTCTCGCTGCTGAAGCTGCTGCCGCCGACGCTGCAGCAGTCGGGCTCGATCACGTTGAGCCCGCAGGGCGTCGCCGAGCCGATCAACATCGGCCGCCGCACCGAGCGCGGCATGGGCCGGGTGCGCTGGCGCCACATCTCGCTCGTCTTTCAGGGAGCGATGAACTCGCTCGACCCGGTGCAGCGCGTCGACGACCAGATCGAGGAGGCGATTCGCCTGCACGAGCGGGTCGGGAGCCGCGCCGAGCTCCGCGCGCGAATCGACGAACTGCTGACCACGGTCGGGATCACGCCGGCGCTCGGCCACCGCTACGCCCACGAGCTCTCCGGCGGACAGCGCCAGCGGGTGATGATCGCGCTGGCGCTCGCCTGCCGGCCGTCGCTGGTGATCGCGGACGAGCCGACCACGGCGCTCGACGTGGTCATGCAGGCCCAGGTCCTGCAGCTGCTCGAGCGCCTGCGAGAGCAGCTCGGCCTCGCCCTGATCCTGATCAGCCACGACCTCGGCGTGCTCGCCGAGACCTGCGACCGGATCGCGGTCATGTACGCGGGGCGGATCGTCGAGACCGGAACCGTGGACTCGGTCTTCGCGGCTCCGCAGCATCCCTACACCAAGCGCTTGCTCGAGACGCTGCCGGTGATCGGCGGCGAGCGCGCGCTCGCGGCGCCGATCCCGGGCGGGCCGCCCGATCCGGGAGAGCCGCCGCCGGGGTGCCGCTTTCACCCGCGCTGCCCCTACGCCGCCGACAAGTGCCTGGTCGACCCGCCGCTGCGCGAGGTCGCGCCTGCGCATGCCGCCGCCTGTCACTTCGCCCCCTGGAGCGAGTGGCCGGAGGTCGCCGCGACCACCGCCGAGGTCGAGGTATGAGCGAACCGGCATTGATGGAGGCGCGCGACGTCGCGGTCCGGTTCGGGACCCGCGGCGACGTCGCCACGGCGCTCGACGGGGTCTCGATCGACTGGCGGCGCGGCGAGATTCTCGGCGTCGTCGGCGAGTCGGGCTGCGGCAAGTCGACCCTGGCTCGGGCGATGCTCGGGCTGCAACCGCTCGCCGCGGGCAGCGTGGCGCTCGACGGCACCGAGGTCGACGGCAAGAGCAGCCTCGGCGAGCTGCGGCGACGGGTGCAGATGATCTTCCAGGACCCCTACCAGACGCTCAACCCGCGCCAGCGGGTGCGGACGATCGTCGCCGAGCCGCTGCTCGTCCAGGGGGTCTCCTCGGGCGAGCACGAGGCCAGGGTCGCGCGGGCGCTCGAGGACGTCGGGCTGGAGCCGGAGCGCTTTTTGGAGCGCTACCCGCATCAGCTCTCGGGCGGCCAGCGCCAGCGGGTGGCAATCGCCGCCGCGCTCGTGCTCGAACCCGACGGGCTGATCTGCGACGAGCCCGTCTCGATGCTCGACGCCTCGGTGCGGGCCCAGATCCTCGCCGTCCTGGTCGAGCTGCAGAGCCGCCGCGGACTCGCCCTGATCTTCATCACCCACGACCTCAGCCTCGCCTGGTCGCTGTGCGACCGGATCGCGGTCATGTACCTCGGCCGGGTCGTCGAGCAGGGCCGCGCCACCGATGTGATCGAGCGCCCGGGCCACCCCTACACGCAGGCGCTGGTCGACGCGATCCCGGTGCCCGCCGCCGGTGGGGGAGGGCAGCGAGAGCTGCTCAGCGGCGAGCTTCCCGACGCCACCGACATTCCAAGCGGCTGTCGTTTCCACCCCCGCTGTCCGAAGCGCTTCGAGCCCTGCGACCGGATCGACCCGCCGCTGCTCGCGGCCGGCGCGCCCGACCAGCTCGCCGCCTGCCTGCTGCACGACCCCGAGCACGCCGGCGAGGCAAATGCCTGATCGGAACAAGGCGCCTCAACAACGGCGCGACTCGGCTACGCCTCGCAGGTGGCGCCAGATCGCCGGCCCGGTCGGCCTGATCGAGCCAGGGCGGCGCAACGCGATCACCGATGTGCCCGGGGTCCGGGTCGGCCACTCGCAGGCGGCCGGCGGTGAGCGCACCGGCGTCACCGTGGTCGCGCCCCCGGCGCTGCCGGCGCCGGCCGGGACCGCGGTCGTCAACGGGATGGGGGAGCTGACCGGCAAGATCGAGATCGACGAGCGCGGCGTCATGGAGACGCCGCTGTACCTATGCGGCTCGCACGCCGTCGGCGCCGTCCACGCGGCCGCGGTGCTCGCTTCCGGCCGCGGCCCCGACGACATCGTGCTCCCGGTCGTCGGCGAGTGCGACGACGGCTGGATGGCGGACTCGCGGACCGTGGTCGCGGCCGACGTCGAGGCCGCGCTCGGCGCGCTCGGCGAGGATGTCGCCGAGGGGACGGTCGGGGCGGGCACCGGGATGAGCACGTTTGACTTCCCGGGCGGGATCGGGACCTCGTCGCGCGCCGTGGGCGAACATCACGTCGGCGTGTTGCTGCTCTGCAACTTCGGCGATCGCGAGCGCCTCGACCTGCTCGGCAGCTCGCTGGAGCCGGCCGCCTACAAGGGCTCGCCGCCGGGCTCCTGCATCGCCGTCTGCGCCACCGATGCGCCGCTGGCCCCGCACCAGCTGCGCAGGATGGCGCTGCGGCCGTTGCTCGGGCTGGCACGGGCCGGCTCGTACGCCTCCGAGGGCTCAGGCGAGATCGGACTCGCCTTCTCGACCGGCGCCCCGTTCACGTTCTCGAACGACGACCTCGACCCTTACTTCGCCGCCGCCTGGGAGGCCGCGCACGAGGCCGTCCTCAACTGCCTGGTCGCCGGCCGACCGGCCCGGCGCCTCGACGGGTCGATGCAGGAGCGGTTTCCGGTTGAGCTCGCCGAGCGGCTCGCCCGCGAGCGATGAGCACCGGCTCGCTGCGCGACGAGGTCGTCGATCTCGCCCGCGCGCTGATCGGCCTCGACACCTCGAACCCGCCCGGCAACGAGACCCCGGCCGCCGAGCTGCTCGCCGAGTACCTGCGCGGGGCCGGCGTCGACTGCGAGCTGCTCGGGCCCGATCCGCAACGCCTCAACCTGGTGGCGCGGATCGCGGGCGCGGGGGAGGGGCCGTCGCTGATGCTGCTCGCGCACACCGACGTCGTTCCCGCGCCAAGCGCGGATTGGACCGTCGACCCGTTCGGCGGCGTCGTCCGCGACGGCTTCCTGGTCGGCCGCGGCGCCACCGACATGAAGAGCGAGCTCGCCGCCCGCGCGGTCGCCTTCGCGGCGCTGGCGCGAAGCGGGGCGCGCCCGGCCGGTGACGTGGTCCTGGTCGCCGAGGCCGACGAGGAGCGCAACACCGCCGACGTCGGCATGTCCTGGCTGGTGCGCGAGCGCCCGGACCTGCGCTGCGACTGCGCCCTCAACGAGGGAGGCGGGACGCTGCTGGGCCTCGCCGGCGGAGGCCGCGTGGTCACCGTGTCGATCGGCGAGAAGCAGGTGACCTCGCTGCGCCTGCGCGTTTTCGGGACCGCCGGCCACGCCTCGGTTCCGCAGGCGTCCGACAACCCGCTGCGACACGCGGCGACGGCGATCGAGCGGCTGCTCGAGCATCCGTCGCCGACCAGCCTGGCGCCCGCCGTCGCCGCCGCCCTGGACGAGCTCGGGGCTCCGGACGGCAGCGACGACGAGGTCATCGCCTGGGCGGCCGAGCAGCATCCTGCGCTCGCGGACTGGCTCCCGGCGATGACCCGGATCACCGTGACCCCGACCGGGGCCGAGACCTTCGAGCCCGCGAACGTGATCCCGCCGTTCGCCGACCTGATCTGCGACTGCCGCCCGCTGCCGGGCCAGAGCGAGGCCGACATCCGCGCCCACGTCGCCGGCGCCCTCGGCGACGACCTTCGCTACGAGCTCGAGCTGCTGGAGCCGCTCGAGGGCGGCACCCAGTCGCCGACCGAGACGCCGCTCTACCGGCTGCTCGAGGACTACGTCGCTGACAGGGTGCCCGGGGCGACGCTGCTGCCGCTGATCTCGACCGGGTTCACCGACTCGCACTGGGTCCGCCGCGCCTTTGGCACCGCGGCGTACGGCTTCGCGCCGGTGCTCCACGGCGACCCGATCGCCTACCTCGGGGGAGCGCACGGCGCCGACGAGGCGCTCGAGCTCGCGGACCTGGTCGAGATGGCCGAGTTCCACCTGCACGCGGCGCGCACGCTCCGCGCCTGACAGCCGGATACCCCGCCGGGGTATCGGCTAGGATTGGCACATGACTGACTTGACGCCTGGCTACATCGACGACAAGGACGATCTGCTGAAGCGCTTGCGGCGGATCTCGGGCCAGGTCGGGGGGCTCGAGCGGATGGTCGGCGAGGAGCGCTACTGCGTCGACATCCTGACCCAGATCTCGGCCGTGCAGGCGGCGCTCGACAAGGTCGCGCTGGCACTGCTCGACGACCACGCTCGTCACTGCGTCATCGGTGCCGACGAGGACGACCGCGAGCAGCGCACCGAGGAGATGATGGGTGCGGTCGGGCGACTGTTGCGCAGTCGCTGAGCGACGGGCGGGCGCGGTACCGTAGGCGGCCGCATGGGGAGGATGCCGACGTCCCTGAAGGTCGCCTGTGCGCTCTCGATGGCGCTGGCTTCGGCGTGCCCGGGGTCCGCTCTTGCGGCGAGGCCCGGTCCGAGCGAGGTCCGCGACGGGCCGGCGCGCTTTCAGGTGCTGACGCCGACGCTGATCCGGCTCGAGTACGCGGCCGACGGCGCCTTCGAGGATCGGCCGACGCTGACCGTCCCCAGCCGCGGGGCGAAGCCACCCGCGTTCCGGACCCGGGTGGCCAAGGGCGTGCGCGTGATCCGCACCTCGCGGGCCGTGCTTCGGTACAGGCTCGGCTCGGGACCATTCGATCCGAGCAATCTGAGCCTGAGGATCAAGGGCAGGGGCAAGGTGAGGCCCGGCTTCCCGGCGCCGCCGCCGGCTCCCTCCGCCACCCCGGCGCCCACCGTCCCGCCTCCGACTCCGGACCCCGACCCGGCGCCGCCGACCTCGGGCAACCTCGGCGGCTGGTATCGCGGACTCGACAATCAGAGCGGCCCGGTGCCGCTGCACGACGGCCTGCTCTCTCGCGACGGCTGGTACGTGCTCGACGACAGCAGCTCGCCGCTGCTCGTCGACGGCGGGCGCTGGTACGCGCAGCGACCCGGGCACGCCGGCGCCTACCAGGACGGCTACCTGTTCGCCTACGGCGACGACTACGTGCAGGCGCTCGCCGACCTGCGCGCGCTCACCGGCGCGGCGCCGCTGTTGCCGCGAAAGGCGTTCGGCAACTGGTTCTCGCGCTACTACGGCTACAGCGAGCCCGACTATCACAAGCTCCTCGACCGCTTTCGCGCGCACCGGATCCCGCTCGACGTGTTGATCGTCGACACCGACTACAAGTCGCCCCGCGACTGGGACGGCTGGCAGTGGACGCCGGTCTTCTTCGAGAACCCGAGCCGGTTCCTCAACTGGGCTCATTCGCAGGGCCTCGACGTGATCCTCAACGTGCACCCGTCGATCAGCACCGACGACCCCAGCTTCGCCACCGCGAACGCCGCCGCCGGGGGGCTGATCGACGGCGGCGATCGCTGTCGGGTGTTCATCCGCGACCCGGCCGCCAGTTGCGCGGTCTGGGACTGGGCCCGGCGCGAGCACGTTGCCTCCTACTTCGCCCTGCACGCGCCGTTCGAGGCCGCCGGGGTCGACTCCTGGTGGCTCGACTACTGCTGCGACGAGAGTCGCGCCAGCGCGGCTGGGCTGACCCCCGACACCTGGATCAACAGCCTCTATGCCCAGCGCGAGCGAGACCGTGGCCTGCGCTGGCTGCCGCTCTCGCGGATCGGCTCGTCGATGTTCGACTACACGGGAGCGAGCGCGGGCGTCTGGGCCGAGCACCGCAGCGCCATCCACTTCACCGGCGACACCTTCGCCAGCTGGCAGATGCTCGACTTCCAGACCCGGTTCACGGCCGCCGAGGGCGCCGGGATCGGGATGCCCTACGTCTCCCACGACATCGGCAGCTTCAACGGCAACGAGCTCCCCGGCGACATGTACGTGCGCTGGATCCAGTCGGGTCTCGTGCAGCCGATCCTGAGGCTGCACTCCAATCACGCGCCGCGGCTGCCCTGGGAGTACGGGGGCCGCCCCGGCGAGATCGCGAGCCTCTTCCTGCGCCTGCGCGAGTCGCTCGTCCCCTACCTCTACACGCTGGCCCGCCAGGCCTATGACACGGGACTGCCGATGGCTCGGGCGATGTACCTCGAGTGGCCGCGGATCGGCGACGCCTACCGCTTCGACCGCCAGTACATGCTCGGCGACGAGCTGTTGGTGGCGCCGGTCGGCACCCCCGGCGACCCGGCGCACAAGCGTGTCTGGTTCCCGCCCGGCGATTGGGTCGACCTGTTCACCGGCGAGGTCCACTCCGGCCCGCGGGCGGAGACGCTCGCGGTGCCGCTCGAGCGAATGCCGATCTTTGCCCGCGCCGGGTCGGTCCTGCCGCGGCAGGACTACGTCGACCACGTCGAGCGGGGCGCGGTCGATCCGCTGATCCTCAACGTCTACGCCGGCGACGACGGCGATTTCACCCTCTATGAGGACGAGGGCGTCGGCTTCGGCTACCAGCAGGGACAGTTCACGCGCACGCAGCTGCGCTGGAGCGAGGCCGCCGAGTCGGCGACGCTGGCGATCGGCGGCGCTCGCGGGAGCTACCCGGGTGACCCGGCGAGCCGCGGCTACAGCGTCCGGATCTCGGGGGTCGACCGCCCGAGCGAGGTGACGGTTATAACCAGGGCCGGCCGGCGCGAGCTTCGCCAGATCCATTACGACGAGTCCGCCCGCCTGCTGACGGTCGAGACCGGCCACCTCAGCACCCGCAAGGCCGCCACGGTCGAGTTCAGCTTCGGCCGCCCGGCCGCGAACTAGGCTTCGCCGCGTGCAACGCCGGAGGTCCCGATGGCTCGCCGCGGTCGTCGCCGCCGGGCTCGCTGCGGCTGCGGTCCCGGGCGTGGCCTCGGCGGCCAGCTGCCGCGCAGCCCCCGGCGGCGGCCTGACCCTGGCCA
>DATBPT010000039.1:0-17375 GCA_036561205.1 Solirubrobacterales bacterium
TCAAGCGCCGGCGCAGGGCCTAGGAAGCGGCCTTCGCCCGGCCCCGTTTTGCCCCCCATCGGGGCGGGTAGACGGCGCCCGGAATGGATGCCGGCGCGGCGGCCGAGACGGGCCGTTTGAAGACGATCGAGACCAGGATCCCGGCACGGTTGGACCGCCTGCCGTGGTCGAAGTTCCACTGGCGGGTGGTGATCGGGCTCGGGATCGTCTGGATCCTCGACGGGCTCGAGGTGACGATCATCGGCTTCCTCGCGCCGACCCTGACCGAGGCGGGGAGCGGGATCGAGCTCAGCGAGGGCCAGATCGCGCTCGCGCAGTCGATCTACGTCGCCGGCGCCTGTACCGGCGCCCTGCTCTTCGGCCAGCTCACGGATCGCTTCGGACGCAAGAAGCTGTTCCTGATCACGCTCTCGGTCTATCTGCTGGCGACGGTGGCGACGGCGTTCTCGCAGACGCCGCTGTGGTTCCTCGCCGCCCGCTTCTTCACCGGCGCCGGGATCGGCGGCGAGTACTCGGCGATCAACTCGGCGATCGACGAGATGATCCCGGCGCGGGCGCGCGGCCGGGTCGACCTGATCATCAACGGCTCCTTCTGGCTCGGTGCCGTGGTCGGCGGGCTGCTCTCGCTGCTCTTCCTGAAGGAGTCGCTGTTCGCGCTCGACGTCGGCTGGCGGGTCGCCTTCGGGATGGGGGCGACGCTCGGCCTCGGGATCCTCTTCCTGCGCCGCAACCTGCCGGAGAGCCCGCGCTGGTTGTTCATCCACGGCCGCGAGCAGGAGGCGGAGCGCCTGGTCGACCGGATCGAGGCCGAGGTGCGCGACGAGACCGGCCAGGAGCTCGAGGAGCCCGGCGACTCGATCAAGGTCCGTCAGCGCAAGTCGATCCCCTTCCGCGAGATCGCCCGCACCGTGTTCAAGGTCTATCCGAAGCGCGCGGTGCTCGGCTTCTCACTCTTCATCGGCCAGGCCTTCCTCTACAACGCGGTCACGGTCACCCTCGGCCTGACCCTGACCACGTACCTCGGGGTCGGGGCGAACAGAGTCGGGCTCTTCTACGCGGTCTTCGCCGCCGGCAACTTCCTCGGGCCGCTGCTCCTGGGGCGGCTCTTCGACACCGTCGGGCGCCGGCCGATGATCGCCGGCACCTACCTGATCTCGGCCGTGATGCTGGTCGGCGTCGGCCTGCTGTTCAACGGCGAGCAGTTCAGCGACTGGGGCCTGACCCTCGCCCTCGCGGCGACCTTCTTCTTCGCCTCCGCGGGCGCCAGCTCGGCATACCTGACGGTGAGCGAGATCTTCCCGATGGAAATCCGGGCGCTGGCGATCGCCTTCTTCTATGCGATCGGGACCGCGATCGGCGGGATCACCGGGCCGCTGGTATTTCAGAAGCTGGGGGAGTCCGGCGACGTCTCCCAGGTGATGGTCGCCTACCTGATCGGCGCCGCGGTGATGGCGGTCGGCGGCATCGCCGAGATCTTCCTCGGCGTCCGGGCCGAGCGCCAGCCGCTCGAGGACATCGCCAAGCCGATCACCGCCGAGGAGGCCGAGCGCGGCGCGGAGGGCGAAGCCGACACGGAAGGCAGGGAGGCCGAGGAGCGCGATCGCCGCCTGCGCGAACGCCGGGAGCGCGAGCGCATGGGCCTGCGCCGCTTCCGCCCGGGGCCGGGGAGCGTCTCCTACTCGCCCTACCCGCCACCCCCGTACGAGCCCGACCCGGCCGGGCTCGACCATGAGATCGGGGTCATCGACCGCGCGCTGCAGGAGCAGGGCGAGCTCGATCGGTACGAGCTCGCCGAGCGGGTCGGAGCCCGCTACTGGGGTCCGGGGCGCTTTCGCGCCGCGCTGCGGGGGGCCGTATCCGATGGCGTCGCCCGCCGCACCGGGCGCAACCGCTACGCCTCGACCCGCGAGCCGGCAAAGCAGGAGTAGCACGGTGATGCCCGCCTGCAGGCTGCTCGGCCACCGATTCCGGTTTTGGGCCGACGGCTACACGATGCGCTGGAGCTGCGAGCGGGGCTGCGGCGCGGAGGGCGCAAAGCGCTATCCGAGTGCCGCCGGCGCACGGCGCTACGCGGCCGCATTCGACCGCGAGGACGCCGACGACCTCGGCCGGCGCGCGCCGCTCTCGCTGCTGCCGCTGCGCCTCGCGCGCCGCGGCCGCTAGGCCGGCGCCGGGGCGTCGTCGGCGGGCTCGTTGCCGAGCGCCGCGGTGATCTCGCTCAGCACCGCCTCCTCCTGGCCGGTGATCCGCTCGCCGCCGATCCCCAGGAAGCCGCCGGACTTGTCGGCCTCGGCGGCGTGCTTGGCGACGTTGAGGACGAACTCGCGGTAGTCGACGAGCTCGTCGAGCGTCGCCTTCTGGCGCACAAGCTCGACCGCCTCGCTGATCTTGCCGAGCCCGCGAGTGTGCAGGTCCTCCTTGCTCGAGAACTCCTTCGAGTCCAGGTGCGGCGCGGCCGAGACGATCTCGCCGACGAGATCCCCGGTCGCGTGCTCCTGCTTGGCCGCCGCGTAGGTCTTCGCCATCGCCAGGCTCTCGCGGATCGTGCCGCCGCGCTGCGCGGAGGCGACGATCAGCCCGGCGATCGCCGGCGCCGCGGCGATCTTCTCCCACTCGTCGCCGTTGAACTCTGCCTTCGTCGTCATCTTTCCTCCATCGTCGCGCCGGCGCCGACCGCGTCGGGTCCGGACAGTTCGTAGGTCTGGGCGATCAGCTCGTAGGAGCGGATCCGGTCCGCATGGTCGTGAACCATGGTCGTGATCATCAGCTCGTCCGCCGCCGTGCGTTCGACCAGCTGGTCGAGCTTCGCCCGCACGGTATCGGGCCCACCGATCGCCGCCGAGCCCGAGAGCGCGCTGATGCTCTCTTCCTCCTGGGCGCTGAACTTGTGCGCGGCGGCCTCCTCGGGGGTCGGAAAGCGGGTCGGGCGGCCGGCGCGAAGCCGCGCCATCGAGAGCCTCGCCGGGCCGGAGAGATAGCGGGCGCGCTCGTCGTCCTCGGCCGCGAGCGCCGCGCAGGCGACCATCGCGTAGGGCTCGGGGAGGTCCTCGGAGGGCCGGAAGCGGGAGCGGTAGAGCTCCAGCGCCGCGTCGGTGTTCTGGGGCATGAAGTGGTGGGCGAAGGAGAAGCGCATCCCCAGCATCCCGGCGAGCTGGGCCGAGTAGCCCGACGAGCCGAGCAGCCAGATCTCGGGCACGTCGCCGGCCCCCGGCACGGCTTTGATCTGGTTGTAGGGATGGCCCTCGGGAAACTCGCCCTTGAAGAAGCCGAAGAGCTCGGCGAGCTGGCGCGGGAAGTCCTCGTCGGAGAGCGGCTCGACCGAGCGCCGCAGGGCGGCGGCCGTGATCTGGTCGGTCCCCGGGGCGCGGCCGATGCCGAGGTCGATCCGACCCGGGTTGAGCGCCTCGAGCATCCCGAACTGCTCGGCGATCACCAGCGGCACATGGTTGGGCAGCATGACGCCGCCCGAGCCGATCCTGATCGTCTCGGTCTTCGCCGCCAGCGCCGCGGCCAGCACCGCCGGCTCGGAGCTGGCGATCCCGGGGATGTTGTGGTGCTCGGCGACCCAGTGACGGTGATAGCCGAGCCGCTCGACCGTCTGCGCGAGCTCGACCGAGTTCCGCAGCGCCTCGGAGTGGCCGGAGCCCTCGCCGACGATCGCCAGGTCGAGGACGGAGAACGGGATCGGGTCGGTGGCCGCCATCGCAGTGAGTGTGACAAAGGGATACTGGGTGGGTGGAGGCGCAGGACAAGGTCGAGCTCGTGCGGCGGGTCTACGACGCATGGTCCGTCGGCGACTTCTCCGAGGGCGACGTGTTCGCTCCGGACGTCGAGTTCGAGATGGTCGACTGGCCCGAGGCGGGCAAATCGCGAGGTCTCAAGGAGATGGCCCACACCTGGGTGGCGGCGCTCTCCGCCTGGGACGACTTCCGCGCCGAGCCGAGGGAGCTGATCGAGGTCGGCGAGCAGGTCGTCGTGCTCACTCACGTGCACGCTCGCGGCCGGGGCAGTGGCGTGGAGGTCGACGCCGACACGGCCACGGTCTGGACCGTGGACCGCGGCAGAATCGTGCGCCTCGCCCTCTACTGGGACAGCGCCAAGGCCCTGCGCGCCCTCGGCCTTCGCGACTAGCCGCCGGTCTTGTGCACGGCGTCGGCGGGCACGTACCAGGTCTCGATCACCCGCGGTCGCGAGCCACCGCCGCGCTTACCTGCCGAGTCGACCCGGGTTTCGACTCCGCCGCCGAGCTCGCCGATCGCCTGCACCGCGAGGTTGCGGGCCTCGGCCCTGCCGTCGGCGCCCATCTCCCGCAGCGCCGCAACGGCCTTGTCCTCGTTCACGTGGCGGACGCTCCGCCGGCTGTCCCCGAAGCTGGTCAGGTTGGCCGGGTCGGTGACGACCTTGATCGCGTCTTTGACGTCGGGCACGGCTCCGAGGGTACCCGCGCGCGGCTGCGCTAGGCCTTCGCCTTTCGCGCGAGCTTCACCCGCTCGACCTTCGTCAGCTCGGCCTTGCGCAGGCGCAGGCTCTCGGGCGTGATCTCGACGCATTCGTCCTCGCGCAGGAACTCGAGCGCGTTCTCGAGCGAGAGCGCCCGCGGCGGGATCAGGCGGACGAGGATGTCGGCGGAGGCGGCGCGGATGTTGGTCTGGTGCTTCTGCTTGGTCGCGTTCACGTCGAGGTCGTCGGAGCGCGAGTTCTCGCCCACGATCATGCCCTCGTAGACCGGCTCGCCGGGGCCGACGAAGAGCGAGCCGCGGTCCTGGAGCGAGTGCAGGGCAAAGCTCGCGGTCTCGCCCGGGCGATCGGAGACCAGGGACCCGGTCGGGCGGCTGCGCAGGTCGCCCGCCCACGGCTCCCAGGCCTCGAACACGTGGTGGAGGATCCCGGTGCCGCGGGTCTCGGTCAGGAACTCGGTCCGGAAGCCGATCAGCCCGCGCGCCGGCGCCAGGTAGTCGAGCCGCACCCAGCCGGTGGAGTGGTTGATCATCTGCTCCATCCGGCCCTTGCGCAGGGCGAGCATCTGGGTGACGACGCCGACGTAGTCCTCGGGCACGTCGATCGCCAGCCGGTCGACCGGCTCGCAGAGCTTGCCGTCGACCTCGCGGGTGAGCACCTGTGGCTGGCTGGCGACGATCTCGAAGCCCTCGCGGCGCATCAGCTCGAGCAGGACGACGAGCTGCAGCTCGCCGCGGCCGTGGACCTCCCAGGCGTCGGGGCGCTCGGTGTCCTGGACCCGGATCGAGACGTTGCCGACCAGCTCCTTGTCGAGCCGGTCGCGGATCTGTCGCGCGGTCAGCTTCGAGCCCTCCTTGCCCGCCAGGGGACCGTTGTTGATCCCGATCACGATCGAGAGCGAGGGCTCGTCGACGGTGATCACGGGCAGCGGCCGGGGGTCGTCGGGATCGGCCAGCGTCTCGCCGATCGTCACCTCGTCGATCCCGCCGACGGCGATGATCTCGCCCGGCCCGGCCTCTTCGGTCTCGACCCGGTCGAGCGCGTCGGTGACGTAGAGGTGGGCGACGGTCGCACTCTCGATCGTGCCGTCGGCCCGGCACCAGGCGATCGGCTCGCCCTGGCGGATCGTGCCGTTGCGGACCCGGCAGAGCGCCAGGCGGCCGACGTACGGGGAGGCGTCGAGATTGGTGACGTGCGCCTGCAGCGGCGCCTCGGGGTCGTACTCAGGCGCCGGGATCCGCTCGACCATCAGCTCGAGCAGCGGCTTCAGGTCGCTGCCGGCCTCGCCCTCGGCCAGCGATGCCCAGCCGGCCCGGGCGTTGGCGTAGACGATCGGGAACTCGACCTGGTCGTCGGTCGCGTCGAGGTCGAGGAAGAGCTCGTAGACCTCGTCGACGACCTCGGCGATGCGGGCGTCCGGGCGGTCGACCTTGTTCACGACCAGGATCACCGGCAGGCGCGACTCGAGCGCCTTGCGGAGGACGAAGCGCGTCTGTGGCATCGGGCCCTCGGAGGCGTCGACGAGGAGCAGGATCCCGTCGACCATCGTCAGCGCCCGCTCGACCTCGCCGCCGAAGTCGGCGTGGCCCGGGGTGTCGACGATGTTGAGCTTTACGTCCCCGTAGCGCACGGCCGTGTTCTTGGCCAGGATCGTGATCCCCTTCTCGCGCTCGAGGTCCATCGAGTCCATCACCCGCTCGGCGACCTCGGACCCCTCGCGAAAGGCGCCCGATTGCCACAGCATCGCGTCGACCAGCGTCGTCTTGCCGTGATCGACGTGGGCGACGATCGCGATGTTGCGGATGTCCTCTCTGAGTGCGGTCTCGGCCATCGCGGCCGATGAGTGTGGCAGAGGGCCGCTGCGGCTCAGTACTTGGTGCGCACGCGCTCGAGGATGAAGGTCTGGGTCTCGTGCCCGGTCTTCTTGTCGGTCTTGGCGATGTAGGCCGAGACCGTGCGCTTTGTGATCCGGGCGACCGCGGCGCTCGCCTCGTGTCGGTAGGCGTTGGTGTCGGTTCCGCCGAGCTCGGGCGCGTCCTCGTCAGCGGCGGCCTCCTCGGGCACCGCCTCGCCCTCCTCGATCACACAGCGGATCGCGTCGCCGTTGATCTCGGTACTCACGTTCGCCGGCCGCGTTCCCGCGCGGCGCTGCCAAATCGAACCCACGCTGCGCCCGATCTCGGTCGCCACGGAAGTTTCCGGCGCGGACTCGTCGGCTGTCGCCTTCGGGTCGCTCATCGCACCCCGGTTTCCCTTCTCCTCGCGGTGGACCGGGGTCTGAGTAGGGCTGAGGAGAAGGTTGGAGGCCCGACCGGTTGTTAGCTCAAGCTTACGGCACCGCCGCGGTGACGACGCGGTTACGCCCGCTGCGCTTGGCTTCGTAGAGCGCCGCATCGGCCCGTTCGAACTGGGGCTCGTACTCGAATCCCTGGCCGCGCTCGGTGGCGCTGACGCCGAAGGTCATCGTCACCTCGCGGCCGGCGAACGGCTGCGCGGCGATCGTCCTGCGCAGCGACTCGGCGATCGCGGCGGTCTCCGCCGAGTCGGCGCCCGGAATCAGGACCAGGAACTCCTCGCCGCCGAGCCGGTAGACGAGGTCGAAAGCGCGCAGCTGCTTGCGGATCGCGTAGGCGACGTCGGCGAGCACCGCGTCGCCGACGGCGTGGCCGAGGGTGTCGTTGACCTGCTTGAAGTGGTCGAGGTCGCCGACCACGATCCCGACCGGGTCGCCGGTCAGGCGGGCCTGCTCCTCGAGCTCGAAGGCACGGCGCATGAGCGCGTTTCGGTTCAGCATCCCGGTCAGCTGGTCGACCACCGCCTCGTCGCGGTGCTCGGTGTCGGAGCGCATCAGCGCGGTCGAGAGGATGCCGACCGCGATCACGACCGCGGCCGGTCCGACGAGCAGCGGCGGATAGGCGGAGATCGCGGCGGCGTCCGTGAGCAGGGCGACGCCGACGCACAGCCCCACGGCGACGCCGACGCCGGCGAGTACCCCGTGGCCGGAAAATCGCGCGCTCAGGGTGACCACGGGAATCGCCAGCCAGGCGAGCAGGGTCGAGTCGAGGCCGGCGATGACCACGGTTGCCGCGATCACCAGCTCGGAGACGACCCAGGAGCCGAAGAGGACGTATTCAGGCCGCTCGGTGTGCTCGCTCAGGCGGGAGGCGAGGGCGAAGGCGCCCGCGGCCGCGACCAGGGGCAGCAGAGTCCAGAGGCCGAGCCAGTGAGCGTTGAGCAACGCGGCCAGCGCGAGCACGCCGAGCGCGAGGCTGCGAACCGGCGCCAGGCGCCGGTCCATGTCGAGCATCCGCTCGCGGTCGAGGGCGCTGGCGCAAAGCCAGGACGCTTCAGCGCGCGGCCGGGCGGCCGGGCTCCGCGACGGCGTGGCGGCGCTCTCGCCGGCCAGGGGGCCGACGAGGGGGATCTCTGCGATGACGCTCTCTTCCGGCACGATCTCTCACTCTCCGCCCTCCTGAGCGAATGGATCGGGCGCTCCGTCGGTGAGCTTGAGCGTCCAACCTGTCCCTGGCCGAAGCGCCTGGTTAGCCGATTCGCGGTAGATCCGATGAGGTAACGGTGTTTGCGTGCTGCCCAGGGGGTGATATTCATCCCGCATGAGTGGGGTGGGTGGCGAGCGGGACCGGGCATCGGCGGCTCGCGATCAGTTGACGGCCGAGCTCGAGCGCACCGTCGAGGCGGTCAGCGCGACGATCGATGAAGCGGCCGCGCGGGCCGATGCGCTCGCTCGTTTCGACACCTCGCGGCTGCGCCGGTTGAGCGCCGACCTGGTCACACGCGCACTCGAGCTCGAGAGCGAGATCGTCGCCCTGAGCGAGGAGGCGGACCGGGTCTCGGCCCTGCTCCGGGCCGACCCGAGATCGGCGGGTGACGGCGCCGGCGAGCCCGCCCCGGACGCCCCGCGCTACGCCGACACCACCCTCGACGAGATCGAGGCCACTCGCGCCGCGCTCGCCGAGCCGCCCGCTCGGCGTCGGTTCCTTCGCCGCCGGCCCGCAGCCAAGGGCCATACCCATATCCCCGAGGGCGTGCGCCTCGTTGTTGCCCGGATGCGGCTCGCGGGCGAGCCGGACGCGGCGATCGTCAACCATCTGCAGCAGATGGGGGTCTCGGATCCGGCGGGCGTGCTGGCCCGCTTCCAGCCCTAGGACCGCGTCGCTCAGAGCCTTGGGGTCCTAAGACCTATGTCCTCTTGAGAATCCGACCCACGTTGCGCCAGCCTTGGTTCGAGCACCCGACCCAAGAGGAGACACGGATGAATCAGAGAATCACGCGAATCATGGCGACCGGCGCAAGCGCCGTCGCGCTGGCGCTTGCGGGCGCAGCGTTCACTCAGGCGAGCGGCGGTGCCGATGATCCGCCTGGCGACGATCACGGCCAAATTGTTGAGCCGGGCGACGATCACGGCCAGCTCGAGCCGGGCGACGATCACGGCCAGCATCCGGCGGGCGACGACCACGGTGGGCGCCACCGCGGCGAGGACGGCCGCCATCACGGTGGGCGCCACGGCGGCGAGGACCATCACCACCACGGTGGGCGCCACGGCGGTGAGGACCATCACCACCACGGCCCCAATCACGCCTGAGCCGCGACGGCGAGGCGATCCCGCGGCTTCGCGCGCGGGGTCGCCCGGCGCCGTTTCAGCTCTGCACTTCGCCGATTCCGTGGTCCCGCGCCCAGAGCGCGGCCTCGGTCCGCGTGTTGACGCCAATCTCGCGGTAGACGCTGGTCAGATGCGACTTCACGGTCTTCTCGGAGATCTCGAGCCGGCGGGCGATCTGCTTGTTGGCGAGCCCCGAGGCGACCAACGCCAGGACCTCGCGTTCGCGCCCGCTGAGCTCGGCCGTTGAGCCGCCACGTTCGCGCTCGCCGAGCATCGTCCGTGCCACCTTCGCCGCCAACGGCGACTCGCCCGCCGCCGCCGCGCGGACGCCGCGAAAGAGCTCGTCGGGCTCGGCGTCCTTGAGCAGGTAGCCGATCGCACCGGCGTCGATCGCCTCGAGAATCCGTTCGCGGTCCGAGAACGAGGTCAGGATCACGATCCGCGCCTCGGGATCGCGCTCGCGGATCCGCCGTGTCGCCTCGATCCCGTCGACGTTCGGCATCGAGAGGTCCATCAGGATTACATCGGGGTCGTGTTCGGCGACCAGCTCCGTCGCCTCGGCCCCGTCGGACGCCGCGCCGACCACCTCGATGTCGCCGGCGCTCGCCAATAGCTGCGCGAGCCCGGCCCGGACGACGGCGTGGTCCTCGACGACCAGCACAGTGATCACGCGACCGGCACCTCGATTACGAGGCTGGTCCCGCGGCCGGGCGCCGACTCGACCCGCAGGTGGCCGCCGGCGTCCGCGGCCAGGTCGCCGAGCGTCCGCAGGCCGAAGTGCCCGTCCGCGGAGTCTCCTTCGGGCTCGAAGCCGCGGCCGTCGTCGCGAACCTCGAGCCTGGCGAGGTCGCCGTCGCGGATAGTCGTCACCCGGACATGGGAGGCGGCGGCATGAGCGACGACGTTGCGAAGCGCCTCCTGGGCGCCGCGGAAGAAGAGGGCCTCGGTCCGCGGTGGCAGTTCGATCTCGTCTGCGATCTCGATCTCGGCGGTCAGCCCGCTGTCGCCGAGCCTGGCGACCACGTCGGCGATCGCCGCGCCGAGGCCCTCGCGGTGCAGGTCCGGCGGATACATCTCGACCATCAGCCCGCGCAGGTTGCGGACGCTGACGCGAAGGCCGGTCGCGAGCTCGTCGAGCAGCCGGCGGTCGTCCTCGCTGCGGCCGGACTCACGCGCAGCCGCGGCCAGCGAGTAGGAGGAGCCCGCCAGATCCTGGACCACTCCGTCGTGGAGATCCTGGGCGATGCGACGCCGCTCCGCGTCGGATGAGTCGATTGCCCGCTGCAGCAACGCCTCGCGCTCGCGCTGACCGCGACGAAGCCGCCCGGCAAGCCTCGCTGCCAGCGGCAGCAACAGGATCGCCAGCAGCAGGAGTGCCCCGATCAGCACCGGCCCGAGGGTCGACCAGATCCGTTTGCCGCCGGAGGCGACGAAGCTCGAGCGGATGTAGGTCTCGAACAGGAGCCGGCCACCCGTCGGCGAGTCGATCGGTAGGTAGACCTCGACCAGGTCGGCGCCCGCGTGCTCGTAGCGGTTCTCGGGCGCAGAGAGGTCGGTCTCGGCCGCCTTTACCCCACCGGCGCGGAGGATCTCGACCTCGTCGGTGCCGAGCGTGAACTGGTCGCCGATCAGCCGTGGCTCGTCCGAGTACACGATTCGCGACCGCGGGTCCCAGATCTTCACTCGCACGATTCCGTCGCGTCCGAGAACCCGCGCGCCGACGATGCGGTCCAGCCGGCGCAGGGCCTGTGCGTTGCCCTGAAGCATCGCGGGGGTGAGGGCGGGCGCGACGATCCCCTCGCCGACGAGCTCGGTCGTCCGTTTGGCGTCGCGGATCGCCTCCTGGTGGCCGCGCTCATGGATGAGCAGGAAGGCGACAACACCGATCGCGATCACGGCCAGTAGCCCGGCGAGGGCAAACTGACCCACCGGCCCGGTCAGCCGGGCGCGGAGCGAGCTTGCGGGCCGCTGGGCAGGCATATCCGGCGCGTTCGTCACCCGACTCTTGTAGCAACGTGAGCGGGCGGCCGCGCCCATTTCCCCCGCAAACCGGAGGCGCAGCACGCCGCACCTGCTACCGTCGTTGGCGTCGAGTGCCAACCAGGCGCTCGAGGAGTTCCGTTTCTTCCGTGCACTCGTGAGTGCGTCCGGGTCTCAGGATTCCCACCACTCATAAGGAGTTGCACCACATGTCATCGTTCGCCGACCTCGGCGTATCGCGTCCTGTCGTGGACGCACTATCGAAGCGCGGAATCACCGCGCCATTCGCCGTTCAGAAACTCGTCGTCGAGGACGTCCTCGACGGTCACGACGTCCTCGTCCAGTCGCCGACCGGATCGGGCAAGACGCTCGCCTTCGGCATCCCGCTGGTCGAGTGCATCGAGGCCGACGACCGCCGCCCCGCGGCGCTGATCCTTGCCCCGACCCGCGAGCTGGCGCTGCAGATCGTCGACGACCTGCACGACATCGCCACCGCCCGGGCGCTCTCGGTCGCCCCGGTCTACGGTGGAGTGGCGCTCGAAAAGCAGGCCAAGCGGGCCGCCCGCGCCCACATCGTCGTCGCCACCCCCGGCCGGCTCGAGGACCTGCTCGACCGTCGCTCGTTCACCCTCGACCAGCTGCGCATCCTGGTCATCGACGAGGCCGACCGGATGCTCGATATGGGCTTCAAGCCCGCGGTCGACCGGATCGTCCGCCAGACGCCGGACGATCGCCAGACCCTTTTCTTCTCGGCGACGCTCGAGGCCGCTGCCGGCCAGGTCGCCCGCGCCTACACCCACGAGCCGCGCCGCCACGTCCACGAGCCGGTCCAGGAGGACACGGGCGAGACCTCGCACCGCTTCGTCCACCTCGACCACACGGAGAAGATCGCCGCCCTGGTCGCCGAGCTGCGCGACTCCGAGCGCGGTCGCACGCTCGTCTTCGTGCGCACCAAGCACGGCGCCGACAGGCTGGTCAAGCGGCTGGTCAAGCAGCGCGTCCAGGCGGTCGCGATGCACGGCAACAAGTCCCAGAACCAGCGCAACCGTGCCCTCGCCCAGTTCTCGGCCGGCGACGTCGACACGCTCGTGGCCACCGATGTGGCCGCCCGGGGGATCGACGTCGACGACATCACCCACGTGATCAACTTCGACGCGCCCGGCGACCGCGACGCCTATGTCCACCGCGTCGGGCGCACCGCCCGCGCCGGCCGCGACGGCGCCGGGATCACCTTCGTGCTCGCCGACCAGGACGCCGAGATGCGCAAGGTCGCCCGCGACCTCGGGCTGACGGCGGAGTACGACCACAGCCGCCCGGCGCACGTCTCCTCGCGGCCGGCGCAGTCGCGCAACGGCCAGCGCAACGGTCGCGGCGGCGGTGGCTCACAGCGCAACGGCCAACGCAACGGCCGGGGCTCGCATCGCGGCGGTCGCCGCCGCAGCTAAGAAGCCTCAGCTGCCGACAACTTCAAACTTGGAGCCTTACGTAGCTCCATCCGGCTCGAACAGGGTCTCGATCGCGGAGTGATCCGAGAGGCCCTGTTCGCGCCAATCGCTTTGGTAGTCACACCAGATCGCGCCGAGGCTCGCCGAGGCGAGCACGTGATCGAGCCGAAAGCCGGCCTTGCGCCTGGCGCGGGTGTGAAAGACCCAGCTCACGTCGCGGCGCTCGTATCCGTGCAGCGCCCGGAAGCAATCGGCGAGATCCCACTCGCGAAGCCCCTCGATCAGCGAGCGCTCGGCGGCGTCCCATCGCTCGAGGTGCTGCGGGTGGTTGGCGGCGAAGGTGATCACCTCGCCCTCGGTCGTCTCCTCGCGCGGGAGGTTGAGATCGCCGCAGAGCACCCGGTGGCGATCGTTCGGGCGGGCGAGCCGCTCGTAGATCGCCTCGCAGGTCTCGACCTTGAGAAAGCCGCGGCTCTGGGCCGGGGGGACGTGGGCGTTGTGGAGGTCGAGCAGGCCGTGCGGCGTCTCGACCACGGTCGAGAGCACCCGCTCGGGATGCGGAGCGGCGATCGCCGGCAGCTCGGTCAGCGGCCAGCGTGACGCGGTCAGGTTGAACAGCCGCCGGCCGTTGCGAAACTCGCCCGAGTCGAGGGCGTGAGCCAACCCGGCCTCGCCGAGCGCACGGGCCCAGAGATCCCGGGTGCTGGGGCGGATCTCCTGCAGGCAGACGAGGTCGGCCTCCTGGCGGATCACAGCCGCGGTCTGCTCGCCAAGCAGCTTGGTCCGCCCGGCGACGTTCCAGCTCAGGAGCTTCAGCATCCGAGAAACCTAAAGGGGGTCAGACCCCTCTTAGGTTTGGTCGCGCCAGGCGGCGTGCTGGACGCCGAGCTCGGTCGCCGGCTCGCCGCCCTCGACCAGCTCGGCCAGCAACTCTCCCCAGTTGGCCTCGGCGCGCACGGTCGAGGCGATCTGGAACAAGAGGCCCTCCATCCGGCGCAGCAGCAGCGCCTCGGGCGGCAGCGTCATCCGCCGCATCTGCTCGTAGGCGTCGGCGGCGGAACCGTCGCGAAACGACTCGCTGCCGCGCCAGAGGTCGTCGGGGGCGAGGCGCAGGGGCTCGGAGCCCAGGAACCACCAGCCGGCCTGGCGCATGCCCTCGAGGATCACGTTCGCGTCCCACTCGACCGAGAGCCCCGGCAGATAGCCGAGCTCGCGCATCGCGGTCAGCAGCGCCGGCGCGTCGGAGTCGCGGATCGCGGCGAACACGCGTCCCTCGCGGCGCAGGTACTCGCGCGGCAGCTCGCGCACCATGCCGAAGTCGAAGAACGCGACCCGCCCGTCGTCGCAGAGCAGGTAGTTGCCCGGGTGCGGATCGCCGAGCGCAATGTCGAGCTCGGCGGCGTTGGAGTAGTAGAAGCGGTAGAGCGTTTCGGCATAGCGGTCGCGGACCGCGTCGGGTTGCTCGGCGACCTGCTCGAAGCCGATCCCGTCGACCCACTCGCTGACCAGCACCCGCCGGCGGCTGAGCGAGGTGTCGACCGCCGGTACGCGCACGAACGGGTGGCCGCGCCAGAAGCGGGCGATGCGCCGGTGGTTGGCGGCCTCGAGCTCGTAGTCGCACTCCTCGATCACGCGCTGGGCGAGCTCGGCGAGCACGTCCTTGACCTCGAGACCCGGCATCAGCCGGCGGAGCACGGGGGTGAGCATGCGCATGTTGCGCATGTCGGACTCGACCGCCTCGGCGATCCCCGGGTACTGGATCTTGACCGCGACCTCGGTGCCGTCGAGCGAACGCCCGCGATGCACCTGTCCGATGCTCGCTGCCGCCGCGGGCTCGGGGTCGATCTCCGCGAGCACGCTCTCGGGCGCCTGACCCCACTCCCCTTCGAGCACGCCGCGGATCTGCTTCCAGTCGACCGCGGGGACGTTGTCGCGAAGCGAGGCGAGCCGCTGCTGCAGGTACTCGGCCTGGTCGGGGTCGAGGCCGGGGAACTCGACCGTCGAGAGCACCTGGCCCGCCTTCATCGCGGCGCCGCGCATGACGGCGAGCTGGTCGACCAGCGAATCGATCGTCGCGACGACGCGATCGCCGCGCCGGCGCTGACGCTCGGAGTCGCTGCCGCGGGCGTCGAGGCGGTCGCCGGCCCAGCGCGCGGCGCCGCCGGCGGCGACCCGGCCGAGCTTCGCCGTCCGCGCCACCCGGCCGCGGGTCGGTTCCTTGGCCTTGGGCTCGTCGGTGTCCGCCATTCAGATCAAGGTAGCGGTGCGCGCGTTCGCGGCGCCTGCGCCGTGACTGGACGTTCTGGCTGCAGGGCTGGACCGTTGCGCCGGTTTTGCCGATGGGGTGAGCGTGGAAAGCGAATCGCTGCCGCGCGTCGGAACCGCCCCGAGCTACGAGTTGCGCTCGTCCGCGGGCGCGGCTGCACCGGAGCGCGCCTTTGAGCAGATCGACGCGGACGCCCTCAAGCGGATCGAGCGCCGGCTCGTCAAGCGCCTGCGCGGCTCCGGCGTGATCGTCATCCACGACCTCGTCGTGCCCGCGACCGGAACCGCGATCGATCACCTCTGCATCGGCGCCAACGCGATCACCGCGATCGACGTCGAGCGCACGCCCGATGGGCAGGGCCGCGGTGAGCTCGTCGACCGGGTCCTGCGCGAGACCGAGGCCCTGGCCGCGATCATGAATGACGTGGGGATCGCCTCCGAGCAGATCGGCGGCGCGATCTGCCACTCCACGCGCGGGATCCCGATCCGCTGCTCGAGTATCGACGCGATCACGATCGGCGACGCTCGCGGGACCGCCAGGCTCGCCCGCCGGCCGCACTCGGGCAACCCCGTAAACGTCGACCTGGCGATGGCCATGGTTCGCACCCGGCTCGGCCGCGAGGGCCAGCGCTGGCACCGCACCAGCCGTCCCGACTGGTTCTAGCCGACGCCCAAATCGCGTAACACTTGTTACGAAGTGGCCGACTTGATATCCTGGTTTGTCCCGGGTCGTCCAGACACGGCCCCCGAGTT
Organism: Solirubrobacterales bacterium; assembly: GCA_036561205.1. GTDB lineage: Bacteria > Actinomycetota > Thermoleophilia > Solirubrobacterales > 70-9 > WHSW01. The sequence continues at coordinate 15,523 of DATBPT010000039.1, forward strand.
CGTTCCGTCGTGCGCCAGTGAGTGCTGTCGGGGTCCTCGGATCTTCCATCACTCACAAGGAGTACAGATGTCTTCTGTCGCCGATACCGGCACTCATCGCGCCATCAAGAAGCCCTCTCGCAGTCGTGGCACCACGACCGAGTTCCACTGCGCGCGCTGCGGCGTGATCAGCCGCTGGATGCCGGGCCACGAGCGCCGTGGACCGCCCGCCGGCTGGATGAAGCGCGGCGACAAGACCTACTGCCTCTCCTGCCGGCGTGCGCTGGCGACCGAGGAGGCCGACGCGGCCGCCCCGGACACGGCGACGCTCGAGGAGCGGGCCAAGATCCGCACCACGGCGCTGATCGAGTTCGAGATCGACCGCGATCCCGACCGTCCCAACGGCGAGATCGCCAAGGTCGTCCGCTGCTCCGTCCCGGCTGTGCTCAAGGCGCGCAAGCGCCTCGAGGCCGAGGCCAAGTAGCCCCACGTCCAGCGTGGCGGGCGTCGTCGAGCAGATCGCGATCTCGCCGGTCGAGTCCGCGCTGCCCGAACGCGTCGAGACGGTTGAGGTGCTGGCCGCCCAGGGCCCCCGCGGCGACCGCTACTTCGCCGAGCGCCCGCGCGACCCGCAGGGCGAGGGCGAGGACCTGACCCTGATCGAGGCCGAGGCGCTGGAGGCGTTCACGGCGGAGACCGGCATCGGCCTCACGCACGAGGAGTCGCGGCGCAACGTGCTCACCCGCGGCATCCGGCTCAACGAGCTGGTCGGCAAGCGCTTTGCCGTCGGCGGGGTCGAATGCGTCGGGGTCGAGCTCTGCGAGCCCTGCAGCCACCTCCAGGGACTGACCCGCGACGGGGTCCTGCGCGGCCTCGTCCACCGCGGCGGCCTGCGCGCGGACGTGATCGCCGGCGGCACGATCGCCACCGGCGACGAAATCGCCGAGCTCTAGCTAACGCACGAAGAGGATCTCGGAGTACTTCGGCAGCGGCCAGAGGTCGTCGGCGACGACTCCCTCGAGCTTGTCGGCCACCTCGCGCACCGTGCCCATCGCCGCGATCTGGTGGTCGCGGGCGTACTCCGCCAGCTCCAGGCCCTCGACCCCGTCCGGGTAGACGTTGGCCTGCTCGAGCTTGCGGATCTCCGTCCCCAGTTCGACCACGAGCGCCTTGACGTCGGTGGCGAGCTCGCCGACGCTGGCGTCGCCGATCAGCGCCAGGTGGCGCAGCGCCGCCGGCAGGATCATCGTCTTCGCGATCGCCGCCGCGGTCTCGGCCTCGATGTTGGCGTTGGTGATGTACTGCTCGAGCCAGACCTCGTAGCGAGACTCGAGCTCGCGCTCCGAGAGCACCTCGTACTTGCCGAACGCCTCGACCGTGGGCTCGGTGAGCACCTCGGGGAGCGCGTCGGGCGTCGTCCGCAGGTTCTTCAGCCCGCGCCTCTCGGCCTCGGCGTGCCAGGCCTCGTCGTAGTTGTCGCCGCCGAAGATGATCGCCTTGTTGGCCGAGTAGGAGTCCTTGACCACCTCGGTGATCGCGGCGTTGAGGTCCGTGCCGCCCTTGACCTTCGCCTCGACCTGGTCGGCGAGGTCGTCGATCGCCTCGGCGACGATCGTGTTGAGGACGGTGTTCGGGAACGCGAGCGAGGCGCTCGATCCGACCGCGCGAAACTCGAACTTGTTGCCGGTGAAGGCGAACGGCGAGGTCCGGTTGCGGTCGCCGCCGTGCATCGGCAGCCTCGGTAGCACCGACGCACCGAGCTCCAGGAACGAGCCGGGCGTGTTCGGGTCGCCGGCCCCGGCCTCGAGCGTCTCGAACACCTTGTCGAGCTCGCCGCCGAGGAAGATCGAGATGATCGCCGGCGGGGCCTCGTT
>DATBPT010000040.1:0-18889 GCA_036561205.1 Solirubrobacterales bacterium
CTGCCACCTGAACCTCGACATGCAGCAGCCGGAGGCGGCCAAGGTCGTCAACCGCGATCTCGGCCTCGCCGTCCTGCACCTGCCGCAGCTGGTCGGCCTGGCGCTCGGCTTCGAGCCCAAGCAGCTGGGCATGAACCGCCACATCGCCTCGACCGAGTGGGTCGGAGAGCGGCTGGCCGGGGTCCCGGCCTGACGCTCCCCCGGCGCCTCCAGCGCCGGCTTCGCTCACCCTTGCCCCTGGTCGTTTGCGTCGACGTCGAGCCCGACGAGCGGGCGGTCGATCCCTCCAGTCCCTCCTGGAGCGGCTTCGAGCTCTTGCTCGAGCGGGTCGGCGAGCTCCGCGACCGGATCGCCGCGATCGCCGAGGGGCCAACCGTGATCAGCTGGTTCGTCCGCGCCGATCCGCAGATCGCCGAGGTCCACGGCGACCCGGGCTGGGCGTTCGAGCACTACGCCGACGAGCTCGAGCGGCTGCGAGCGGCGGGCGACGAGATCGGGATCCACGCGCACGCCTGGCGCCGCGAGGACGACGGCGACTGGATCGTCGATCACGCCGACGCGGCCTGGGTCGAGCATTGCTTCGCGACCGCGCTCGAGGCCTACCGGCAGGCCTTCGGCGAGCCCCCGGCGAGCGCCCGCGGCGGCGATCGGTTCACCAACGAGCACGCGATCGAGCTCCTCGACCGCAGCGGCGTCACCGCCGACGTCACGGTCGAGCCGCGAACGGGCCCGGCGCTGGGCGTGGCCCCCGGCGAGCGCGTAACCGGGACGCTCCCGGACTACGCGGACGCCCCCGAGGTCGTCTACCGGCCGGCCGTCGGGGACTTCCTCCGGCCGGCAGAAGGCGACGGCCGCCGGCTGACGATGATCCCGCTGACCGCCGGCGGCCCGGAGGCTCTGTACCCCTGGATGGATCGGTACGTGTTCTCGGCAAGGCTCAACGAGCGGCTGGCCGAGGGCGCCGGGACCCACCTGGCGTTCGCGGTTCGCTCCGACGTCACGCTCGTCGACGTGCACTGGGAGCGGACGCTCGACAACCTCGCGATCGTGCCCCACGTCGCCGGCGTCCTCTGCTACCGGCGGTCGCGGACGATGACGGCGGCCGAGCTCGCCGGACCGCGGCGCTGATGGCTAGTCTTCGCGCCCGTGAACGAGGCGATCCCACCCGACGCGCCGCAGCCGCCGCCCGAGGTCGAGCAGGCCGCGCTGCTCGGCCACATCGACGATGCGGTCAGCCTCTATCTCAAGTTCACCGACGTCGACCCGGAGACCGCGCGCCGGGTCGTCGAGCGGCTCGCCGAGGGCTAGCCGCCCTCAGTACTGGTCCTCGGGGCTGTCGTCAGCGCGGCAGAGGAGGCTGCCGACCTTCTTCTCCTTCACCGTCGCGTAGTAGAGGCCGGCGGTGAACTCGCCCTTCATCTGCCAGCTGCCGTGGGCATCGGTCTTCACCGTGCCGAGCACGTCACCGCGCTTGTAGGGCCCGCCGTAGCTGTAGTACAGACTCACCTTGCGGCTCTTCTCGCACTTCGACTCCTTCGAGGTCACCTTGCCCTTGAACAGGGTTGGGCTGCCCTCGGTGATCTTCACCTTCGACTTGGCCGAGTCGCTCTTGGCGCTGGCGCCGATCGCGCCGGCGCCGAGGAATACGGCGACGACCAGCACGCCGACCGCGGGCAGGTGCAGAGTTCTCACGTCCACCTCCTTCGATGTCCGTGCCGTCGTGGCCGGACACGCCGAACCTAACCGCTGCGCGGGCCCGAATCAACCGCGCAGCGCCGGACCGCCGGCCCCGGCCTCGCGCCACATGAACCAGTTGGGCACGCCGAGCACCTCGTCCTCCTCGATCACCTCGAAGCCGAAGCGCGAGTAGAGCGCCACGTTCTCGGGTTTCTCGGTCTCCAGGTAGGAGTGCTCGCCCGCCTCGTCGAGGCGGCGCGTGTACTCGCGCAGGACCAGGGTCCCGATCCCCTTGCCCTGCAGCGCCGGCTCGACCCCGAAGGGGCCAAAGTGGGCGTGCGGGCGGTCGGGGTCACGGTGCTCCCAGTCGTTGAACCAGCGCGCCGTGCGAATCGCCGACCGCGGGCCGGTGATCGCGAGCGCCGGCAGCGACCGCAGGATGTCCACCGGCCGCGCCCTGCAGGCGCCGAGGACGAGGTCGTTGGTCGAGGCGATGACGCGTCCGTCGAGGCGGGCGACGAGCGGCCGCTGGTGCGCCGCGAGCAGGTAGAGGCGGGAGAAGAAGCGATGGGTATGGCGATAGCGCCGGGCCTGATCGGGGCCGAGCACGGCGAAGGCCATCGGGCTTGTGCACATCGCCCGCGCGGCGACTGCGATCGCTTCCTCGGTCTCGTCCGGGCGGGTGTCGCCGACCTCAATCCGCGCCGGGTCGACCCGCTCGCTCATCAGAGCAGGCTCCCCGGAACGTCCCCAGGCGGCTCATCCTCGGCCCCCATCCGGCGGGCGATCCAGCGGGCGCCGACCGTGTCGGTGAGCCCGTGGGCGATGATCGAGGCGAGGATCACGAAGGAGGCGATGTCGAAGACGAGCGTGCCGTGGGCCACCGTCGCGTCGAGGACCAGGAGCGCGAACAGCATCGAGGCGACGCCCTTGGGTCCGAACCAGGCGATGAACGCCTTGTGCGGCCGCGGCATCCTGGTGCCCGCGAGCGAGAGCTCGACCGCGACCGGCCGGGCGACGGCGAGGGCAAAGGCGATGAACAGGAGCAGGGCCGGGATCGGGCCGTCGTAGCCCGTGGCGACGATCAGGGCGCCGAAGATGAAGAAGGTGAGCACCTGGAAGATCGCGCTCACGTTCTCAGAGAAGATCACGAAGCGCTCCGTGATCTCGTGCTCGGAGATCCCGAGCGTGATCCCGAGAACGAAGGCGGCGATCAGCCCGTTGCCAAAGGTGACGTCCGCGAGCCCGAAGGCCGCGAGCCCGAAGCCGATCGCGTAGATGCCCTCGTAGCGCGCCGTGACGCCGCCGGGAACGACGCGATGCAGCCAACCGCCGAGCAGCCCGAGGGCGACGCCGACCACAGCGCCGAAGGCGGCCTCGCCGACGAGCTGGGCAGCCTCGCGGCCGGCGTCTCCGCCCGGTGAGGCGAGGACGAGGAAGAAGAGCACGAAGGGCAGCGCCAGGCCGTCGTTGAGTCCCGATTCGAGGTTGAGCGTATGCCGGATCGACGCGGGCACAGCCTTCGAGGTAACGACCGCCGAGGTGACCACCGGGTCGGTGGCGCAGAGCACCGCCCCGAGCAGGAACGACTCGGCCCAGGTGAGGTCGCCGAAGAGCAGCTTCGCCCCGAGCGCCAGCAGGAGCAGGGTGATCGGCATCGCGAACACCAGCGCCCGCGCCGGCGGGCCCCAATGGCGGCCGAGCAACTCGCGATCGACGAGCAGGCCGTCGGAGACCAGGGTCAGGATCAGCGCCAGCTCGATCAGCTCGACGATGCCGGTGTCGCCGAAGTCGACCGAGACCACGTCGAGCTCGGCGAGCACGATCCCGAGCGTGATCGAGAGCACCGAGGCCGAGAGCACGGTGCCGCGGATCAGCCCCGAGAGCGCCGCCGTCAGCGCCAGCAGCGAACCGAAGATCAGCAGCGCCTCGCCGAAGGAGAGGTCCATCAGCGGCTGAACCAGTCGGCGTAACCGTGGCAGCCGCTTCGCGCCGGCTCGGCTCTGGTCGCCGCCAGCGACCCGAGGTGGGCGACCGAGTGGGCGCCGAGCAGGCGGCCGGCGAGCGGCGGGCGCTCGACCGTGGCCGTAACCCGCACCGGGGCCCCGCCGGCGACCTCGATCGTCCCCGCCGGCCAGAACGGGGCGGAGCCGCGGTAGTCGAGGTTGCCGGGGACGGTGACGTCGAGGCGCTCGGCGTCGTCGACCAGGGTCACCGGCCTGGTGGCGTCGTACTGCAGCGACAGGTCCCAGATCCCGGCGGTCAGCCGCAGCTCCGTCGTCGCCGACTCGCCGCTCTCGATCGTGGTCCGCGACCAGGCCGCGGCGTCGGCGACGATCGGCGGCGCCGCGAACGAGGAGGCGGCCCGCGGGCGCTCGCCGGGACAGCCGCCGACGCGCCCCGGGGCCGGGCCGGTCTCGGCCGGCCGGCGCCCGAGCGGCGACCGGCGCTTCTCCCAGAGCTCATAGGAGCCGGTCCGCTTGACCACCTGATAGCCGAGTGGCGGGCCGCTGGCGTAGCGGGCCCGGGTGGTGAGCACGTAGGGGAACCCCGCCAGCGTCGCCGCGGTCACCGAGTCGAAGTCGAATTTCGAGCCGACGTCGGCGAGCTCGAAGTTGGGCTTGACGAAGTAGGGGTCGTAGAAGTTGCGCACGTGGGTGTAGGGCTTCGAGCCCCGGAGCTCGTAGAGGACGAAGTTGTCGCGGCCGAGGAAGAGCAGCTTCTCACCCTCGACCAGCGGCCGGATCTGAGCGAGCTCGTCCGCGTGGTCGGTGGGCGCCACCGGCGCCTGGCGCAGGATCAGGAAGCTGGAGGCGGCCGCGGCGACGCCGAAGAGGACGCCGAGGACGCGCAGCGGCCGCTTGTCGCTTGGAAGCAGGCCGCCCAGAGTGACGAGGGCGATCAGGGGGGCGATGATCGAGAGGGCCTTGGCGGAGGTGTAGACGGTTCCCAGGCCTCGGGCGAGGAGGTAGAGGACGGCCGCCGCGAGCAGGGCGGCGGGGATCGCGGCACCGTGCTTGCGGATCCAGCGCGGCAGCGCCAGCGCCAGGGCGACGAGGGCGAAGAGGCCGCCGGCGTAGAAGAGCACCGCGGGGACGCTCGAGGCCGCGGCCGAGAGCCGGAACTCGCTCGTCGGCCAGATCCCGAGCGCCTCGAGCGGCGACAGCTGTCCGGGCAGGTTGCCGAGCCCGCCGTCGTTGGCGCGGTCCGGGTGCAGCGCCCGGAAGTCGACGAAGTCCGCCAGCCTCCCCAGCTCCGGCGCCATCAACACGACCAGCGTCAGCACCCCCACCCCGGCCGCGATCAGCGGCGCCCGGAACGAACCGTCGGCTGTACCGGTGTTTCGTTCCGCGCGACGGCGGCGGACGAGCTCGATCACGCCCCAGACCGCCGCCACCCCACCCAGCCAGGCGAGGCCCGGGAACGAGTACACGTACGTCACCCCCGCCGCCAGCACCCCCAGCGGCACCGCGTCGCGCCAGTCCTTCGCCTTCGCCAGCAGCAGCGCGAAGGCGAGCACGAACAGGGCCATGATCGGCTCCTTGAAGGCCTCCTGAGCGAGGTAGGCGGCGCCGAGGTAGGGCAGCGCGACAAGGGCCGCCGCAAGCACCCGCTGCCACCGTCGCAGGCCGTCGAGGGCCGAGAAGGCGACCAGCGCGGTGAGCGCCGGGATCGCCAGCGTGAGCCCGGCGAAGACGTTGATCGAGCTCGCGTGGAGCACGGTCGAGACACCGGCGACGAGCGCGTGCGGCCCGAGCGGGTAGCCCTGGTCGACGAGCACCGGCTCGGGCCGGAAGCGCTCGTCGATCCAGTCGGCGAGCAGCAGGTGCGAGGCCATGTCGTCGTTGACCAGGCCGACGCCGAGAATCCCGAGGTGGCCCGAGGCGATGAACGGGATCGAGGCGACGAGCGCGGCGAGCACGGCCGCCCCGAGCGCGGGCCACGGGACCGGTCGCGCGTCCCCCGCCAGGCTGCGAACGCTGATCGCGGCCCCGCCCGCGATCAGCACTCCGAGCGCGATCGCAATCTCAACCCCTCCCCCACCCAGCCCGGCCACGATCCCGCTCAGCACGAGCGCCACGGCCAGGCCCACCGGGCCCGCGAGCCACGACCACTGCCGCCGCCCGCAGACCGTCAGCACCGCCTGGCCGACGGCCAGCGAGCCGGCGACGATCAGCGCCGCGGAGGCGACCGCGCCGGGCAAGGGTTAGACGGCTAGCGCTGCGGCGCCGGCCGGGACGCGGATGAGGTCGCGCTGGTGCAGCACCTCGGCCACCTGCACGGCATTGGTGGCGGCACCCTTGCGCAGGTTGTCGCCGACGATCCAGAGGTTGAGGCAGCGCGGGTGCGAGGGATCGCGGCGGATCCGCCCGACTAGGACCTCGTCGCGCCCGGCGACGTCGGTCGCCATCGGGTAGACGGCGTCCGCGGGGGCGTCGACGACCAGCGCCCCGGGGGCCGCTGAGAGCAGCTCGCGGCACTCCTCGGGCGAAAGCGGGTCACGGGTCTCGACGTTGACCGACTGCGAGTGGCCGATGAACACCGGCACCCGGGCGCAGGTGGCCGAGATCCCGAGCTTCTCGTCGAGCCCGAGGATCTTCCGCGTCTCGGCCATCAGCTTGCGCTCCTCGGTCGTGTAGTCGTCGCCGTCCTTGAAGCTCTCGACCTGAGGCAGCACGTTGAAGGCGATCGGGTGCGGGTAGACCTCGGGCGGCGGCGGCTCCTGCCGGTGCAGGAGCGCGTGCGCCTGCGCCTCGAGCTCGTCGATCGCCCGCTGGCCGGTCCCGGAGACCGACTGGTAGGTGGAGATCACGATCCGCTCGATCCCGACGTGGCGCTCGATCGGGCCGAGGGCGATCATCAGCTGCATGGTCGAGCAGTTCGGGTTGGCGATCAGCCCGGAGTGTCCCTCGACCGCGTCCGGGTTGATCTCGGCGACGACCAGCGGCACCTCCGGGTGCATGCGCCAGAAGCTGGTGTTGTCTACCACCACGGCGCCGGCCTCGACCAGCCGCGGCGCCCACTCGGCGCTGACCGCGCCCCCGGCCGAGGAGAGCACCAGGTCGAGTCCCTGGATCGTCTCCTCGCTGAGCGGGCGGCATTCGAGCTCGCGCCCCGCGAACGGGACCGGCTTGCCGGCCGAGCGCTCGGACGCGAACGCGACCACCTCGGAGGCGGGGAAGCGGCGCTCGGCGAGCACCTCGAGCAGGGTTGCGCCGACAGCGCCGGTGGCGCCGACGACGCCGACTCTGTAACCACGGTCGTTCATCGACGGTCAGTATGGCGAAGGGCGCAAAACCGACCTACGGAGGCTTCGATGGCGAAGGTGATCTGGCACACGACGATGTCCCTGGACGGATACATCGCCGGACCCAACGACGAAGTCGAGTGGGTCATCGGCCACGGCCCGGCCGGCGGGATCGCACGGGAGACCGAGGCGGCGACCGGCGCGATCATCATGGGCCGGCACCTCTACGAGGTCTCCGCCGAGCTCCACGAGGACACCGGCGGCATCTACGGCGGTCGCTGGAAGGGCCCGGTGTTCGTGCTCACGAGCCATCCCGACGACGCACCCGACGACCCCGCCGTCGGGTTTCTGTCCGGCGGGTTCGAGCAGGCGGTCGCGACGGCCGCCGAGGCGGCCGGCGGTCGGGCCGTCGGTCTGTTCGGTCCCTCGCTCGCGACCCAGGCGATCGACCACGGCCTGCTCGACGAGCTGATCGTGCACGTCGCGCCAGTCCTGCTCGGCGATGGCAAGCGCCTCTACGGCGACGGGATGGACCGAATCGATCTCGAACGGATCGGCCTCACGCACGGTGAGCAGATCGTCGACCTGCGCTACCGGGTGGTCCGCCGCTAGCTCGTCACCCGCGGGCGGTGCTCGCCCGACGGGTCCTCCTCGCGCACGGCCTCGGCGCCGAGGTCGAAGGCCTCGTGGATCGCGCGCACCGCGACGGGGACGCGATCGGCCTTGATCACGCACGAGATCTTGATCGGCGAGGTGGAGATCATCTCGATGTTGATGTCGCTGTCGCCGAGTGTGCGAAAGACCTTCGCGGCCACCCCGGGGTGGCTGCGCATGCCGGCGCCGACGATCGAGACCTTGCCGACGTCGGGGTCGGTCTCGATCCCGCCGACCTCGAGCGGCTCGAGCACCTCGGTGGCCGCGCTCAGATCGTCGCGGGCGACCGTGAACGAGAGGTCGGCCTTCTGGTCGTCGGCGACGGGCTCGTTCTGGATGATCATGTCGACGTTGACGTTGGCGTCGGCGAGGGCGCTGAATACGCGCCCGGCGACCCCGGGCTCGTCCGAGAGCCCGGTCAGGGTCACGCGCGCCTCGTAGGCGTGGGTGACGGCTGTGACCATCGCTTGCTCCATCGTCGCGTCCTCGGCGAGCACGAGAGTACCGGGGGCGTCGGTAAACGAACTGCGGCAATGGATGCCGACGCCGTGGTTGCGCCCGTACTCGACCGCGCGCAGCTGCAGCACGCCGGCGCCCGAAGACGACATCTCGAGCATCTCGTCGAACGAGACCTGGGCGAGCTTGCGCGCGCCCGGGACGATTCGCGGGTCGGCGCTGAAGACGCCGTCGACGTCGGTGTAGATCTCGCACACGTCGGCCCCCAGCGCCGCCGCGATCGCGACCGCGGTGGTGTCCGATCCGCCGCGGCCGAGCGTGGTCACATCCTTGCTGTCGCCGGAGACGCCCTGGAAGCCGGCGACGAGGACGATCTTGTCCTCGGCGAGCGCGGCACGGATGCGGTCGGCGCGCACGTCGATGATCCGCGCCTTGGTGTGCGACGAGTCGGTGACGATCCCCGCCTGCGAGCCGGTGAGCGAGATCGCCGAGTGGTTCATGTCGTGGATCGCCATCGCGCAGAGCGCGCACGAGATCCGCTCCCCGGTGGAGAGCAGCATGTCCATCTCCCGCTCGAGCGGGCGGGCGGAGATCTCGTAGGCGGCGGCGACGAGCTCGTCGGTGGTCTTGCCACGTGCGGAGAGCACCGCGACGACCTGCTTTCCGAGCTCGCGCGCGGCGACGATCCGGCGCGCCGCGCGCTTGATGTCCTCGGGCTCGGCGACCGACGTGCCGCCGAACTTCATCACCACGATCTCAGTCATCGTCAGCTGAGAATACGATCGCGGCAAGGATGGCGGATTCGAGGGGGCCTTCGAGGCTGGCGGTTGCACGTCGTCGAGCGGTCGCAGTCGCGATCGCCGCGGCCGTGATCGTGGTCGCATGGTTCCTGTTCCTGCGCGGTGACGATCAGCAGCCGGCGACGCAGAACGCGCCCGCCGCCCTCTCCGCGGAGACCTCGGCGGCGATCGACGCGATGACTCCGGCCGAGCTCGCGGATCAGGTCCTGCTGCTCGGCTTCGAGGGCGCCGACGGCTCCGCGGAGTTCCTCGATCAGGTGCGAGCGCGGCAGCTCGGCGGCGTCCTCGTCGGGGCGCCGAACTGGGTCGACTCCGCGACCGGCACCGCCCTCGTCGGGGCAATCCGGGCCGCCGGGCGCGAGGACGATCGGATCCCGCCGCTGCTGGTCGCCTCCCAGGAGGGCGGCAAGTACCGGGCCTTCGCCGATCTGCCGCCCGCGCAGACGGAGCTCGAGATCGGCGATGCCGGGTCGGCCGAAGCCGCCGAGAATTGGGCCCGCCAGAGCGCCGAGGCGTTGCGCAGCGCCGGCTTCGATCTCAACCTGTTCCCGATCGCGGACGTCGCCACGCTCGACAGCCCGATCGCCGACCGGGCCTTCTCCGACGACGCCGCCTCGACCGCCGAGCTGACCGCGGCGGCGATCCGGGGCTGCAATCAGGCCGGGCTGGCGTGCGCGGCGCTCCACTTCCCCGGGCTCGGGGCCGCCTCCGAGGACACGGACAGCGGGCCGGCGACGGTCGGCCTCGATGCGGCGACGCTCGAGTCGCGGGATCTGGCGCCGTTCGCGGCCGCCTTCGCCGAGCGGATGCCTGCCGTCGTCCTCTCGCTCGCCTTCTACGTCGCCTACGACCCGGTGACGCCGGCGGCGCTCTCGCAGCCGGTGGCCACCGGGCTGCTCCGCGACCAGCTCGGCTACGACGGGGTGGCGATCACCGACGACCTCGGCGCCGGCGCGGTTCGCTCCGGCAACTCGGTGCCGAAGGCGGCCGTCGCCGCGCTCGTCGCCGGAGCCGACCTGGTGCGTATCGACGCGCCCGAGGACCAGATCGGGGTGCAGGCGGCGATCCTGAAGGCGGTCGCCGACGGCGAGCTCCCCCAGGAGCGCCTCGAGCAGGCCGCCGGCCGCGTGCTCGAGCTGAAGCGCTCGCGCGGCCTGCTCGGCGTGTGAGCGCAATCACAGTCCCACCACCTATCTGCCTGATATATCTCGCGGATAGATGGATCTGAACCCGACCTCCTACGTGATCCTCGGAATGCTCGGGCTCGAGCCGATGTGCGGCTATGAGATCAAGCGCTTCGTCGACGATTCGACCCGCTTCTTCTGGGCCGCCAGCTACGGCCAGATCTATCCCGAGCTGCGCCGGCTCTCCGAGGCGGGGCTGATCGAGGGCAAGCCGGACCCGAGCAACCAGCGCAAACGGATCGAGTTCAGCCTCACCCCCGCCGGGCGCGCGCAGCTCGAGCGCTGGCTGGCCGCCCCGGCGGAGGTCCAGGAGATGCGCGACGAGAGCCTGCTCAAGGTCTTCTTCTCCGGCGCCGGCGGCCCCGACGCGACCCGGGCGGCGCTGGAGGCAAAACGAGATCATCACCGGGCGGTGGCGGGCGAGCTGCGGGCGATCGAGGCCTCGAAGGCCGCCGGCGACACGGCGGGAGCCCCGGAGACGACGCTGCGCTTCGGGATCGCCTTCAACGACTTCGTCGCCGAGTGGTGCGACCGCGAGGCCACGGCGAAGCGATGATCGAGCGCCTCGCAGAGCTCGCCGACCGCCGCGGTAAGCGGGTCGTGATCGTCGCCGCGGTGCTGTTCGCGCTCGCCGGCGTGCTCGGCGCCGGGGTCGCCGACCGGCTCGACCCCTACGGCGCCGACGATCCGGCCACCGAGAGCATCCAGGTCGACGAGCGGCTCGAGCAGGCCGGCTACCGCGACACCGCGGTCGTCATCCTGGTCGAGGGGGTCGACCCGACGACGCGGACAGGCGCCGACCGCGTGGCCGCGATCAGCCGGGAGGTCGCCGGCGACCGCGACGTCGCCTCGGTCAGCGGCTACGCCGACACCCGATCGGCGGCCTTCGTTGCCCGCGACGGCGGTGCCACCTACCTCGCGGTGGCGCTGAAGCCGACCGACGACGACGCCACCCAGGAGGCGGCCGAGCGGATCGCGACCTCGCTCGAGGGCGAGCCCGGGGTAACGGTGGGCGGCTCGGCGCTGGCCCAGAAGCAGGTCAACGAGCAGGTCGAGAGCGACCTGCGGCGGGCCGAGCTGCTCGCCTTCCCGATCCTCTTCCTGCTCTCGCTGCTGTTCTTCCGCAGCCTCGTCGCGGCGCTGCTTCCGCTCCTGGTCGGAGGGCTGGCGATCGTCGGCACCCTGGTGATGCTGCGCGTGGCCAGCGAGCTGGGCTCGATCTCGATCTTCGCCCTCAACCTGGTCACCGGCCTCGGGCTCGGGCTGGCGATCGACTACAGCCTCTTCATCGTCTCGCGCTACCGCGAGGAGATCGCCCGCACCGGGCCCGGGCTCGAGGCGATGCGACGGACGATGGCGACCGCCGGGCGCACGGTCCTGTTCAGCTCGCTGACGGTCGCCGGCGCGCTCGCCTCGTTGCTCGTCTTCCCGCAGCGGTTCCTTTATTCGATGGGGATCGGAGGCGCGCTGGTGGCGCTGATCGCCGCCGCGATCGCGCTCGTCGTCCTGCCGGCGGTCCTCACCCTGCTCGGGGAGCGGGTCAACTCGCTCGCCCCAGCCTTCCTGCACCGCCGGGCCGAGCGGGATTCACGCCCGGCGCACGAGGGCTTCTGGTACCGGCTCTCGCAGCTGGTGATGCGGTTCCCCGTCCGGATCGCGGTTGCCAGCGCCGCGCTGCTGGTCGCCCTGGGGATCCCCTTCTGGTCGATCCACTTCACCTCGGTCGATGCCCAGGTGCTGCCGGAGTCGGCGAGCGCGCGGCAGGTCGACGACACCCTGCGAGCCGAGTTCCCGCCCTTCCACGACCAGCCGATCGTGCTCGAGCTCAGCGGCGCCGGCCATGCCGAGGCGCGGCGGCTCGCCGCCGAGGTCAGCCGGCAGCCGGGCGTGCAGGCGGTCAACCCGCCCCGCGAGCTCTCCGGCTCCACCTACGCGATCGAGGCGATCTCGTCGAGCCCGCCGCTGACCGAACGCAGCCAGGATCTGGTGCGGCGTCTGCGCGAGCTGCCGGGCGGCGTCGCCGTGACCGGATTCACCGCCCACTACCTCGACCTGCAGAGCAGCCTCGCCGATCACCTGCCGCTGGTGCTGGCGATCGTCATCGTCGTCACCTTCGTCGTCCTCTTCTTGATGACGGGGTCGGTGGTCCTGCCGCTGAAGCAATTGCTGATGAACGCGCTCGGGCTCAGCGCCACCTTCGGCATCCTGGTGCTGATCTTCCAGGACGGGCGCTTCGAGAGCCTGCTCGGCTACGAGAGCCAGGGTGGGCTCGAATCTACCCAGCCGCTGCTCCTGTTCGCGGTCGCCTTCGGGCTCTCGACCGACTACGGGGTCTTCCTCCTGGCCCGGATCAAGGAGGCCCGCGACGGGGGCTATGACGACCGCGAGTCGGTCGCCGTCGGGCTCGAACGCACCGGCCGCATCGTCACCGCCGCGGCGCTGCTGTTCTCGATCGCGATCGGGGCCTTCGTCACCTCGCAGATCGTCTTCATCAAGGAGGTCGGCCTGGGCACGGCGATCGCGGTGCTGATCGACGCGACGATCATCCGCGCGCTGCTGGTCCCGGCTCTGATGCGACTGCTGGGCCACTGGAACTGGTGGGCGCCGGCGCCGCTTCGGCGCCTGCACGAGCGGATCGGGCTCAGCGAGGCATAGCGGCACGCGAATCCTTAGCGAAGCCTTAGGCAGGCGCGAATCTCGGCGCCCGCCCCGCCCGTAATACAGGACATGAACAGATTTGGCAGAGGACCAACGATCCTCACATCCATTGGCGTCGCGGCGGTGCTCGGGCTCTCCGCCTGCGGGTCCGACAACGGCGGCTCGAGCACCACCGCGAGCGCCGCCTCCCCGTCCGGCGGCGAGACGGTCTCGGTGGCGACGGTGAGCGGCGTCGGCACGGTGCTGGTCGACGCGAACGGAATGGCGCTCTACTCGCCCGACCAGGAGGCGAACGGCGCGATCCACTGCACCGGGTCCTGCGAGGCGATCTGGAAGCCGCTGACGGTGAGCGGCGGCGCCAAGCCGACCGCGGCGTCCGAGGTCTCGGGCACGGTGGCGACGGTCAAGCGCCCGGATGGCTCCGAGCAGGTGACGCTCGACGGGGCGCCGTTGTACACCTTCGCCGAGGACGGCGGACCGGATCAGGTCACCGGTGACGGGGTCTCGGACTCCTTCGGCGGCCAGAGCTTCACCTGGCACGCGGTCACGGTCGGCGGCAGCGCCGGCACCGGTACCACCTCGACCACCACCACCAGCTCCGGGAGCGGCTACAGCTACTGACCGTTCAGCCGACCGAGTGGCGACCGGCCAGGGCGCGTCCGAGGGTGACCTCGTCCGCGTGCTCGAGGTCGGCGCCCACCGGGAGCCCGGAGGCGAGGCGCGTGATCGAGACGCTCTCGCGCAGCAGCTCGGCGACGTGATGGGCGGTCGCCTCCCCGGTCGTGGTCGGGTTGGTCGCCAGGATCACCTCGCTGACCTGATCGTCCTCGACCCGTGCGACCAGCTCGGCGATCTTCAGATCCTCCGGGTCGACGCCGTCGATCGGCGAGAGGGCGCCACCGAGGACGTGGTAGAGGCCCCGGTACTCGTGCGTGCGCTCGATCGGGATCACGTCGGCGGGCTGCTCGACGACACAGATCAAGGAGCGGTCGCGGCGGTTGTCCTCGCAGATCTCGCAGCGTGGGCCCTCGGAGAGGTTGAAGCAGACCTCGCAGAGGCCGACCTTCTCCTTCACCTCGCGGATCGCCTCGGCGAGCGCGCCGGCGTCGGCGTCGTCTGAGCGGAGGATGTGGAAGGCGAGCCGCTGCGCGGTGCGCTGGCCGATCCCCGGCAGCTTTGCCAGCTCGGAGACGAGCCGGTTGATCGGCTGGGGATACATCGATCGGTCTAGACGCCGGGCAGGCCGAGCCCGCCAAGGCCGCCGCCGCCGAGCCCGGCGACGCCGCCCATCTTGCTCGCCGCAAGCTCCTGCGCGGCGCGGATCGCCTCGTTGACCGCCGCCAGGACCATGTCCTGAAGCAGCTCGGGGTCCTCGGGGTCGATCGCCTCGGGGTCGATCGTGAGCTCGAGCAGACGCAGGTCACCGCTGATCTTCGCCTTCACCATGCCGCCGCCCGCGCTCGCCTCGACGACCTCGTCCTTGAGCTTCTCCTGGGCCTCCGTCATCTCGGCCTGCATCTGCTGGACCTGCTTCATCATCGAGTTCAGGTCGAATCCACCTGCCCCCTGCGGCAACCGGGTCATCCTTCCGCCTCCTTGACTCGCTCTTCCGCCCCGCCGGACTCCGGCTCGGGCGGGTCTTCCTCTGCATCGAACTCGGTCCGCATCAGCTCGACCAGCTCGTCCTCGCTCAGCTCCGAGTCCGGCGGCGCCTCGGCATCGTCGGAGTCGAGCAGGACGTAGACGGGGCGCAGGCGCTCGCCGACGATCGCCTTGACCGCCTCGGCGAAGCGATCGCGGGCGTCGGTCGCCTCGGCCTTGCGCTTGTTGAATGCCGCCGAGGCCGGGAAGCCGATCTCGAGCACGGCCTCCTCGACGTTGACCGCAACCGGCCGCGCGGCGGTGAGGATCTGCGAGAGCAGGCCCGAACCCGATTCGCGCACCTGCTCGATCACCGCCGGCCAGAGCTCGACCAGCCGCTCCAGGTCAACCGTCTCCTCGACCGCGGTCGCCTGCGCGGCGGGCCCCTCTTCCTCCTCTTCCTCGTTCTTCTGCTCGGCGGCCGCGGGCGGGGCGGGGTCCGGCGTTGTCGGGGAGAATGTCGGAGGCTCCCGCCCAGCGCCCCCATCGCCAGCATCCGCCGCTCCTCCGGGAGCCGGATTCGACCCGGCAATGCCGGACCCCGCCCCGTTCCCCCCGGCCAGCGCCGCCTCGACGCGCTCCAAGCGGTCGGCGAGGGCCTCGCGGCCCGGGTCGAGTTGGGGGCGGGCGCAGCGAAGGAGGGCCAGCTCGACGGTCATTCGCGGCTCGTCGCCCTCGCGGATGTCGGCGAGGGATTTGGAGAGGGCGTCGACCGAGCGGGCGAGGGTGAGGTCGGAGAACGAGTCCGCTTGGGCGCGGAGGCGTTCCGGTTCGGCGGCGGTGACGCCGAATGAATCGGGCGGGTGACCGACGGTGCGGATCACGATCAGCTGCCGCAGGTGGCCGAGCAGGTCGCGGGCGAACTGGGTCACGTCGCGGCCCGAGCTCGCGAGCCGCTCGCTGACCTCGAGCGCGGCGCGGCCGTCGCCGGCCGCGATCGCATCCGCGGCGGCGAGGATCAGGTCGGCGTCGGCGACCCCGAGCACGGCGAGCACGTCCTCGGTGTTCACCTGCTTGCCGCCATAGGAGACGAGCTGGTCGAGCGTTCCGAGGGCGTCGCGGAAGCTGCCCGAGGCGGAGCGGGCGATCGCCCCCACCGCGCCGTCGGAGATCTCGATCTCCTCGGCCGTCGAGACCCGCCGGATGACCTCGGCGATCTGCTCCAGGGAGGGCCGCTGGAAGTCGAACCGCTGGCAGCGGTCGACGATCGTCGGCATCACCTTGTGCGGTTCGGTAGTCGCGAGGATGAAGGCGGTGTTCGGCGGCGGTTCCTCGAGGGTCTTCAAGAACGCGTTCCAGGCCTCGCGGGTGAGCATGTGGGCCTCGTCGAGGATGTAGATCTTCCAATGGCCCGAGGCCGGTGCATAGCCGACCCGCTCGCGCAGGTCGCGGATGTCGTCGACGGAGCGGTTCGAGGCGGCGTCCATCTCGGCCACGTCGAGCGAGGTGCCGGCGGCGATCGTGACGCAGGACTCGCATTTCCCGCACGGGTGCAGAGTGGGGCCGTCGACGCAGTTGAGCGAGCGGGCGAGGATCTTCGCCACCGAGGTCTTGCCGGTTCCTCGCGAGCCGACGAACAGGTAGGCATGATGGACGCGGTCACGCTCGACCGCGTTCGAGAGGGTGCGCACCACGTGCTCCTGGCCGACGACCTGGTCGAAGGCCTGCGGGCGGTGGCGGCGGTAGAGGGACGTCTCGCCGGTCACCGGGCCGAGTCTACTGGCGAGCCGAGCGGCCACTCGAGGCCTTGCCGCGTTCTGCGAGACTGGCCGGGTGAGCAGCGAGGATCTTGTCGACCACGGGCGCCGAATCGCCGAGCTCGAGCGCAAGGTGAGCGAGCTGTACAAGCGAATCGCCCAGGCCGAGCCGAAATTCGGAGGCCGGTCGGGCTTCGCGTCAGACCCTCCCGCGTCCGTCGCCGCGCTCGAGGATCCGCGGCTGGCGACGTTGCTCGAGTCGGGAGACAAGATCGCGGCGATCAAGCTCTACCGCGAGCTGACCGGAGCCAGCCTCGCAGAGGCCAAGGACGCAGTCGAGAGCATGTGAGAGGTGAGCGGATGGCAGCCAGGGAGCCAGGGACGATCAGCGCAACCATGCCGCGCCGGACCGTGGTCGCCCGTGCCGGTGCAGCCGTGCTGGCGATCGCCGCGCTCGGCCTGATCGCGGCGCCGGCGAACGGCGACAACGGCGCCAAGTCGAAGATCGTGATCAAGAAGCTGAAGCCCACCGGGGCCTCCGGCAAGGTGACCTCGAAGGACCCCGGCTGCGAGGGCGGCAAGAAGGTGAGCCTGTTTCGCTTCGACGACTACGTCTCGGTGAAGATCGAGATCACGCACTCGAAGTCGAACGGAAGCTGGCGGACGAAGAAGGACCTCCAGGACGGCAAGTACTTCGCCAAGGTCGACGCCTCGCCCGGTTGCCGCTACGCGGTCTCGAAATACGAGACGCTGCGCTAGACGTAAAAATGACCGTGCGGGCTCGTCCTCGAAAGTGGTCTGCGGGCGTGCCCGCCGTGGCTGGCTCGAGTCAGGCTTGTCCGCGGCACATGCCCGCTACCGCTTAAGGCTGCTTCCTTCCGGATCTGACCTGGTTCGCGGACGCGCATTGCGCGGGACCTGACCGTCAACACCGCCCGCGGCGTACTGGCCCCGTAGGCCACGACCCTCAGACGAGCGTTCGGCCCCGCTAGAGCGGATTGCGGGTACAGGGCACCGCTAATTCCCCGCCTAGCACGGTCGCGGGCCATCGTACTGCGCCCGGGCTCTCGGTGTGCGCGGGTCCGGGCGATCGACATCCTGATTCAGCTGCGCGCCCACCCTGCCGATATCAACTTCGTGAGCGAAGCAATTGTCTCCCCCGGTCCCGTTCGCGCCGGCCTCGAACCGCCCCGCCCAGGCGGCGATCCTCAGCGCCGAATCGGCGACGTGATCGTCGAGCTCGGCTTCGCCGATCGCGCCACGGTCGAGGACACGTTGGCCCGCTTGCAGGCGCCCGGGCGCTCGACCGGCCAGGTGCTGGTCGAGTCGGAGGTGATCGACTCGAGCCAGCTCGCGCGGGCCCTGGCGGCCCGCAACGGGTTCGCCTTCGTTGATCTGAGCCTGTTCGAGGTCGACAAGGGCGCCGCGGCCCTGCTCAACGTCGACGAGGCGCGCCGCTACGGCGTCGTCCCGATCGCCTTCCTCGAGGACGGCGCCCTGCTGACCGCGACCGCCGACCCGGCGAACGTGCTCGGGCTGGACAACCTCGCCGTCGGCACCGGCTACGAGGTTCGCCCGGCGATCTGCTCGCCCGAGGATCTCCAGGGCCTGCTGCGCCAGCTCTCTCGGCTGAGCGACGCGGTGCACGAAATCGACGAGCTCGAGCAGGAGGACGAGTCGGCTCCGGCGATCGAGTTGCACCAATCGGCCGAGGAAGCCCCGGTGGTCGCGCTCGTGCACTCGGTGATCGCCGACGCGGTCGCGCACGGCGCCTCCGACATCCATTGCGACCCCCACAGGGGCGACATGCGAATTCGGCTGCGGATCGACGGGGTCACGGTCGACTCGACCACGGTCCCCAGAAGGCTCGTTCCCGGCCTCGTTTCCCGGATCAAGATCATGGCCGAGCTCGACATTGCCGAGCACCGGCTTCCCCAGGACGGGCGCATCGGGCTCACCGTCGACGGCCATCGCATCGACCTCCGCGTCGCCACGCTTCCGGTGATGCGCGGCGAGTCGGTGGTGATGCGGATCCTCGACAAGAGCCGGGTGGTGACTCAGCTCGACGACCTCGGGATGGGCGCCGACAACCGCGAGCTTGTTCGCGGTGCGGCCACGCAGATCCACGGCGCGGTGCTGGCCACCGGACCGACCGGTTCGGGCAAGACGACAACCCTGTACGCGCTCCTGAGCGAAGTCAACACGCCGGACCGAACCCTGATCACGATCGAGGATCCGGTCGAGTACGAGCTCGACGGGGTCAAGCAGGTGCAGGTCAACAACCGGGCCGGGCTCGGCTTCGCGGCCGGGCTGCGGTCGATGGTGCGCTCCGATCCCGACGTGCTGATGGTCGGTGAGATCCGAGACAGCGAGACGGCGCAGATCGCGATCGAGTCGGCGCTCACCGGGCACCTCGTGCTCTCGACCTTGCACACCAACGACGCTCCGATGGCGGCGGCGCGGCTGATCGACATGGGGATCGAGCCGTTTCTGGTCGCTTCGGGCGTCGAGTGCATCGTCGCCCAGCGCCTCGCACGGCGACTGTGCGAAGGCTGTAAGCGCCCGCGGTCGGTAAGCCCCGCCGAGCTCGAGCGCAGCGGCGTCGAGATCGAGGCGAGCGGCTCGTTTGACGCCTTTGAAGCGAACGGCTGCGTGCGCTGCGGCGGAACCGGTTATCGCGGGCGGATCGGGCTCTTCGAGGTGATGGTGCTCTCGGATCGGATCCGGTCGCTGATCCTGCGCAAAGCCTCCGCCCAGGAGATCGCCGACGCGGCGCTCGCCGACGGCATGCGTCGCCTGCGCGACGACGGGCTGGCGAAGGTCCGCGAAGGGATCACCTCGATCCCCGAGGTGCTGCGCGTACTCGGCACCTAG
>DATBPT010000041.1:0-4800 GCA_036561205.1 Solirubrobacterales bacterium
CGCCTACAGGCCCTACTTCGACGAGGCCGGCGGCGGCGGGGTCGAGGTCGTGCTCGAGTCGAAGCCCGACCCGAGCTGCGCGGCCAAGGTCGACACCCCCGAGGAGCGCGACCGCGTCTACGCCGACCGCGGCCTCGATCCGGACTGCATCCCGCCGGGCGGCGGGATCCGTGGGCGGAGAGTCGGACGGGTTCGCCTCGGGATCAGCCGCGATCGGGTGCTCTCGCGCCTCGGTCCGCCCGTGGATCATGCTCACCGAGTCGACCGCTGGTGTTTGATCGGCAAGGGCGAGCTGCGAGTCGGATACGAAGGCCACCGCGCGGACGCGATCCTCACCTCGGGGCGAGGTCAATCGTTCCACGGCGTTGCCCGCGGAGACCCCGCGCGCCGCGCTCGGCGGCACCTCGATCTCAGTCGCGGCATGCAGGGCAGGCGTCACGCACACTTCCTCGTCGTCCGCCGGAACGGCAAGCACAACACCTGGGTCGGGATCCGCCACCAGCGCGTTCGCTGGCTGCTGGTCTTCCGCGGCGGGCTCTCGGCGACCACCGCGGCGCATCTGATCCGGCACGTCACCTGAGCCGGGGATAACGTCCACTGCGTGGAGCAGGACGCGACGCCATACCTCGACGCGCTGATCGCCTACGCGGACCGCGACCCCGGCCGCTTCCACGTCCCCGGCCACAAGGGCGGGCGGGGCGCCGACCCGGCGCTGCGCGCGGCAATCGGGGAAGCGGCCCTGAGACTCGACATCCCGGCCGGGATCGAGGGCATCGACGTCGGGCCCGATCCCGCCAACACCCCGTTCCAGCTTGCCCAGCGCCTGGCGGCCGAGGCCTGGGGCGCGCGGCGAAGCTGGTTTCTCGTCAACGGCGCCTCCGGGGGCAACCAGGCGATCTGCCTGGCGCTTGCGCATCGTGGCGACCGGGTCGTGGTCCAGCGCAACGTGCACACGTCGGTCATCGACGGGCTGATCCTCTCCGGCATGCGGCCGGCGTTCGTCGCCCCGGAGCTCGATCCCGAGCTCGGCATCGCCCACTGCCTGACGCCGGACTCGCTCGACGAGGCGCTCGCGGCGGTGCACGACGCGGTCGCGGCGATGGTCGTCTCGCCGACCTACTTCGGCGCCGTCGCCGACGTCGCCGCGCTGGCCGAGGTCGCGCATGCCCGCGGCGTGCCGCTGGTCGCCGACGAGGCCTGGGGCGCGCACCTGCGCTTCTCCAGCGCGCTGCCGACCTCGGCGCTCGAGTGCGGCGCCGACGTCGTCCTCTCCTCCACCCACAAGATCGCGGGCTCGATCACCCAGTCGGCGATCCTGCACGTCGGCGAGTGCGGCGAGCGCATCGATGACCGGATCGTCGATCGCGCCGTCACCCTGGTCGAGTCGACGAGCCCGAACGCGCTGCTGACCGCCTCGCTCGACGCGACCCGCCGCCAGGCGGCGACCAGGGGCGAGGAGCTGCTCGCCGAGACGGTTGCCTCGCTGGCGGAGCTGCGTGAGCGAATCCGCTCCGTCCCGGGGCTCGACGTGCTCGACGAGCGGATCGTCGGCCGCGCCGGCGTCCACGCCTACGACCCGACCCGGCTGGTGGTCGACGTCCGCGGGCTCGGCGCCACCGGCCACCGGGTCGCCCGGCTGATGCGAGAGCAGGACGACATCAACCTCGAGCTGTTCTCCGAGAACGTGGTCGTCGCGGTGTTCGGGATCGGCGAGCGCGCCGCAAGAACCGGCGAGCGCCTGGTCGAGGCGCTCGAGCACGCGAGCCAGCGGATCGGCGAGGAGGGAGAGGAGCCGCTGCCGCCGTTCGCCGAGCCGCCGCCCTGGGGCCCGACGGAGCTCTCACCCCGCGAGGCCTTCCTCGCCGGCCAGGAGGTGGTCGCTTTCGACGAGGCCGAGGGACGGGTCGCCGCCGAGTCGCTGGCCGCCTACCCGCCGGGCGTTCCCAACGTGCTCCCCGGCGAGCGCCTCACCCGGCCGACGCTCGACTACATCGCCGACAGCGTCGCCCATGGCGGCCTCGTCCGCGGCGCCAGCGACCGGACGCTGCAAACCGTGCGGGTCGTGGTCAGGTGAGTTGGGGCGCGGACAGCGAGACCGGGGTCCTGCGCGACGTCCTGCTCGGACCGCCGGAAAACTTTCACTGGCTGCCGACGAGCGCGATCTCGAAGGCGACCTTGGACAGCGGCGCCGTCTTCGACCGCGAGCTCGCCCTGAGCCAGCACCGCGACCTGGTCTCGATCTACGAGGCCGCCGGCACCACCGTGCATCTGCTCGAGCCCGACCCGGCGCTGCCCTACCAGGTGTTCGCGCGCGACTCGAGCGTGATGACCCCGCAGGGCGCCGTCGTCACCCAGCTCAAGCAGCAATGGCGGCGCGGTGAGTACGCGCCCGTGATCCGTTTCTACGAGGGCAACGAGATCCCGATCGCGCGGATGGTGACCGCGGGCTCGATCGAGGGCGGCGACGTGACCATCGTCGAGCCCGGCGTGATGCTGATCGGCAACGGCGAGGAGCGGACCGAGATCGAGGCCGCCCGACAGCTCGCCGGGTGGATGGAGGCCGAGGGCTGGGAGGTCCGGATCGAGCCGATCCCGGGTCAGTTCGTCCACATCGACGTGCTCGTCTCGATCCTGGCGCCGAAGCTCGCCGCCGTCTGCGTCGAGTCGGCCTCCGGCGGGCTCGTGGCCTGGCTGCGCGGCAAGGGCTTCGAGATCCTCGAGGTATCGACCGCCGACGCGTTCGAGCTCGGCGTCAACGCGATCTCGCTCGGCGACGAGCGGGTGATCTCTACCGCCGGCTCGGCGAGGCTGAACGAGCAGCTGCGGGCGCTCGGGCTCGAGGTCTTCGACCCGGACCTGTCGATGTTCACGCGCGGCGGTGGCGGCGCGCATTGCCTCGCCCAGGCGCTCGACCGCGACCCGGCGCTGTGACGCGGAGTCCGTCAGGACGAAGCGGAACCCCGCCGCTGTTGAGGCGGCTGGTTTAGCGATGGGCGCGGCGCCCGCGATCGACGCCGCCCGGGTGATCGCCGAGCTGCGCGAGCTCGCCGCCCGCACCGCCGACGACCGCGGTGCCCAGCGGCTCTGCTGGTCGCCGGTCTGGCGCCAGGCCCGCGCCTACCTCGGCGAGTTGCTCGCGGAGCTGGCGCTGCAGCCGGAGGTCGATGAGGCCGGGAACCTCTGGGCGCGGCTGGAGGGTGCCGATCCGGGCGCCGGCGCCGTCGTCGTCGGCTCCCACGTCGACTCGGTCCCCGACGGCGGCTGGCTCGACGGCGCGCTCGGGGTATTCGCGGCGATCGGCGCCCTGCGCGCCTGGGCCGGGGCGGGCGAGTCGCCGCCGCGGCCCCTGGTCCTGGTCGACTGGGCGGACGAGGAAGGCGCCCGGTTCGGCCGCAGCCTCTTCGGCAGTTCGGCCTTCGCGGGCACGCTCGGCCCGGCCGAGCTGACCGACCTCCGTGACACCGAGGGCCGCTCGATCGCCGAGGTGCTGGGCGAGAACGGGGTCGAGCTCGGCCGGGCCGCCGAGTGCGGCCGCCGCCGCGAAGGACTGGGCGCCTACCTCGAGCTGCACATCGAGCAGGGACCGCGGATGGAGCGCGAGGGCCTGCGGGCGGCGGCGGTCACGGGCTGCGCCGGAGTCGAGCGGCTGCGCTTCGTCTTCGCCGGCCAGGCCTCGCACGCGGGTACGACGCCGATGGACGCGCGCCGCGACGCCGGACTGGCGGCCGCCGAGGCGGCACTCGAGATCGAGCGCATCCCGGCGGCCGAGGGCGGCGTCGCGACCACCGGAGAGCTGCGACTCGAGCCCGGGATCCCGACCGCGGTCGCGGGCCGGGCGACGCTCACGGTCGACCTCCGCCACCCCGAGGCCGAGCCCCTGGAGCGGATGCTCGAGTCCGCGCGCTCGGCCGCTCGCTCGGCCGCCGAGCGGCGGGGCTGCGGGCTCAAGCAGGTCCCGGTGTGGCGGATCGAGCCGATCCCCTTCGATACCGGGCTCGTGTTCGCGGCCCGCGAAGCCTGTGCCGAGGTCGCCGGCAAGCCCGCCAGCATGGCGAGCGGCGCGCTTCACGACGCGGCCGAGGTCGCCCGGGTGCTGCCCGCGGTGATGCTCTTCGCGCCGTCGAAGGCCGGGATCAGCCACGCCCCGGAGGAGGACACCGACGAGGCCGATCTCGCGGTTGCGATCGGCGCCTTCGGCGAGCTCGTCGGCCGGGCGATCGAGCGCGGCGAGTAGATCCTCACACGTTCTTTGCAGGACTTACACAAACCGCCGCGAACTCAGCTACAGTGGCCGCGCCTAATTCCCCGCCTCCGAGGCGGGGGAGCGGGGGACCCGAGGGGGTTTCTTTCAGACCCAGGGGCGAATCGGCTCGAGGACCGAGCCGTAGCGCGACTCTTTCTGCGCGAGCCCGTCAGCTAACTCCGTAGGCGCGAGAAAGAGTTCGTGAAAGGAACACACGGATGTCCGTACGTACAGCTACGCCGATGGCGCTGGTCGGCACTTTCGTTGCCGGCGCGCTCGCAATCTCCCTACTTCTGGCCGGCAGCGCCGACGCGAGCATGGTGGCGCCGCGCTCGAAGTGCGACGGCCAGACCAACATCAAAGCGCCGGAGAGCGTCCAGGAGGACGCGATGCGCTGCCTGATCAACTTCGCCCGCAAGCACGCGGGCAGCGGCGGCCTCGGCTCGGACCGCGCGCTCGAGCGCGCGGCCGGGCGAAAGGTCGGCGACCTGATGGACTGCGGCTTCAGCCATACGGCCTGCGGCAACCCGTTCGACCTCTACGCGCACCGCTTCGGC
>DATBPT010000042.1:0-6417 GCA_036561205.1 Solirubrobacterales bacterium
CTCGCAGTAGCGGTGGCTGCAGTCGGCGAGATCACGGATGACCAACAGGGTCCACTTGCCGGAGATGATCTCGGCGGTACGACAGACTGGGCAGCTCTGATCCATGGTTTCCCACGGCCGCTCTCCAAACAACGGCCGAAGCCGATTATACCCAACGCTTCACTTGTTGAAGTATTGGGATCTGCCGGCGAATACGGCTAGCCGATGAGCTCGCCGGCGACGGTCGGCTCGGGTTCCGCCATCACCTGCTCGATGCCGGAGGCTCGCTGGCCCTGCGCCTGGAGCATCAGCTTGAAGTCGTGCGGGCTGGAGGCCACGTCCATCGCGTCCTCCTCTGAGACCGTGCCGGCCATGACGTGCTTGAGGAGCGCCTGGTCGAAGGTCTGCATCCCGTAGTACTCGCCCTCGGCGATCACCTCGGTCAGACGGCCGGTCTCCTTCGGGTTCAGGATCAGGTCCTCGACCCGGCCGGTGGCGACGAGCACCTCACAGACGGCGACCCGGCCCTCGCTCCCCTTGCGCTTGACCAGTCGCTGGCCGACCACGCCGCGCAGGGTCGCGGCCAGCATCACCCGAGCCTGCTGCTGAAGGTGGGGCGGGAAGAAGTCGATGATCCTGTTCACGGTCTCGGTCGCGTCGAGCGTGTGCAGGGTCGAGAGCACCAGGTGGCCGGTCTCGGCGGCCGACAGCGCCGTTCGCACCGTCTCCTCGTCGCGCATCTCGCCGATCAGGATCACGTCGGGGTCCTGGCGCAGGATCCGACGCATCGCCTTGGCGAAGCTCTCCGTGTCCATGCCGACCTCGCGCTGGCTGATGATCGACTTCTTGTCGCGATGCAGGTACTCGATCGGGTCCTCGAGCGTGATGATGTTGCGCGAGCGAGTCGAATTGATGTGGTCGACCATCGCCGCCAGCGTCGTCGACTTGCCCGAGCCGGTGGTCCCGGTGAGCAGGACGATGCCGCGCGACTCCTCGGCGAGCTTGGTGATCACCGGCGGCAGGCCGAGGTCCTCTACCGACCGCACCTGGTAGGGGATCGCGCGGCAGGCGATCGCGACGCTGCCGCGCTGTCGAAAGGCGTTGACGCGAAAACGCGAAAGACCCGCGACCGAGTAGGAGAAGTCGGCCTCACCGGAGCGATCGAACTCGGCCAGGACCTTGTCGTCCTGGACGATCTCACGGAAGGCATGCTCGGTGTCCTCGGGGGTCAGCGGGTCGGCGCCCGGAAGCGGCTGCAGCGCACCGTGGATGCGCACCATCGGCGGCGAGGGGACCTTGACGTGGAGGTCCGAGCCCTCGCCCTCGACCACCCGGCGCAGCGCTGCATCGATGTCGAACATCAGACCCTCTTATCGGGCGTCCGGGCGCCGGGCTTGAGCCCTGAATCGTGCTCAGGCCGGCGGCGGCACGCTGACGTCCAGCTGACAGTCCTCGCCCGCGCAACTGCGCAGCTGGGCGAGGGCCCCGGCAAGCGCCGCCCGGGTCACCGTGTAGGCCGGGTCGGCGTGGCGGCTGCGCAGCTCCTGGGGGTCGAGCTCGAGGTCGTAGAGCTCCATGTCGGTGAGCGCGCCGGAGCCGATCGGCAAGCCGAATCCCTGCTCGAGGCTGCCGACCTCGGCACGGTAGTGCTCGACGTAGGTGTAGCGGCGGGTCCGCACGCCGACCCATGACGGGGCGACGAAGGTGCCGGCGGCGGTCAGCCGCGGCGGCCGCTTGGACTCGATCAGGACCGCGCGGTCGGCGTCGCCGCGGCCGTAGGTGTAGGGGGCAAGCGAGCGGCCGTCGATCGGCCGCTCGAAGAGGATCGGCAGCGGCGTCACCTCGGCGAGCTCGAGGATCGTCGGCGCCAGGTCGACGTTGGCGACCGGGTCGCTGACTCGCACCCCATGCGGGATCGCCGGACCGCGGATCACCAGCGGCACCTTGAGCGCCTCCTCGTAGGGCTGCACCTTCTCCGCCCGGATCCTGTGCTCGCCGTGCATGTAGCCGTTGTCGGAGGTGAAGATCACGTAGGTCCGGTCGGTGAGCCGGGCCCGGTCCAGCGCCGCGTCGATCTCGCCGACCGCACGGTCCACGGCCAGTAGGCTGGCGAGCTCACAGCGGTAACGCTCGGTGAGGTCGCGAACCGCTGCCTTTCGCAACCGATCGCGACCCCGAACCGCCCCCGGTTTGTCGGACATGTCGGCCTCGTTGAAGGAGGCCGGCATCGGCAGCGGCTCGTCGGCGAAGGCGCCTGCGTCGCGCGGCGCCGGCTTCGCCTTCGCGGTCTCGAACGCGAACGGCTTGCCATTCGCGCAACGCCGGCCGGCGGCGTCGTTTCGGCCCCGTCCCCAGTGGGGAGCGATGTAGGAGACGTGAAGGAAGAAGGGGTCGGGGTCGCGGGCGTGGGCGCGGATGTAGGGCAGCGCGTAGTCGCGGGTGAGCACATCGGACAGATACTCGGAGGCGTCGTCGCCGTAGGTGACCTTGCCGCCGCGCGAGTCGGTGATCTCGTAGCCGTAATAGTCGACCATCGTCGGTGTGGTCAGGGCCCAGAAGCGATCCCATCCGGGCGCCGGGTCCAGAGTGCGGTAGTCATGCAGCCATTTGCCGGCCAGGGCGGTGTCGTAGCCGGCCTGGTTGAGCCAGGCGGGCAGCACGCGGGTCGGATCGCGCAGCGACTGGTAGCCGCCGCCGTTTCGCTCCGTGTTGTCGATGACGCCGTGATTGTGGGCGTACTGGCCGGTGATCCAGGTCGCCCGCGACGGGCAGCAGAGCGGAAACGAGGCGATGTTGTCCTCGAAGCTGACGCCGCGGTCGACGAGCAGCCGCTGAACCCGGCTCATGACCGAGAGCGAGGCCAGCGTCTGGTCGTCGGTGGTGATCAGGACGATGTTCGGCTTGCGCACGGCCCCGTCGGCGTCGCCGCCGCCGGCGGTGAGCCCGACGCCCACCGCGCAGGCGGCGAGCGCCGCCGCCGCGAGCGCCGGCCGCGCCCGCTTCATCTTCGCGGCCCCGTGACCGCGGCGCTGATCACGCAGTCCGGGCCGGAGCAGTGCTCGAGCCGGGCCGTGAGCTCGGCGAGCTCCGCCCTGGCGGCGGCGTAGGCCGGGTCGCGGGCGACGTTTCGAAGCTCGTTCGGGTCGCGGGCGAGGTCGTAGAGCTCGCGCTCGGACGTCCTCCCGGTCCCGATCGCGGCGGCGATCCCCTCCTCCCTGGTGGCGTAGTTCGCGCGTCTGTACTCGAGGTACGCGTAGCGGGCCGTGCGCACGCCGACGTACGAGCGGACCTTGTAGCCGTGCCTCGATTGGGCGACGTTGTCGCGGCCCTCGATCGGGATCGCCCGCGCGGGGTTGACCGGTCCGCCCGCGAGCGCCACCGCGAGCGAGGTCCCGTCGAGCGGCCTGAAAAGCTCGGGCGCGACCGTGGCGCCGGCGAAGTTGAGGATCGTCGGGGCGAGGTCGGCGTTGGCGACCGGGGCGCCGATCACGGCACCCGGGACGATCGAAGGCCCGCGGATCAGCAACGGGATCCTGATCGCCTCCTCGTAGGGCACGTTTTTGCCGCGCTTGATCCGATGCTCGCCCGCCATCACGCCCTGATCCGTGAGGAAGATGAGCACCGTGTTCTCCAGCTGCCCGGTGAGGCGCAGGTGGGCGACGATCTCGCCGAAGCCGTCATCGAGGGCTCGCAATGCCGCCAGACCGCAGCGGTAGTCGCGATCGATCGTCTCCAGGTCCGCGTCGCTGAGCGGCGGGCGCCTGCGGACGAACTTCGGCTTGTCGGAGACGTCGCGCTCGTTGAACGAGGGCGGGCGAGGCACCGGAGCGTGCTCGTAGCGGCGCGCGTAGCGCGGCGGCGGGATCGCGCTCTGCTTGCTGCTGCGCTCGGCGGGCGGTCCGTCGGAGCAGCGCCGGCCGGCCTCGTCGTTTCGCCCGGTGCCGCTGTGTGGCGGGTGATACGCAAGCCAGAGGAAGAACGGCCCCGGCTCCAGCGCCTGCGCGTCGATGTAGGGCAGCGCGTAGTCGCGGGTGAGAACATCTGTCTGGTAGTCGAACTCGCCGTCGCCGTAGTGGCGCGGCGTCCCATCGGGCTCGAAGATGTCGTAGTCGTAGAACGACGAGAGCCCGTCGCCGCCCTCGCCGACCAGCCCCGCCCACGAGTCCCACCCGGGCGGCGCGAGCCGCGGGGTCCGCATGCCGTTGAGCCATTTGCCGGCGAAGGCGGTGTCGTAGCCCTCGGCCTGAAGCCAGGCCGCCAGGTTTCGCTCCGGATCGATCAGCGCCGGGTAGCCGCCGCCGCTGAGCGGGTTGTTGCCGAGCGTGCCGTGGTTGTGGGCGTACTCACCGGTCAGCAGCGTCGCCCGCGCCGGGCAGCAGAGCGGGTAACTGGCGAAGGCGTTGGTGAACGTCGTCCCGCGGGCGCCGAGCTCGCGGTTGACGGTCGGCAGGGCTCGCATCATCTCGGGCCCCTGATCGTCGCTCATGACGACGATGATGTTCGGCCCGACAGCGTCGCCGGCACTGGCCGGGGAGCCGGCGAGCGCGCTCGCGATCACGACCACCAGCGGCGCGAAGGCCGCGGCGACCACGAGACGTCGTCTCCAGAACCCTGCCAAGGTCGGGGGAACGGTAACGAGGGCGAATCGCCGGCGGGTCTAGCCGCCGACCGAGACCTGCAGCGGCGAGTCCAGCCCTTGGGCGAGCCCCGCCGCCGCGGCCGCACCGAGCCCGGGCCCGGCGAGCAGATCGGTGGTGGTCTCGTGCAGGGTCGCGGTCGGGGTGCTGCGCGGGTCGGTGTTCGGCATCGAGTAGGTCGACTGGATGCCGGCCTGCCCGTAGGCCTGCGCGTCGCCCCAGCACTGCAGGTTGGGGGCCGGGGTGGAGTCGTCGAGGTACCAGTCGTGGCCGCTGGCGAGCAGCTCGGCGGCGAAGCTGCCCTCGACCCGGTCGGCGGAGACGAGCGAACCCTGGGCCCCGGTCCACAGGCGCCACGAGGGAACGCCGTCGGTGAGGCTCTCGGGGTTGCCGTCGACGGTGACCCCGGCCGGATTGACCGAGTCCGAGTAGGTCATGCCGAGCCCGGCGGCGCTGAGGTCGTGATAGGTGAGCGGACCCGGCACCGGATGGACCCGCAGGTCGGTGACGATCAGGTGGCGGTCCGGATAGAAGATGTTGGTGCGTTCGGTCAGCGGTCCGCTGTTGGCGCCGACGTAGGCGCGGATCGCGCGCACAGGGCCGTCGAGGTTGGCGACGAAGGCTCCCTCGGCGTCGTTGAAGGTCGCCTCGCTGCGCGCGCACGAGGTGGGCCCGAAGCTGAATTTGAAGCCGTCGAGGATGTCGACGTTGGTGGCGCCGCCGGCCCTGATCGCGAGCGCGTCGTAGTACCAGCGATCCGAGAAGCCGATCGTGTACGCGTCGGTGGTGACCGTCGAGGTCTCCGGGTTGGGCCCGTCGGCGCGCCTGTAGGTGGCCTTGTAGTCACCGCTGGTGAGCTCGAACTGATAGCGGACGTAGTCCCTGCCGGCGGTCGGGTCGAGGCCGCCCTTTGACCGGAAGAGGTAGAGGAAGCCCTTCGGGCCGCCGAGCGGGTCGGTGAGCTTGATCGACGTCCGCGACCCGCGCGTGTGCTTCGGGCGCTCGACGTGCTTGCTCGCCTTCTCGCCCGCATCGGAGCCGATCAGCGCGACCTCGTCGTCGCCGTCGAGCCCGGCGACCGGGTCGGCGCCGACGAAGGTCTGCGGATCGGCGTACTGGAGCACCGCCTGGCCGATCGGGGCGGTGCCGTAGACGGTGCCCTCGCTGCCCGGGGTCGCGTTGTTGGGGGGCGCCGAGCCGAAGTCGACGAGCTTGCGCTCGTCGAGCTGCACCGGAACCTGCTTCCAGCGACCCTTGCCGTGCTTGGGGTCGCGGAAGCGGAAGGCGACCAGGTCCGCGGCGCCGATCCCGGTCAGCTTCGGCAGCGAGGCGCCGCTGAGAACGACCGGATCAGGACGAACGGTGTCCGCGGCCGCCGCCTCTTCGCCATGCCCCAGCACGAGGAGCGCCGAGATGCAAGCGAGGGCAGGAAGCAGGGAGCGACGTGTGCTCCGCACACGAGCGACCGATGACGCCCGCTCGCGATGCATATCGGCGCTCCTACGCGACTTCGCGGAGCTTCTGGGCCTCAGCGAGACTCTGCAGCTTCTTCAGCGACTGGTTCTCGATCTGGCGGATGCGCTCGCGGGTGACGTTGAAGGTGCGCCCGACCTCGTCCAGCGTGCGGGGATGCTCGCCGCCGAGCCCGTAGCGCAGCTCTAGCACGCGCCGCTCGCGGTAGGAGAGGTTCTCGAGCGCCTCGCGCAGCGCCTCCTTGGTCAGCAGGTCGGCGGCACGCTCGAACGGCGACTCCGCCTTCTCGTCGGCGATGAACTGGCCGAACTCCGACTCCTCCTCGTCG
>DATBPT010000043.1:0-24151 GCA_036561205.1 Solirubrobacterales bacterium
CCGGAGGCGCCGGCCTTCAGCGCCTCGAACAGGTAGCGCTCGTCGTCGTACATGGAAAGGATCAGCACCGCCACGTCCGGGGCCTGCTCGCGGATCTCGCGGGTCGCCTGGAGGCCGGTCAGCTTCGGCATCTTGACGTCGAGGATCGCCAGGTCCGGCCGCTCGCGGATCGCCATGTCGCGTGCCTCGGCGCCGTCGGATGCCTCGGCGATCACCTCGATGTCGTCCTGCTGCTCGAGCAGCATCCGCAGTCCGGATCGAACAATCCCGTGGTCGTCGGCGATCAGCACCCGCACGTCGTCATCCCTCGCTTGAAGCGTCATCACCATTTGTTATCGGCACGAGCAGCCGAACCCTTGTGCCGATCCCGGGCCGGGACTCGATCTGGAAGTCCCCGCCGACCAGCAGCGCGCGTTCGCGCATCCCGGCGATCCCCAGCCCCCGGCTGGTCCGGTCGAAGGTGAACCCACGCCCGTCGTCGCCGACGCTGAGCGCGACCCGGTCACCCTCGCCATGGAGCCCGACGTGAACGTTTTCGGCGCCCGAGTGGCGGACGACGTTCGAGAGCGCCTCCTGGGCGACGCGGTAGACGACCAGCTGAACGTCCTCGGGCAGCTTGGCGAGCTCGCCGTCGGCGTCGAAGCTCGCCCGGACCGCACCCTGGCGGGAGAGCTCGCGCAGGTTTCCGGCCAGCGCCGCCTCGAGCCCGAGATCGTCGAGAGCGGTCGGGCGCAGCTGCCTGGCGAGCGCCAGCAGCTCCTGCATCGCCTGGCTCGCCAGCCGCCGGATCTCGGCGAGCTCGGCGGCGAGCTCGGGAGGCGCCTTCTCGCGCGCCGCCTCAAGCCGCAGTAACAAGCCGGTAAGCGACTGATTGACCTCGTCGTGGAGGTCGCGCGCCACCCGGGTGCGCTCCTGCTCCTGTGCCGTCAGGGCGGCGTTCGAGGCGCGGCGGCGCTCGGCCTCGAGGCGCTCGAGCATGCGCGCGAACGCCTGGTGCAGGCGGGTCACCTCCTCGGGCCCGCCGGGATCGGCGCCGGCGCTCAGGTTGGCCCCGGGGCGCGAGAGATCGGCGCGCTCCATCTGGTCGACCAGCTCCTCGAGCGGCTGGAAACGGCGCTGGATCAGGAGCACGTTGAAGAGGATCGTCAGCCCGACCGCGAGCCCGAGCACGATTGCCGCCTGCGGCGAGTCGAACAGGTTCGCTCCCGGGTTGGCGGCGACCGCCGCGGTGACCACGGCGGCGACGATCAACAGCAGGTTGACGAGCAGAACCTGGGTCAGGAGATCGCGCCGTCGCATCTGCCTAAGTATCGGCGTCCAGGCGGCGTCCACAACCTAAGAGGGGTCTGACCCCCTTTAGGTTCGACAAAGGGGTCGAACACCCAGGCCGAAATAGGGGCCAGCCCCTATGTCCCGGGGTCGCGGCATCGTCAGAATGTCCACTACAGGTTCAAGTCCGGCCGCCTGTGTTTTGAGAGTCGGGCAGGCATCAAGGAGTACCGCGCGATGACAACCACCCGCAAGTCGAACGTCTCGGCAGCTTTGCGGACGACGATCCTGATGGCCACGCTCGGCGGACTGCTGATCGCGATCGGCTACGCGATCGGCGGAATTCAGATCGCCTCCGTGTTCCTCGCGATCGCCCTGGTGATGAACTTCGTCGCTTATTTCTTCAGCGACAAGATCGCGATCGCCAGCGCCCGGGCGAAGCCGCTCGAGGAAAGCGAGGCTCCGCGCATCTACCAGATGGTCCGCGAGCTGACCACCCGCGCCGGCCTGCCGATGCCGCGCCTCTACATGATCCCTTCCGACCAGCCGAACGCGTTCGCGAGCGGCCGCGGGCCGAAGCACTCCGTGGTCGCGGTGACCAGCGGGATCACGAAGCTGCTCTCCGAGGACGAGCTCCGCGGGGTGATCTCGCACGAGCTCGCCCACATCAGCAACCGCGACATCCTCACCCAGTCGGTCGCCTCGGCGATCGGCGCGATGATCACCTACCTGGCCTACTTCGCGCTCTGGTTCGGCGGCGACGACGATTCGCCGGTCGGGCTGATCGGGAGCTTGGCGATGGTCTTGCTCGCCCCGATCGCAGCGTCGCTGATCCAGCTCGCGGTCTCGCGCCAGCGGGAGTACGCGGCGGATGCGACCGGCGCTCAGTTCTGCGGCAACCCGGAGTCGCTGGCTTCGGCGCTGCTGCGGCTCGAGGAGGGCGCGCAGGCGATGCCGATGCAGGTCAACCAGGCGACCGAGCCGCTATACATCGTCAAGCCGTTCAAGGGCGGCGGGATCGCGGGCCTGTTCTCGACCCACCCGCCGATCGAGGAGCGCGTTCGCCGCCTGCGGCAGATGCGCCCGTCCCTCGGCTAGCCCCCATTCAGTACTCGATCGTCGTCGTCACCTGGGAGTGCGCGGATCACCTGCGCACCCTGGTGACGACGATGAATCGCCACCTCGGCGGGGAGCAGGAGCTGATCGTCGTCGACAACGCCTCCGGCGACTCGCCGCAGGCGGCGGCGGCGCAATGGAAGGGCCCGCACAGGTTCATCCGCCTGGATCAGAACCTCGGCTTCGGCGCGGCCTCGAATGTCGGCGTCGCCGAGGCGGCGGGGGAGGCGACGGTGCTGCTCAACCCCGACACCGAGCTGCTCGACGACGGCCTCGACCGGCTCGCCGCGGCGGCGCTCGAGCTCCGCGGCCTGGTCGGGCCGCGGGTCCTGAACGCCGACGGCTCGGTCCAGCCCTCGGCCAGCGGGCCGGAGGTCGGGCTCTGGCCCTGGGTCCGCGCCCTGGTCCCGGCGGCCGCTCAGCCGGCCGCCGTCAGGGCGTACACCGAGCCCTACAGGCTCGAGCGCCGGCTCCAGGTCAGCTGGCTCACCGGCGCCTGCGTCGCCGGCCCGACCGAGACCCTGGCCGCGCTCGGGCCCTTCGATCCGGCTCTGCACCTGTTCGGCGAGGACGTCGATCTCGGCCTCCGGGCCGCGGCCGGCGGGGTTCGCTCGTGGTTCGACCCGGCGGCCTGCCGCCTGGTCCACCACGGACAGGGCTCCTCGACGCTCGTCTACGGCTCCCGCGAGGGATGGAGGCCGACCGGGACGCTCAACTGGCGCGCCGCGGTCCGCCGGGCCTATGGCCCGCGGCGGGAATGGCTCGGCTGGATGGCTCTGCGCACCAACCTGCGGCTGCGGCTGATCGCCAAGGGCCTGCTCGGCCGCAGCACCGAGCGCGACCGGGCCGCGGTCGAGGCCGTGGTCTCCGCCCGTCCGGTGCCCGAGCTGCCGCACTCCTGATTGCTACACTTTTTGAAGTAAACCTGTGATTCCGGATAGGAATTAGGAGATTTAGCCGGATGCCGATCGAGATGCTTGACCTGGACGCGGCCCAGCGCGAGATTGCCGCGGGCGCAAAGCTGATCGACGTCCGCGAGCAGAACGAGTGGGACGAGTCCCACATCGAGGCGGCCCTGCACGTGCCCCAGGGCGAGCTGGTCGAGCGCATCGACGAGATCGCCCCCGACGCCTCCGAGCGCCTGCTGCTGCAGTGCCGCACCGACAACCGCTCCGCGCGGATGGCGGAGGAGCTCGCCGGCCTCGGCTACGACAACGTCGCCGTGGTCGAGGGCGGGATCGTCGCCTGGGAGGATGCCGGGTTGCCGACGAAGAGCGACTCGGGGCTGACCAAGGAGCAGCGGATGCGCTACTCGCGCCACACGCTGCTGCCCGAGGTCGGGATCGAGGGCCAGCTCAAGTTCCTGCACTCGAAGGTGCTGCTGCTCGGCGCCGGCGGGCTCGGCGCGCCGACGGCGCTCTACCTCGCCGCGGCAGGGATCGGCACGATCGGGATCATCGACGACGACGTCGTCGACGAGTCCAACCTGCAGCGCCAGGTGATCCACAACACGGAGCGGGTCGGGATCGCGAAGACGGCCTCGGCGCGGATGACGATCGAGGCGCTGAACCCCGACGTCGAGGTGATCGAGTACAACACGCGCCTCGACGCCTCCAACATCCTCGAGCTGATCGAGCCCTACGACGTGATCGTCGACGGCGCCGACAACTTCCCCACCCGCTACCTGCTCAACGACGCCTCGGTGCGGCTGCGGAAGCCCGTCGTCTCGGCCTCGATCCTCGGCTTCGACGGCCAGATCTCGACCTTCGTCCCCTACGAGGGACCCTGCTACCGCTGCCTCTACCCGGTACCTCCGCCGCCGGAGCTCGCCCCGAGCTGCGGCGCCAACGGCGTCCTCGGTGTGATGGCCGGGGTGATGGGCCTGCTGCAGGCCAACGAGGTGATCAAGCTGGTCGCAGAGATCGGCGAACCGCTGGTCGGCCGCCTGCTGCTCTATGAGTCGCTCGGCACCCGGTTCACCGAGCTCAAGGTCAAGCGCGATCCCGAGTGCCCGATCTGCGGTGAGCATGCGCCGGAGATCGACCCGGCGGAGATGGGCCAGTTCCCCGACTACGAGCTCTTCTGCGGTGCCCCGGCGCGCGAGGAGACGCCGGCCGCGGTCTAGCTCACCGGCCGACGCCGCTGCCGGTACCTTTCTGCCGATGCCGAACGTGAAGATCCCACCGGTGCTGCGGGCGCGAACCGACGGCGAGGCCGACGTGCCGGCCTCCGGCGAGACCGTGGGCGAGGTCCTCGAGGCGCTCGCCGCGGCCCATCCCGACACCCGCGAGCAGCTGTTCGCCGACGACGGCGCCCTCAACCGCTACGTCAACGTCTACCTCAACGACGAGGACGTGCGGGTGCTCGAGGGGCTGGAGACGGCGGTCGCGGACACGGACACGGTCGTGATCCTGCCGGCGATGGCGGGCGGCCGGGCCCCGGGCGCCTAAGAGCCGCCGGTAAAGGAGACGAACGCCTCCCAGGCGGGCTTCGGCTCCAGCGAGGCCTCCTCGAACAGGCCCGATCCCGGGCACCAGTCGCACTGCGGCTGGCTCGAGTCCCGCCACGAGTACCAGGTCACGCCCTCGATGTTCAGCGCCTGGCGCTCGCTGAGGAAATACTCGAAGGCGCTGCGCAGCTGCTCGGCCTGGCCCTCCAGCCCGAGCTCGAGCGGGTTCGCGCCCTCGTCGGACGAGGCGCCGACCTCGGTGATCCAGAGGCCGGCATCGTCGCCCGCCTGCTCGACCTGGTCGTGAAGGAGCTGGACCTGAAGCTCGATCTTGCCCTCGTTGGCGGCATAGGGGTGGGCGGCGACCGCGTCGAACGTGTCCCGGGCGCCGTCGATCGAGTACAGCTGGCGCAGGAATTCCGGCGCCGACAGCGCCGGCGGCTCGCCCTTGAACGGCGTCCCGAACATCCCTCCGAGGATCACCTCGGCGCCCGGATCGCGCGCCGTGATCGCGTCCGACGCCGCCTCGAGCAACCGCTCATAGGACGCCGGATCGACCTCGGGCTGATAGAAGGTCGGCGAGTTCTGCTCGTTCCAGATCTGCCATGAGCGCACCGGCACCTGGTCGACCTCGGGGTGGTCCCTCCAGAGCTCGCCGTCGGGGCCGTAGCGGCCGACGATCTGGGCGATGAAATCCTTCCATGCCGCCAAGCCCGCCTCCGAGCTCGGGGCATATGGCCCGCAACCCGGGTCGCATTTGTAGCCGTCGAGGCCCTCGGCGACCCAGGTCGGGCTGCCGTAGATCGTCGGCACGATCCGGATCCCGTTCGCGGCGGCGCCGAGCACGGTCGGGTCGATGGAGGAGAAATCGACCTCCGTGTCGGCCTCCGTCGGCGCCAGCGCTCCCCACGGGATCACCATCCGGATCGTGCCGACATTGCCCTGCTGCATGCGCGCCAGGTCCACGTCCGTGAGCAGGCTCTGGGGGACGACGCCGAAGAACTCGCGTGGCGCCTTCGGTACCGACGGCGGCTCCTCTTCGGCAGCGCTGTTGCCGCAGCCCGCACTGCCCAGCGAGAGGATGCCGACGGCCACCACCGCGGCGAGAGGGACTCTCATCGGCGGAAAGGCTAGCTACCGCCGGTGAAGGCCATCAGCGCCTTCCAGGCGGGTTTCGGGGCGAGTGTCTTCGCCTTGAACAGGCCTGCCTCTCCGCACCATTGGCAGATCGGCTTGCCGGCCAGATCTCGCCAGGCAAACCAGGTCACGTTCTGAATATTGAA
This sequence comes from Solirubrobacterales bacterium, assembly GCA_036561205.1. Taxonomy (GTDB): domain Bacteria; phylum Actinomycetota; class Thermoleophilia; order Solirubrobacterales; family 70-9; genus WHSW01. Next base: position 6,118 of record DATBPT010000043.1, read on the forward strand.
GGCCTCCCGCTGGCCGATGAAGTAGCGCATCGCGTCGCGGAGGCGGTTCGCCTGGCCCTGCTTGCCGCGCTCGAGCGGGTTCTTGCCGTTGCCCGAAGACCAGCCGACCTCCGTGATCCAGAGCTCGGCGTCGTCGCCGGCCTTGGCGATCTGATCGTGTATGAGCTTCACCTGTTCCTCGACCTTGGTCAAGCGGGCTGCGTAGGGATGCGAGGCGACGCCCGTGAACGCGTCCTTGAATCCGGGTGCCTGGTAGAGCTTGCGGAGGAAGTTCCAGGCGAACAGCTTCGGCTCGTCCTCGCCGCCGGGGCTGCCGAACATCCCGCCGAGCAGGATCTTCGCGGTCGGGTCCTTGCTCAGGATCGCGTCGCGCGAGGCGGCGACGAGCTTCGCGTAGGCGCTCGGGCTCGGCTTCGGCTTGTAGAAGGTCTCCGAGTTCTGCTCGTTCCAGATCTGCCAGGTGGTGATCGGGACGACCGGCAGGCTCGGATTGGCGGCGAAGAACTCGCCGTTGGGGCCGTAGCGTGCGACCGCCTCGCCGAGGAACCGCTTCCACTCGGTGAGCGCCGCGGCCTTGCTCGGCGCGTAGACACCGCAGCTCTTCGGCTGGCAGCTGCGGCCGTCGAGCGTCTTCGCGACCCAGGTCGGCGTCCCGAAGATGAATGGCAGCACCTGGATTCCGTTCCGCGCGGCCTCGGCGACGATCGGGTCGATCTGCGACCAGTCGTTGTCGCCGGCGGCCTCGGTCACGTCGATCGTCGCCCAGTTGAAGATCGTCCTCAGCTCGCCGATCTGCCCCTGGCCCATGCGGGTGATGTCGGCGGTGGTCAGCGTCGACTGCGGGACGACCCCGTAGAAGGAGCGCGGCACGACCGAGACCGGGCCCTTCGCCGGGGCCGGCGCGGTGTTCGAGAGCACGAGCGCCGAGACGCACGCGGCGATCATCGCCGCGATTGCGACCGTGCGCCGGGTCGGGCGGCGGCTCCCCGCCTCAGCTACCACCGGTGAACTCCGTGAACGCGTCGAATGAGGCCTTCGCCGAGCGGTTCTCGTTCAGCAGGCCGGACTTCGGACACCACTCGCACAGCTGCACGTCGGTCGACGAGTTGTCGCGCCACGAGTACCAGGTGAGGTTCTGGATGTTGAGCGTGCGGCGCTTCTTGAGGAAGTACTTGAACGCCTCCTCGAGCCGGTCGGCCTGGCCGGCGAGACCGCGGTTGAGCGGGTTCGGCGGCCCCCCCGACGCCCAGCCGATCTCGGTGATCCAGAGCTCGGCGTCGGCGTCGCCCGCCTGCACCATCGCGTCGCGGATCAGATCGATCTGCGCCAGGACCTTCGAGAGCTTGGACGCGTATGGATGCGGAGCGACGCCCTCGAAGTCCCGCTTGGAGCCCTTTTGCCGGTAGAGCTTGGCGAGGAAGTCCCAGGCCGAGAGCGCCGGCTTGCGGCCGCCGAGCGGCGTCCCGAACATCCCCCCGAGGATGATCTTCGCCTCCGGGTCCTCGCCCGTGATCGCCTTGTGGGCGGCGTCGAGCAGCTTCGCGTAGGACTTCACATCGGGCTTCGGCTTGTAGAAGCTGGGGGAGTTCTGCTCGTTCCAGATCTGCCAGTCGCGGATCGGCAGCTCCGGCAGGGTCGGGTTCAGGCTCCAGAACTCGCCGTTCGGCCCGTAGCGCTTGACCGCGTCGGCGAGGAACGTGCGCCAGGCCGCCAGCGCCTTGGTTCCCTTCGGCGGGTATGGCGGGCACTTGCCGAGCTCGCAGTCGTGGCCGTCGAACGCCATCACCCACGGCGGCGTGCTGGTGATGAACGGCAGGGTCGAGACCCCGTTGCGGGCGGCGTTGCCGACGACCGCGTCGGCGGAGGACCAGTCGTAGTCGCCGGGATCGGAGCTCGGATCGATCCCGGCCCAGTAGAGCTCGAAGCGCAGGGTGCCGACCTTGGCGTCACCCATCTGGGTGTAGTCCTCGGCGTCGAGGGGGCCCTGCGGCATGACGCCGAAGAAGCTCTTCGGCACCGCGGCCGTCGCGCTCGACGCGAGCGCCGCCAGGGCGACGATCGTCAGCAGACCGGCGAGGACCCCCGCCATTGGTCGATTGCCGATCAATGGCGGGCCACCCTGACGAACGCCTGCCAGGCCGGCTTCGCAGCACCGTTCTTGGTCCTAAGGCCGGCGTGCCCGCACCACTCGCAGATCACATCGCCGCCCTTCTTGTCGCGCCAGGAGTACCAGAACACGCCTCGCAGGTTGAGGCTTTGGCTCTTGCGCTTGTACGCGGTCAGCGCCCGAGTCAGCACCCGTGCCTGGCCGATCAGTCCCTTGACGTAGGGGTTGTCGGATGGCCCGCGGCCTGCCCAGCCGATCTCGGAGACCCAGAGCCCGGCCTCGGCATCGCCGGCCCCGGTGACGACCCGGCGGGCGCTCTCCAGCTGCGCGATCGACGCCTTCGCGTTGTTGGCGTAGGGATGGATCGCGATCGAGTCGAAGTCATCCGCGGCACCGAGCGCGTAGAGCCGCTGCAGATAGGTCTTCGTCGGTGTCACCACCTTGCGCGCCGAGTGCGGCCCCCACATGCCTCCGAGCACGATCTCGGCCGTCGGGTCGACCGAGCGGATACCCGCCGCGGCGCTCTTCAGCAGGGCCGCGTAGCGGCCCACGTCGACCTTCGGGGCGAAGTACTTGGGCGAGTTCTGCTCGTTCCAGATCTGCCAGGTGGTGATCGGGCTCGGGGTCGTGCAGCCACATGGCGGCTCGGTCGGCAGCGGCGGATCCGGGACCGGCACCGGGGGCGGAGTCGGTGGCGGTTCCGGCGGGCAGAGGATCGGAACCGGGCAGAGGCCCGAGTCGCCGTCGTCGAGCATGATCGGGGAGCCGGTCGAGGTCGAGGGCTTGGGGGCGCTCACGGGCGCCTTCCAGAAGTCACCGCCCGGGCCGTATCGCGCCGCCGCTGCGGCGGCGAAGCGCTCGAACGCGGCTCGGGTGCTCTTGGTCCGCGGCGGGTAGACGGCGCAGGCGCCGCCGTTGCAGTCGCGGTGGTCCTTGGCGGCCGCCCAGTCCGGCGTCCCGTAGAGGAACACGAGCGGCTGGATGCCGCGCTTGGTGGTCTCGCGGATGACCGCGTCGGCCTGGCCCCAGTCGTACGTGCCGGGGCGCGATTCCACGAGCCCCCAGGGCAGCATCGTGCGCAGCCCGCCGATCCCGCCGGTCGGCATCAGATCGAGGTCGCTGACGGACGGCAGAGCTCCGTCCTGAGGCACGATCCCGAACACAGGCTGCTTCGCCTCCGCCGCCGCCGCCGAGGCGAGCAGCGCGACCGCGAGCACGGCGAGCCCGGACCTGAGACGGCGGGTGAGCGCTGGGAACGGGGAGCTCGTCCCGCCTGCGTCCGCGAGCCGCATTGCCTGCTACTGGGTCTCGCTGGCGGGGTCGGCTCCCGCGCCGACCTTCCCCGGTCCGTCCTCGGCGCGGTTGCGGAGCCGCCAGATCGCGACCCCGGTGCAGGCCGCAGCGACGAGGGCGAGAACGATGAGCAGGATCGGGACGCCGCCGCCGTCGGTCGGGTTCGCGGCGGGAACCGCCGCCGGCGTCTCGGTCGCATTGGTGGCGGTCGAGTTCGAGTCGGGCTTCTGCGTCCCACCCGAGCCCTGTTGGTTGTCGCGGCTAGCGCCGCCGTGGCCGGCGCCGCCGGCGCCGCCGGCGGTCTGGTCGCCGCTGGCGCTGACCGTGCCCGCCGAGCTCGGCGCGGCGGCGGAGCCGCCGGCGCTGGACGAGCCGCTGCTCGATCCCGAGGCGGTGGCGCTTTGGCCCGACGAGCCCTCGCCGCCGCCGGCGCCCGGCAGAGTGAGGTTGTACTCGTCGTCAGCGGCCTGCGCCCCGGCGAGGGCGGGGGCGAGCAACGCGCCGCTCATCAGGGCGACGAGCGCGCAGCCGAATGCAAGCACGGTCCTAGACTTCCTGCCTTGCGTCATCCGTAAGTCCGTCCTTTAGGGGTGGGGGCGGGGAGCAGGGTACAGGGTGGGGCTGACAATGAGTGCATGCAACGTCTAGAGGTCAAACACCTGATCGGGGGCGCAGTTGCGGCGGCTTGCGTCGCCTTGGCGATGGCCGGTGGCGGCTTCGAGCCGACCGCATTTGCCGCCGCCGGGCTGATCGTCTGGATCGCCGCCCTGCTCGCTCTGGCGGTCGGGGTCCTGCCGCGATCCGAGCCGCCCGCGGCGGCGACGATCGCCGGTCTCGCGCTCGCCGGGCTGGCGGCGTTCATGGGTCTCTCGATGGCCTGGGCGAGCGACGACGGCCACGCCTTCGAGGACGTGGTCAGGACCCTGGCCTACCTGGGCGGGTTCGCGCTCGTCGTCCTCGCCTCGAAGCGGGCCGAGGCGCGGCCATGGCTGGCGGGTCTGACCGTCGGCCTGACCGTGGTCGGAGCGATCGCGTTGCTGGCGCGTTTCGAGCCCTCGATCTTCGGCAACCCGGATGCCGATCTCGCCGCCAGCCTGCCCGCCGCGATCGGTCGCCTCACCTACCCGATCGGGTACTGGAACGGCCTCGCCGCGGTGATGGCGGCGGCGGTCGTGCTGCTCTCCTGGTCATCCTCGACGGCGGCCTCGCGCTGGCTTCGCTGCGCCTCGGTGGCGGCGCTGCCGCCGGTATTACTGGCGCTCTGGATGACCGACTCGCGGGGTGGGATCGCCGCTGCGCTGCTCGCCTTCGGCGTCCTCGTGCTGACCGGCCCCTCACGGACGCGGCTGATCGTCAACCTCGGCTTCGGGGCGCTCGCCGGCACGTTGCTGATCGCGCTCGCCGAGACCCGCGGCGAGCTGCTCGACAACCCGGTCACCGACCTGGCCGCGACCCAGGGCGACCAGATGCTGGCGATCACCGCCGCCGTGATCGCGGCGACGTTCAGTCTTCGCTACGCACTCGACCGCCCGATCCAGCCGCTTGCGATCCCGCGGCAGGCCGGCCGTATCGCCCTCGCCGGGATCGCTGTCGGAGCGGTGATCGCGGTCGTGGCGATCGATCCGGTGAAGCAATGGGACGAGTTCAAGGCGGCGCCAACCGCGGCCGATCTCGCCGACGGCGACGTCGGCCTGCTGCGCGGCGGCGGCAGCGGCCGCTACCAGTTCTGGGAGACCGCGGTCGATGCCTTCGCCAGCTCGCCGGTCGGCGGCGTCGGTGCCTCCGGCTACACGCCGTATTGGTTCGAGCACCGCGAGATCCCGATCCCCGCGACCCGGGCCCACTCGGTCGTCTTCGAGACTCTGGCCGAGCTCGGGATCGTCGGCTTCGCGCTCTTCGCGACCTTCTTCGGCTGCGCCGCGGTGAGCGGGGTGCGGCGCGCGCGCGCGCCCGACGCCGTGGCGGAGACCGGGCCGGCGCTGGCGCTGCTCGTGGTCGGCCTCGCCGCCGCCGCGGTCGACTGGACCTGGGATTTGCCGGCCGTGTTCGGGATCACGGTGGTCGCCGCGGGGCTGCTTACCGGGCCCGCGACCCTGGCCGGGCCCGACCCCGGGCCGCCGTCGCGGCGCTATCGGGGGCAGGTGCGGAGCCGGCGCCGCTTCGCCGCCGGGGTCGTGCTGCTGCTCGTGGCCTGGCTGGCGATCTGTGGCTCCGGCCTGCTGCTGCTGTCGGCGCACTCGCTCGAGTCGAGCCGCGACGCGGCCGGTCGGGGCGACATCGATGCGGCGGTGAGCGCCGCCAACGACGCGATCGACCTGCAGCCGTGGGCGGCCGAGCCGCGCACCCAGCTGGCGCTCGTCTACGAGCAGGCGGGCGATATCGAAGCCGCGCGGACGGCGATCTCCGAGGCGATCGAGCGCTCGCCCGACGACTACCGGATACGCCTGCTCGCCTCGCGGATGGCGGCGGAGGCGGACGACGATGTGGCGGCCCGGGCGGAGCTGCTCGCCGCCCACCGGCTGAATCCACGCGACCCCGAGATCATCCGCCAGATCGAGGCGATCTCGTAATCAGTCCGCGATCCCTCGGATCGCTCAGTCGTGTTCGTCGACCTCGGGCTGCAGCGGCAGCCTTTCGCTGAGCCATCGATAGCGGTCGGTCTGCGGATCGAAGGGCGGGTCGACCTTCGGCAGCGAGTCGCGCATGTGGAACCAGAGCCGGTAGTGCAGGTGGACCATCTCGGCGAGGTCCATCTCGACCGCCGCGGAGGCGAGCGCGGCGCGATGGCGCAGCGGGTAGTTGTAGCGGTGGGAGAGGATCCGTACCCGATCGTGGACGTCCGCGGTCACCGCCGCCAGGGTGAGTTGGTCCATGAACTGCGGCCACTTCGTCGGCACCAGGCCGGCGTCGTGCAGCCGGCCAAGCGCGTCCTCCCAAGCGGCGAACAGTCCCGCGCTGCGGCGGGCCGCGACCAAGCCGCTGTTCCAGTAGGCGCGGATCTCCATCTGGCCCACCGTCGTGCGCACGAAGGGGCGGCCCTCGACCCCGAGCTCGGCGTACATCTTCTGCCAGTACGGCTCGCCCTTGCCCTTGCCGCGGGACCCCGCGATCCGCCTGTCCACCGGGCGCACGGCGGCAACCCAATCACCCTCGGCGAGCTCGGCCGGCTCGCCGAGAAAGACGCAATCGGTGTCGGTGAAGACCAGCGTCTCGTGGTCGAGCTCGCGCTCGGCCCAGGCCGAGACCGCGATCTTGTTGTACGTCGGCGTGTCGGCGAAGCGGTCGACCAGCGGTTCGTCGACGAAGCTGGCGCCGAGCTCGGTCAGCCGCTCGACGGTCGCGGCCTCGGGCTGGAACTCCGGCCTCGGCGCGAACGCATACACGGGGGCGTCGGCGCAGGAGCCGCCCCAGGCGCGCAGGCTCTCGACCAGGAGGATCGCCTCGCTCTCGAGCCTGCCATGCTCGACGCAGATCAGGAACGCGGGTGGATCGGCGGCGGGATTCACGGCCGACGAGGGTAGACGCTCGCCGCGCGGTCGTGCCAGCGACCGACCATCTACGCCGCATGGGCGAGCCTTTTGCCCGGCGCCGGGGTTAACCTCTTCAGATGCTCAGGGAAGGGCCACCTTCCGTCCGGATCGAGCAGGGCGAAGACGATGAGGCCGGGCGGCCTCGCTTCTGGCGCGATGCTCTGCGCCGCCGCATGCTCGCGCTCGCCGACCTGATCGCGGCGGCCGGCGCCAGCCTCGTGATCGCCTCCTCATCGGCGGACGCCTTCTGGGCCCTGGTCCTGCTTCCGGCCTGGGTCGTGCTGGCGAAGGTGATCGGGCTCTACGACCGCGACCACGTCGCGATCCGGCACCTGACCGTCGACGAGCTCCCGGCGCTCGCCGCCTGGGCCGCGGCGGGGGTCGCCCTGCTGGCGCTGGTGCTGCCGCAGACGCCGGCGGGCGAGGTCGGCGTCGGCGCCGCCATCGGCGCCTGGGCGGTGGCAGCCGCGAGCGCGCTGGTGCTGCGCGGCCTCGCCCGCTGGTGGTGGCGGCGCCTGACCCCGCCCGAGGTGACCGCGGTGCTCGGCGACGGCGACCTCGCGGAGATGATCCGGCGCAAGCTCGAGCTCTTCCCGGACATGCACCTGAGCCTCGTCGACGAACACGAGATCGAGGCCTTTGACGCGCTCGCCGGCGGCGTCGACCGGGTGATCTTCGCCTCCGACCGGATGGAGCCGGGCGAGGTCGGCGGCCTGGTCGCGCTCTGTCGCGAGCGCCAGGTCAAGCTCAGCGTGATCTCGCCCCTGCATGGCCGCGCCGGCCCGGTACGCCTCTCGCGCGTCGCCGACCTGCCCGTGCTCGAGTACGAGACCTGGGACCCTTCGCGCTCGACCGCGCTGATCAAGCGCGCCTTCGACATCGTCGTCTCTTCGCTCGGGCTCCTGTTCACGGCCCCGTTCTTCCCCCTGATCGCGCTCGCGATCAAGCTCGACACGCGCGGTCCCGTGTTCTTCAACCAGACCCGCGCCGGTCTCGACGGGAGGCCGTTCGAGATGCACAAGTTCCGCACCATGGTTGCCGACGCCGAGGACCGGCTCGCCGACGTGGTCCGCCTCGACGACCTGCGCGATCCCGTCTTCAAGCTCTCCGACGACCCGCGCGTGACCCCGGTCGGGCGCTTCCTGCGCCGCCTCAGCCTCGACGAGCTGCCACAGCTGATCAACGTCCTGCGCGGTGAGATGAGCATCGTCGGCCCGCGTCCGGAGCAGGTCGAGCTGGTCGAGCGCTACCGGCCCGAGCACCGCTTCCGGCTCAGCGTCAAGCCCGGGATCACCGGCCCGATGCAGGTCTTCGGCCGCGGCGACCTGACCTTCCACGAGCGGCTCGCGGTCGAGCTCGACTACATCGAGAACCTCTCCCTCGCGCGTGACCTGCGGATCATCGCCGAGACCGTCCCCGTGACCCTGCGCGGGTCCGGGGCCTACTGAACCGAATCCAGGTGGAGGCCCGATCCTGTCCGGCCTGCGGCCGAGCGTCGTTGACCCGCTGGCGCGAGGCGACGGCTTCTGACCCGCAGCTCGCGGGTGGCGAGCGCTTCGCCCTCGACCGCTGCGCGGCCTGCGGCTCGGCGGTCACCGTCGGCGACGCTCCGGATCGAGCGGCGATGTACGAGGGCGGTACATACACGCCGGCGCGCGGCGCGGCCCGCTCGCTGCTGGAGCCGCTGCGCCGCCTCGCTGAGCGCGACCGGCTGCGCTTCCTCTCGCGGATCGAGCCGGGCTCACGGGTGCTCGAGGTCGGCGCCGGTGACGGCAAGCTGGTTGCGGCGATGCGCGCCGCCGGGCTCGACGCCCGCGGGCTCGACCCCTCCCCGGCCGCCTGCGCAGCGGCCCGCGAGATCGGCGTCGAGGTCGCGAACGTCGGCATCGACGAGGCCGATCTGCCGCCGGCGAGCGAGGACGCGGTCGTCGTCTGGCATGCGCTCGAGCACTTCGAAGAGCCCCGCGCGGCGCTGCTGCGAATTCGCCAGTGGCTGCGACCCGGGGGCACGATCGTGGTCGCGGTGCCGAACCTGGCCTCCTGGCAGGCGCGGATCGGCGGCGATCGGTGGTTTCATCAGGACGTGCCCCGCCATCGCACCCAGCTGACACCGAACGGCGCCGGCGCCCTGCTCGAGCGCAGCGGTTACCGGGTCGAGCGGATTCGCCACCTGCTGGTCGAGCAGAACCCGCTTGGGATGTGGCAGACGCTGCTCAACCGGTTGACGATCGAGCGCGACTTCGCCTTCCGCCTCTTGAAGCGAGACCTGGGGCCGGCGGCCGGCCGGGCCCGCTTGCTCGACCTGCTGATCACCGCCGTCGCCGGGCCGCTGCTGGTGCCCGTCGCGCTCGCCGCCGAGCTCGCCGGCGGGCTCGCCGGGCACGGCGGGTCGATCGTGATCGAGGCGAGGGCGGTATGAGCTCGGCCACGGTGATCGTGCCGACGCTGGGCGGTCCGCGCCTCGGGCGGATGCTCGCCTCGATCGCCTCCCCCGATCACCAGACGATCGTCGTCGACAACGGCTCCGGCGGCGGCGTCGAGTCGATCTGCGCGCCCCACGATGGGGTCGAGGTGCTGCGGCTCGACGGCAACGTCGGCTACACCCGCGCGATCAATCTCGGCGCTCAGCGCGCCGACGGTGACGCGATCGTCCTCCTCAACGACGACTGCGTCTGCGACCCGGGCTTCGTCGAGCGGATCACGGCGCCGCTGGACCCGGCGGCCGGGGTCGTGATGACGGCGGGGGTGATGCGCGACTGGCGCGATCGCTCGCTGATCGACAGCGCCGGGATGGAGCTCGACCCGACCCTGCTCGTCTTCGACTATCTCAACGGCGAACCGGTCTCGCGGCTCGAGAACGGGGTCGCCGACCCGATCGGCCCCTCGGGCGCCGCGGCGGCGTTCGACCGCTCCACCTTCATCTCCGTCGGCGGCTTCGATGAGCACCTGTTCGCCTATTGGGAGGACGTCGACCTCGTTCTGCGCCTGCGCCGGCTGGGTCTGCGCTGCGCGCTCGCCGGCGACGCGATCGGCGACCACGAGCACTCGGCAACGCTCGGCTCGGGCTCGGTGCGAAAGAACTACCTGATGGGCTACGGCCGCGGCTACGTGTTGCGAAAGTGGCAGGTGCTGACGCCGCGCCGGCTGCCGGGCGTGCTCCTGCGCGAGTCCGTGCTCTGCGCCGGACAGGCGATCGTCGACCGCAACGGCGCCGGCATTCGCGGGCGCGTGCGCGGCTACCGGGCCGCGGCCGAGCTCGAGCGCTACCCCACCGGCCTCGGCCTCGATCGCGCGCCGGGGGCGATCGCCACCCTGGTCCGGCGCGCGCGCCGCCGCTCGCGGCTGCGGTCACGGGTCGCCGTGACGCAGCCGCTGCGGACGCTCGCGGTCTTTCACCTCGCCGACACCAGCGGCCCGTCGCGGTCGCTGGAGACCGAGCTCGCCTGGCTCGCCGGCGAGGGGTCGCTGGATGTCGTGCTCCCCGGGCCCGGCCACCTCGGCGAGGTGCTCGGCGACGCCGCCGGCGTGATCAGCCTCGACTACGAGGCCCTGACCAAGCCCGACCCCGGGCTGCGCGGACTGGTTCGAGAGCTGCGGCGGCTGTGGCGGGACGTGCGCGTGTTCAGGCGGGTGATCCGGGAGCGCCGGCCGAACCTGGTGATCTCGGTGACGACGATGCTGCCCGCGGTCCCGATCGCCGCCTGGCTCGAGCGCGTCCCGGCGCTCGTCTATTGCGGTGAGCTGTTCGACCGCGGCGACCGCGGCGGCGCCGCGCGCGCCCTCGCCAGCCGGGCGCTCGCGTCGCTGACCTCGCGGCTCGCGGCCGTGATCATCGCCTGCTCGGAGACGGTTGCGGGCCAGTTCGTCAACGCCAGGGCGCAGATCGAGACCGTCTACCCGCCGGTCGGCGCGCAGTACTCCGAGGGCGAGGCACAGCCGATCCGGGACCGCTTCGGGATCCCGGCCGGGGCGCCGGTGCTGGCCTCGGTCGGCTACGTCACCGAGGGCCGCGGCCAGGACGTGCTCGTGCGGGCGATGCCGGCGATCCTCGAGCGCCTGCCCGAGGCGCGCTACGTGCTCGCCGGCGATCCGTTCCCGCGGCCGCAGGACCTCGCCTACCGCGACCGCCTGGTCGAGCTGATCGGCGAGCTCGGGCTCGACCGGTCGGTGATCGTCGCCGGCCACTACGAGAACGTCGAGGACATCTACGCCGCCGCCGATGTGATCGTCAACCCGGCACGCTTCAACGAGCCCTTCGGCCGGGTCCCGTTCGAGGCGGCGATCGCGGGCAAGCCGGCGGTGGTCACGCGCGTGGGCGCGATCCCCGAGCTCCTCGACGACGAGCGCTCGGCGCTGATCGTCGAGCCGGAGGACTCGGCCGCGCTTGCCGAGGCGGTCGTCCGCGCGCTCTCGGATCCCGTGCTCGCAGCGACCCTCGTCGACGGGGCGCGGGAGATCGCCGCCGCGCATCTGACTCCGGCCCATAGCCTCGCCGGCTTCCAGCGCGCGGTCGCCTCGACCCTGGCGCGCTGACACTAGCCGTCGTCGTCTTCGTCCGGGAACGAGAGCTCGACCCCGACGATTGCGGGCGGCAGGTCGGCGTCATCGAGCGGGTCGCGGGCTCGGCGCAGGCGCAGCCCCCGCCGCCAGGCGAGGCCACGCAGAAGCCCGGCCTCGCTGCCGCCGGTGTCGTCGCGACGCAGGCGGCGAAGCTGGCGGCCGGCGAGCCAGGCCAGCGCGAGCGGCGAGCGGTCGGCGGCCAGCGCCAGCTTCAGCGCCCGCCGCTGGCGCCGTCCGATCGCCGAGCCGAGTCGTTGCTGGAGGGCGATCGCGGTGAGCGCGACCCGGCAGTACTCGGCGAAATAGATCCGCCGCCACTCGCTTCGCAGGCGGCCGCGCCGGCGCCCGCGCAGCGCCGCGATCCGGCGTGGAACGCTGCCGCCGACGACCCCCCGGTTGGCGCCGGCGTGGCCGATCACCGCGCCCGCGTGCTGGACGTAGTCATACAGCGGACGGTCGACGTAGGCGATCCCGCCGCTGGCGCCGGCGACCAGCGCCAGCCAGTGATCGTGGTAGAGGTTCCCGGCCCGCGGCGGCAGCGGCAAGGCGTCGTCGAGCAGCTCGCGGCGAAACAGCGATGCCGCTCCGGTGACCGAGTTGCCGAGCAGCAGCGAGGCGAAGTTGTCGTGGTTGGGCAGCCGCGAGGTCCAGTACGTATCGGCGATCACGGACCCGTCGGCGCGAGTCAGGCGCATGTCGCTGAAGACCAGCCGGGCGTCACCGAGGTTCGCGATCAGCGTTTCCAGCTTCTCCGGATGCCAGCGGTCGTCCTGGTCGCAGAGGGCGACGTAGGTGGCCTCGTCCGGGACCATCGCCAGCGCCCGGGCGAAGTTCGCGTAGGCGCCGAGGCGCTCGCTCGAGCGGCTGACCGTGAACCGGGGATCCGCGCCGATCAAGCTCTGCAGGCGGGCGAACGATTCGTCGCTCGAGCCGTCATCGCTGATCGTGCAGTGCCAGTCGGCGTGGGTCTGGGCGCGCAACGACTCGAGCTGGCGCTCGAGCAGCGCGGCCGGCGGCTCATAGGTCGCCATGGAGATCGCGACCGTCGCCGGCTCCGGCCCGGCGGCGACCGGCTCGGCCGCCGCCTCGGACCGGATCGAGGCCAGCGGCAGGCGGACGGCGGCGCCGTCGCCGAGGGTGGCGGTGAGCGCGAGCTCGACCGCGCCCGAGCCGGTCGCATCGGCGGCCAGTGGCACCACCCCCCAGAAGATTGCTCTCGCGGCACGCGGATCGCCGAGCCGGCGGGCCAATGTCGGCGAGGGCATCGCCTCGGCCATCGGCGGCGCCGGCGGGCCTCCGGCGCTGAGCTCGAGCCGGCGGACCGGGAGGCGGTCGTGGACGGCCGCGCCGTGGACGAAGAGGGCGCTGCCGCGGCCGATCGCAAGCCGCTCGGGCGCCGGCGTTCGCAGCCAGACCGCGAGCCCGTCGCCGTCAGCGAGTGGCTCTCCCCAGTCCTCGGCCAACATCTGGCCGCAGGCTACGTGGTCGCAATCGCAGTCGCCGGGCCGCGGTCAGGGCCGAACGGGGTAGCTTTCCCCGCCCGTGCTCGACCAGCCAGAGGATCGAGGCCGCTGGGCCGCCGGCTGGCGCGAGGTCGCGAGCTCGACCTGGATCCTGCCGGTGCTCGGCACCGTGATCGCGCTCGCCACCTGGGAGCTGCTGCCGCTCGGGGTCGGCGCCGGCCTCGACCCGTCGGCGGTCAACGGCGTCAACCTCGCGGCCGACCTCGGGCTTTCGCAGGGAACCGGGTTCGCCTGGACCTACGGGCCGCTCGGGTTCCTCGAGGAGCCCTCGGTCGCCGGCGACTGGACGGCGCTGCTCGGAGTCGTCTACACGTTGCTGATCCGGGTCGCCCTGGCGACCAGCCTCGTGTGGGCGGCGCGGCGCAGCTTCGGCATCGTCGCGGCCGCGGTGCTCGCCTACGCGGTCTGCGCGATCACCGGCGCCGAGGCGGTGCCGATCTCGCTGGCGATCGTCTGGTGCCTGGTCGCCCTCGACCCCGAGCGGCCCGGCTGGGTCGTGCCGCTGCTGAGCTTCGGCGGCGGCGCCTTCGCGGCGCTCGAGGTCCTGGTCAAGCTCAACATCGGGATCGAGATCCTGTTCCTGATCGCGATCGCAGTCGCGCTCGCCCCGGGCCGTCGCCGGCGCAACCTGGCCGTCTTCGGCGCCTCGTTCCTGGTCACCGCGGCGCTGCTCTGGCTGCTCTGCGGCCAGGGGCTCGGCAACGTCGACGATTTCCTGCGCTCGGCGATCCAGATCGTCGGCGGCTACTCCGCGGCGATGGGCACCGAGGCGGGCGCGGTCGATTGGGATTGGATCGCCGCCCTGGCGATGATCGTCACCGTCGTCGCGGCCACCGCCTGGACGACTCGCGCCGCCCCGCCGGCCGCCCGGGTCGGATCGCTGGTGCTGATCGGCGCTCTTTGCCTGGTGGCGGTCAAGCAGGGCTTCGTCCGCCACGACGTCGGCCACATCCTCACCTTCGTCGCCGCGCTCGCGGCCCCGCTGCTGGCGCTGCGCTGGGGAAGCGGCGACCGCCTTGCCGCCGCCGCCGCGGTGGTCGCATTCAGCCTGCTCGCGGCGCCGCTCACCGGACGGGCCGAACGCGATCTCTACCGGCCGCGGGCGGCCGCCGACGATGGCATCGACCAGCTTCGGATCGGGCTCGACTCCGGGCGGCGGACGGAGCTCGCCGAGGCACAGCGGGCCGCTGCCAGGGCCGAGTACGCGATCGACGGGCGGACGCTGGCGGCGCTCGAGCAGGGCACCGTTCACGTCGACCCCTGGGAGACGAGCGCCGTCTGGGCCTACGACCTCGACTGGAGCCCGCTGCCCGTGTTCCAGTCCTATGCCGCCTACACGCCCGATCTCGACCAGCTCAACGCCGACGCGCTCGCCGCGGCCGACGGCCCGGACCTGGTCCTGCGCCATCTGACCCAGGGCGGAACCGCGACCGACTCGATCGATGGCCGCTATGCGCCCTACGATGCACCGGCGACGACCCGGATCCTGCTCTGCGACTTCCGTCCCCTGCGCACGACCGAGCGCTATCAGGTGCTCGAGCGAAGCGCGGACCGCTGCGGGCCCGAGGTTGTGGTCGAGACCGTGACCGGAAGCTACAACGAGCCGATCGAGGTGCCGCGGGTCGGAGCCGACGAGCTCCTTTTCGCCCGGCTCGAGGGACTCGAGCCATCAGGGCTCGGCAGCCTGCGCAGCGCCCTCTACAAGGGGGTCCGGCGGCTGATCGGGCTCGACGACCGCGTCTACCGGTTCGTCGCCGGTCCGGCCGAGAACGGGATCCTGATCGCGGCGCCGGCGGCGCTCGACTTCCCGGCCCCGTTCGCGCTCGCTCCGAATCCGGCGACGATCACGCTTGGCAAGGACGGCGGCTTCGGCTCCGGACCGGACTCGTTCACGGTCGAGTTCTTCAAAGTGCGGGTGACGAGGTGATCGTCTACGGCTGCGCGGTCACCGACGGGGAGACCTTCGCCCGCTGCGCCGAGGCCGGGGTTCGCCGCGTGATCGACGCCGACCCTGAGGCGGAGTTGCTCGCCCAGCCCAGCGTCGGCTCGATCTGCCGCAACTACAACCTGCTCTGCGAGCGGGTCGCCGAGCGCCCGGAGCTCGAGGCGCTGGTGCTGATCCACCAGGACGTCGAGATCGTCGACCCGCAGTTCTCGGCCGGCGTGCGCCGCGCCCTCGCCGGTCCCGATGTGGCGGTCGCCGGCTGCGCCGGGGCGATCGGGGTGCGCAGCATCGCCTGGTGGGAGGGCTCGGTCACCTGGTCGTCGCTGACCCAGCGCTACGAGGAACCCGGGGGCGCCGGCGAGATCCCCGGGGTCTCATGGCGCGAGGACGCCGTGCCCGCCTACACCGGCACCGGCGAGGTCGACGCGATCGACGGTTGCGTGATCGTGCTCTCGCCCTGGGCGGTGCGCAAGCTGCGCTTCGACGAGTCGCTCGGGCGCCGGCACGGTTACGACCTGGACATCTGCCTGCAGGCGCGGGCCGCGGGCAAGAAGGTGGTGACCGAGAACCTGCGCGTCGTCCACCACCACTCGCTCGAGCTGCTCGCCGAGCCCGAGGAGTGGATCCAGGCGCATGTTGCGGTGGCGGAGAAGTGGGGCGATCTCCTCGACGGCGCCGGCGCCGGCGCGGACTGGCGCCGGCGGGCGCTTCGCGCCGAGGCCGAGGCCTCGGCCTACCGGCTGCTGAAGGGTGGCGCCGAGCTTCAGCGCGACGACGCGAGGGGCAAGCTGCTGCTCACCTGGAGCAGCTGGAGCTGGCGCCTGACCGCGCCGCTTCGGGCGCTCGGCCGTGGACTCGGGCTCAGGCGGAGTCGCTAGCGAGGTCGGGCCCCGCCGGCGTGATCGGCGGCGCGGGTTGTGACGCCGGCGGCGCTGCCGGGTCGGGCTCCTCGGCGCCCATCTCGCCGAGACGGATGTCGTCGCCGGCGAGCTGCTGCAGCAGCTCCTGCAGCTGCGCCCGCGAGAAGTTGGGTGCGCCGCCCTGGCGCAGGCGGGAAAGGCGTTCGGCGAGAGCGAAAGCGCTCGAGCGCTCGATCGGCAGCAGCTTGCCGACGAGATCGAAGCGAAGCTCGTAGTCGGCGCTGCGCAGGGCGTCGATCTGCTGCAGGTTCTGAAACTCGGCGACCAGGTGCTCGATGCGCTTGGCCTCGATCCGTTCGAGCATCGCGTTGCCGTCCCATGGGGCCAGCACCGCCTCGACCTCGGAGGCCCGCGGGGCGTCGCGGTGCCAGACGACGCCGAGGCCGAAGAACGGCGCCACGATCGCCATCCGCAGCTCGGGACGCTCGGCGAGGAAGTCCTCGACCGCGGTCAGGACCCCGTTTCGGTCGCCGCCCTCCTCCGCCGCCGTGCACGCGTAGTAGAGCCCGCGCTCGGCGATCCCGGGCTCGCCCGGGACGAGGAAGGCGTCGCGGGCGAGCGGCCGCCGGTGCTCGGCCGGGATCCGCTCGGGATCGTGGTAGCTGTCACGGCGCCCCAGCGGCCAGCCGATGTCGTGCAGGAACAGCAGCGGCAACTCGGCCCCGGGGGCCCGATCGCTGATCAGGCGCAGCTCCTCGCTGACCGTGAAGTAGTTGTGGTCGCCGTCGAGGATCAGGGCGTCCGGGAGCTCGAACTCCGGCAGCACCGCGTGGCTGGTGCCGACGATCAGCTCGAGCTCGGGGTGATCGCCGGCGAGGTCGCGCAGCCGCGCCCGCGGCGAGGGGTCGACGGCCGCCACCCGCGCCGACCCGGTCCGCGCCCGCCACTCGAGCAGCTCCTGCGTGAACAGGCCGTGTTCGGCGCCGATCTCGGCCACCGACCGGGCCTGCGCGGCATCGAGGCAGGCGCAGACCAGCTCACTCAGGTTGGCGAGGGTGCAGTCGAAGCTATCCAGGCGGTCAGTGGCGGTCCAGCCGTTTTGGTTCGGGTCCAAGCCCCTCTCTTTTCCTCGTGGCGTCTTGCCGCTTGCAGGAATCCTATGGCACGCGCGCTGGACCTTTTGGCCTCAGTGGTCGAGCACGAGGCCGAGAAAGCGCTGCGTGCGTTCCTGCTTCGGGTTGTCGAGCACCTCGGCCGGCGCGCCCTGCTCGACGATCGCTCCCTCGTCCATGAACACGACCCGGGTCCCAACCTCGCGGGCGAAGCCGATCTCGTGGGTGACGACGATCATCGTCATCCCCTCGGCGGCGAGCTCGCGCATCACGTCGAGCACCTCCTTGACCAGCTCCGGGTCGAGCGCCGAGGTGACCTCGTCGAAAAGCATCACGTACGGATCCATGGCCAGCGCCCTGGCGATCGCGACTCGCTGCTGCTGACCGCCCGAGAGCCGGTCGGGGAACTCCGTCATCTTCTCCTCGAGCCCGACCCGGAGGAGCAGCGACCGCGCCTTCTCCCGCGCCTCCGCCTGGGAGCGGTCGAGCACCTTCTCCTGAGCGAGGCGGACGTTGTCGAGGGCGGACTTGTGCGGGAACAGGTTGAACTGCTGGAACACGATCCCGACCCGCTGGCGGACGTAGTCGATTCCGTATGCGGGGTCGTCGCCGGTGATCTCGTGACCGTTGATCAGGATCCGGCCGCCCTCCGGCGGCTCGAGCAGGTTGATGCAGCGGAGCAGGGTCGACTTCCCCGAGCCGCTCGGCCCGAGCACGCAGACGACCTCTCCGCGCGAGATCGAGAGGTCGATTCCCCGCAGCACCTCGAGCTGGCCGAAGCGCTTGTGAACGTCGTCGAGGACCAGGACCGGCCCGTCCGAGGCGCTGTTGTCGGACTCGGCGCTCATATGGTCACGCCGCCGCCAGTGCTCAGCAACGGATCGTCGAAGGCGTCGTCGTCGCCTCGACCGCCGCGCTGGGTGCGCGTCTTCTCGCGGGCGATCAGGACGTCAACCAAGCGCGCCAGCGGAATCGTCACGATCAGGAACAGGATCGCCCCCATGATCAGCCCGGACCCGTTGAAGGTCTGGTTCTGAATGTCGCGACCGGCCTGGACGACCTCGACCGCGCCCAGGACGCTGACCAGCGAGGTGTCCTTCATCA
>DATBPT010000044.1:0-7338 GCA_036561205.1 Solirubrobacterales bacterium
ACGGTCTTGAGCGACCGGATCGTGGTCGAGGTCACGCAGAACCCGGGCGAGGGCTTCCTCGATCGGATGATCGAGCTGGTCGAGGGCGCGGCGCGCAGCAAGACCCCGAACGAGATCGCGCTCAACATCCTGCTCGCAGGCCTGACGCTCGTGTTCCTCGCCGCCGTGGTGACCCTGCGCCCGTTCGCGGAATACGCGCACACCGACGCATCGATCGCCACGCTGATCGCGCTGCTCGTCGCGCTGATCCCGACGACAATCGGCGCGCTGCTCAGCGCCATCGGCATCGCCGGCCTGGACCGGCTCGTGCGCCGCAACGTGCTGGCGCTCTCCGGTCGTGCGGTCGAGGCCTCCGGTGACGTCGACGTGCTGCTGCTCGACAAGACCGGCACGATCACGCTTGGCAACCGCCAGGCGACCGAGTTCATCCCGATGCCGGGGGTGACCGAGGTCGAGCTCGCCGAGGCGGCGCAGTACGCGTCACTGGCCGACGAGACCCCCGAGGGGCGCTCGATCGTCGTGCTAGCGAAGCAGTACGGAATCCGCGAGCACGAGCTCTCAACCCACGCGACCTTCGTCCCCTTCAGCGCCGAGACGCGGATGAGCGGCGTCGACCTCGACGGCAGCCGGATCCGCAAGGGGGCGGGTGACTCGATCCTCGCCTTCGTCGAGGAGGCCGGTGGCCAGGCGCCCGCGGAGCTGCGTGAGGCGCTCGACCGGATCGCGCGCGAGGGCGGCACGCCGCTCGCGGTCAGCCGCAACGAGCAGGTGCTCGGCGTCGTCTACCTCAAGGACGTGATCAAGGACGGGATGAGCGAGCGCTTCGCCCAGCTGCGGGCGATGGGCATTCGCACGGTGATGGTCACCGGCGACAACCCGCTGACCGCGGCGAAGATCGCCGGCGAGTCGGGCGTCGACGACTTCCTCGCTCAGGCGACGCCGGAGCGCAAGCTCGAGCTGATCCGCGAGGAGCAGGTCGAGGGCAAGCTGGTGGCGATGACCGGCGACGGCACCAACGACGCGCCGGCGCTGGCGCAGGCAGACGTCGGCGTGGCGATGAACACCGGCACCCAAGCCGCGCGCGAGGCGGGGAACATGGTCGACCTCGACTCGAATCCGACGAAGCTGATCGAGATCGTTGAGATCGGCAAGCAGCTGCTGATCACTCGCGGCGCCCTGACCACCTTCTCGGTCGCCAACGACATCGCCAAGTACTTCGCGATCCTGCCCGCGATCTTCGCCGCAACCTACCTCGCGGCAGGCGCCGATGCCGGCGCGGATTCGTTCGGCGCCGGGCCCCTGGACAAGCTCAACGTGATGGACCTCGGCACCCCGGAGTCGGCGATTCTCTCGGCGATCATCTTCAACGCGCTGATCATTCCGATGCTGGTCCCGCTGGCGTTACGCGGCGTGCGTTACCGGGCCGTTGGCGCGACCGCGCTGCTGCGGCGCAACATGCTGATCTACGGCCTCGGCGGCGTGATCGCGCCGTTCATCGGGATCAAGCTCGTCGACCTCCTGGTCCACAACGTGTTCGGCGCGTGAGCGGGACCTGGGCAGGAGGACAATCCGCCGATGGTTCGAAGCGGCCGCGGCCACTACAAGATCTTCCTCGGGATGGCGGCCGGGGTGGGGAAGACCTACCGGATGCTGCAGGAGGGCCAGGCCGAGCAGGCAGCCGGTCGGGACGTGCTGCTCGCCTATCTCGAGCCGCATGGCCGGGCCGAGACCGAGGCCCAGGCCGAGGGCCTGGATCAGCTCCCGCGGCGCACAGTGCGCTATCGCGACACCGAGATCGAGGAGATGGATTTGCCGGCCGTGTTCCAGCGGGCGCCGGACCTGGCCCTGGTCGACGAGCTCGCCCACACCAACGCTCCCGGGCTCGAGCACGCGAAGCGCTACGAGGACATCGAGGACATCCTCGACGCCGGCATCGACGTCTTCTCGACCGTCAACGTCCAGCATCTCGAGAGCCTCAACGACCGCGTCGCCGAGCTCACCGGCGTGCGGGTGCGGGAGACCTTCCCCGATACGGTCCTCACCTCCGCCGACGAGGTCGTGTTGCTCGACCTGACGCCCGAGAACCTGATCGAGCGCCTGCGGGCCGGCAAGATCTACCCGGCCGACCGGATCGAGGCCTCGCTCAACAACTTCTTCCGGATCGAGAACCTGGCGACGCTGCGCGAGCTGGCTTTGCGCCAGACCGCCGAGGAGGTGGAGGCGAAGGCGCGGCCGCGGCGCCCCGAGGAGCCGGTCGGTACCCGCGAGACGGTGATCGACGCGGCGCCGCAGGCGGTCGCCGAGCGGGTGCTGGCGCTGGTGCGGCCGCGGACCAGCTCTCAGCGCCTGGTGCGACGGGCGTGGCGCTCGGCGCAGCGCCTCGGGGCCGACCTCGACCTGCTCTACGTGGCGACCCCGGGGAGCGAGCCGACGGCCGAGGAGCGGGAGCAGCTCGGGGCCCTCGGGCGATTGGCGGCGGTGCTCGGAGCCCGGCTGCTGGTCGAGGAGGGCGACGATGTCGCCGATGTAGCCGCCGCGGTCGCGGCCGAGCGCGGTTCCACGTACGTGCTCATCGGCCAGCCCCGGGTCCGAACCGGGCTCGGTCGGCTGCGAGAGTCGCTGCCGGAGCGGCTGGTGCGCAAGGCGCCCGGGGTCGACGTACGGATCGTCGCCGACCGGGCACGGCTCGAGGAGCGTGAGGCATGAGCCCGTTGCGCCGCAAGCCTGAGTCCGCCGGCGACCGACGGATCCTGTTCCCGTTCCTCGGCTCGGTTCTCTCCGAGCGCAGCCTCGACGCCACGATCCGCCTCGCCCGCGCCCAGGAAGCGATGCTGATCCCCGCTTACCTCGCGGTGATCCCGAAGGAGCTCTCGATCGAGGCTCCTCTCGGGGTCGAGTGCGAGGGTGCGCTGGCGCTGCTCGAGCTGATCGAGCAGCGGGCGACAAAGGCGGGGGTCGAGGTCGACTCGCGGATCGAGCGCGGCCGCACGGCTCGCCACGCGCTCGCTGACGTGATCGAGAACGAGCGCTTCGACTCGATCGTGCTCCCCGCCCGCACCAGCAGCTCCGACGGCTTCACCCCGGCTGACGTCGCCTGGGCGCTCGAGACCGCGCCGGGGGAGGTTCTGGTCCTGCGGCCGGGACGCGAACCTGCGCGCTAGGCGCGGAGACAATGGCGAGCTCGCGGCTCATCCCCTCCGCAGCCGGTACCAGCGCTCCTCGGCCCGCAGCGGCTTCGGCGGCGGGTATCCGGTCTCGCCCTCATCGGTGACGCTCCATCCGGGGAAGGCCGCCTCGATCCCGGCCTGGCTGACACCCCGCGGCAGCGGGCCCCTGCGCCTCGGGTTCCAGGCCAGCAGCACGACGGTCGCGTCCGCGGCCGCGACGGCGCTGACTTCGCGGCCGACCGCCGCACGCTGGGCCGGCGCCAGACCGTGGAAGGTGCCGGTGTCGAGCACGAGGCGAAAGCCCGAGCCGACGCCGGCGTCGCGAAGCGCCGTCACATCGCCTTGGACCAGCCGCACGTCGGCACCGGCATCGCGCACCCGGTCCCTTGCCCGGCTCAGCGCCTTCTCGACCAGATCGATGCTGGTCACCTGCCAGCCCCGCCGAGCCAGGTGGATCCCCCAGATTCCGCTACCGCAGCCGAGCTCGAGTGCCGCGCCGTGGGGCGGGCCGTTGCCGTTCTCGTCGCGGGCGACCAGCTCGCCGAGGCTGTCGGCGAACTCCGGGATCTGCTCGGCGTCCTCCCAGGGCGTGAACCCGACCCGGTAAGCGAGCCTGTAGAAGCTGCTCATCGTGTCCATGGCCGCTCAGCTGCCCTCGATACGGAAGGCGATCTCGTAGAGGCCGACGCTGGTGCGCCGGCCCTCGGACTCGTCTGGCGAGAGCCCGTTCAGCGCCTCGTCGCCCCGGCGCAGATCGTCCTCGGTGTCGAAGAGCGTCAGGTCCATCGTCACTCCGCTCTCGCGGTCGACGAGCATCCAGACTCCACTGACGCCCTCGAGCCCTGCGGGCGGTGATGCCAGCCCGGCCTCGATCTGGTCGCGATTTGCGTTGATCACCTCATCGAGGCGCTCGGGCCCCGTGCCCTCGAATGTCGCCACACGCGCAAATGCCTTCGCCATCCTGTCCTCCTGTCGCTCGTTGCCTGACCCGATTGGTCGATGGCGACGCTACGCCGGGATCGAGCAGCCGGCATCGCCTGGATTGACCAACTTTGCGGGCCGGACCGTGGTCATTTCTGACCACGCCGAGCGTCAGGCGAGATCGTTGGCGAAGGCGAAGGCGCTGGCGGCGGTTCGCGACGAGACGCCGAGCTTGGCGAAGATGTTCTGCAGGTGGCGGGCGACGGTGTGCTCGCTGATCACGAGCGTCTCGGCGATCTCCCGGTTGCTCTTGCCGGCCGCGGTCAGGCGCAGTACCTGCAGCTCACGCTCCGTGAGCCCGTGGTCGCCGGCGGCTGCGCCGCGCCCGGTGAGCCGGTCCAAGCGGGCGAGATCCGCGGCGGCCCCGAGCTCTGCGAAGACGTCGCGTGCCGCGTCGAGCTCCAACCCGGCGCCGTCGTCGTCGCCGAGATCCCGGCACGCAAGCCCGACCAGGGCCCTGGCGCGCGCGGCCTCGTACGGCACCTCGAGCTCCCCCCAGACGCCGCCCGCGTGACGCGCCGACACGAGGGCGGCCGCTGCGTCGCCCTCTGCGAGCTCGAGTGCTGCGCGCGCGTACGCCGCCATCGCGCCCAGCATTGCGCTGCGCGAGCCGGTCGCGATCTGCTCGAGCTCGCGAGACGCGATCCGCGCCTGCGCCGGGTCGCCGACGGCGAGCATGATCTCGACCCGCGCCGGTAGCAGGCCCGCTCGCTCGAACGGTTCGCCGGTCTCGCCCAGGGCGCGGCCGATCGCGGCCGCCGCCGCCTCGCCGTTGCCCTGGGCGAGTCGCAACAGGGCCAGCCCGGGCTGCGGCTCCGATCCCAGCCGGCTCGCGTCTCTGAACGCCGCCTCGGCCTCGGCGAACTCTCCTTTCAGCCGGTGAACCTCGCCCCGGCGGTAGATGGCCTCGCCCGTCGCGGCCTGGTTCATGCCCTCGGCGAACCGCTGCTCGGCATGCCGCGCTTCGGCGAGCGCATCGGGCCACGCGCCCTGTAGTTCCATGATCTCCGCGCGATGCACGAGGCAGCGGCCCGCGAAAGCGACGATGCCTGGCTGGTGATCGCACCAGCGCGTCAGCGCGGCGGTCCACTCCTGGGCGTTGCGAAGCGCGTACACCTTCCGGCAACCGTCGATCACGCTGCAGTAGACGACGCCGGTGACGATCGGCGAGCACTCGCCGGCGGTGATCGCGACCATAGCCTCGTCCAAGCGGCGCAGGCCCAGATCGATTCGGTCCTGGCGCAACAACGCCAGGCCCTGCCAGTGAACGCCGAGGGTGACCAGATCCGGATCTCCGAACCGCCCCCCGATCTCGGCCATCGAGGTGGCGGTCGCGTAGCCGCTCTCGCCATCGCCCATTCCGTCCACCTGCTCGACCACCATCGGCAACAGCAGGTAGCCGCGCTCGACGCAATCGCCCTGCTCGCCGTCGAGAATCCGCTGCGCGCGACCGAGCCAGCCGCTCGCGCGGGCCATCTCGCCGCGGAGGATGAGGTTGATCGCGGTCCAGAACGCGCAACGCACCGCCGGCAACGAGTCGCCGGCGTCAAGGTAGACGCGATGGGCGCGTTCCAAGCAGCCGACGTGCTCCTCGTCGCGGCCGAGCATGTACGCCGAGGTCGCCAGCAGCTCGAGGTCCTCAGCGGCCACCTGCCCCGCCTGATCGGCCAGCGAGAGCGCCTCGTAGGCGTCAGCCCACGCTCGCCGCTCGTATGACGCGCGGCCACGCTCGAGTTCGTCGACTGCGTCCACGGCTGCTCAAGGCCAGCCTACGCCCGCGGGGACCGAATCGGGCCTTTCGAGCCTTTAGAAAACACTTGAACCGACGTCACAGCCGTTTCATCGCGCCTTCCTAGGTTGCCCTTCTCAAGGTCAAACCGACAACGAAGGGAAATCAGATGACCGAGAAGATCAAGGGCGTCGCGGCCGCACTGGCGGCCGTCGCAGCACTCGCCGTGGGCGGGGCAGCGATCGCCGGCGCCTCCGGCAACGGCAACAGCTCACCCCAGCAGCCGACCGCCTCGCAATCGAGCGAGCCGGCCGGGAGCCAGGAGGGCACGGGCGAGAGCCAGGACGGCAACGAGGGCCCGGATCAGGCGATCACGGGCAGCGCCCTCGACCAGGCCAGCGCCGCGGCGCTCGCGCACACGGGCGGCGGCCAGGTCACTGGCACCGAGGTCGGCGACGAGCAGAGCTACTACGAGGTCGAAGTGACCCGTGACGACGGCAGCCAGGTCGACGTCCAGCTCGATCGCGCCTTCCACGTCGTCAGCAGTGAGGCCGACAGCGAGGGCTAGCCGCGCACCAGGATCAAGCGACGGTCCGGACAGGCCCCCGCCGAACGCGGGGGTCTGTCTTGGTTCAGGCCAGCCAGATCACGCCGTCGCGGAGCTCGACCGCGTGGGTGTCGAGCGGCAGCCGCCCGGTCGTCTGGCGGACGACGCCCGCCAGCGGCTTGAAGGCACCCTGCGGGCCGCGGATCATGCGGCCGCTGTGGACGTCGTAGCGGGCGTGATGCCACGGACACTCGAGCGAGCCGTCTTCGGCGACGCTGCCGGTCCCCAGCGATGCGCCCAGGTGGCGACAGCGATTCGAGGTCGCGAACGGGACGCCGTCGCTGAGGCCGACGGCGAGCGAGCCGAGCTCGGGGTCCTCGACCACCGCGACCCCGGAGTCGCCGAGGTCGGCCACGGAGATCAGGCGGCGCTCGCTCACAATGCCCTAAGTAAAGGGTACGCCCTGGGGCCGCCCCATCGCGCAGACCGCGGGAACCGGGCGCAGGTCCTCGACCAGCACCCTGTCGACGGAGAATCCGCCCTCGCGTAGCCGGTCGGCCAGCTCGTTCCCGAGGTCCCGGGCTCGCTCCGGCGCGGAGTGGCGCGCGTCCCAGAAGATGTAGATGGCCCCATCCTGGGCGAGGTGCTCGCGGAGGGCACCGAGCGCCGTCTTCGGCTGCAGCCAGAAG
Source organism: Solirubrobacterales bacterium (assembly GCA_036561205.1). Lineage (GTDB taxonomy): Bacteria > Actinomycetota > Thermoleophilia > Solirubrobacterales > 70-9 > WHSW01. The sequence goes on from DATBPT010000044.1 coordinate 7,114, forward strand.
GGAGCGACGTTGAAGGCGAAGATCTTGTCGAAGCGCCGATCGCCGAGGTCCGCGTCCTCCAGCGCGATGGCCTCGAGCACGGCTCGGCCCGCGTCGACGTGCTCGCGGTTCCTCCGCGTGGCCATCTCGATCATCTTGGGCGAGCGGTCGATCGCGGTGATCGTTCCGGTCGTCAGCCTCTCGCAGACCAGGGAGACCGCGACGCCGTGGCCGCAGCCGACCTCG
>DATBPT010000045.1:0-16384 GCA_036561205.1 Solirubrobacterales bacterium
CGAGTGGGGGCTGATAAACCGGGTCGTGCCCGACGCCGAGCTCGACCGGGACGCCGCGGACCTGCTCGCTCGGCTCGCGGCGGGACCGACGCGTGCCTACGCGAACATCAAGGCGCTCCTCAACCGCCGCCTCTACGGCGATCTCGCCGCCCAGCTCGACGCCGAGGCCGATGCCCAGCGCGCACAGGGCCAGACCGCCGACTTCATCGAGGGCGTGCTCGCGTTCACCGAGAAACGGCCGCCGAGGTTCAGCGGCAACTGAGCGGCTACTCGCCGTCGGCCTCGAACGGCGGCGGCACGCTGCCGTGCTTCGGACCCTTGCCGGGCTTCTCCGGCTTCGGCTCCTTCGGCTTCTTCGGCGGCTTCTCGTCGGCCGCCGCGTAGGCCCGATCGAGCGTCGCCTGCACCTTGCCCAGCTGGCCGTCGTCGAACTGCATCCGCTCCTCCAGGAGCGGGATCGCGTCCGCCGCGCGCCCGGCGCCCAGGTAGGCGCCGGCGAGGTTGAAGAGGGCGTAGTTGTAGGTCGCCTCGTCGCCCGAGCCTCGCAGCCCCTCGACCGCGCGCTCGAGCACCGGGATCGCCTCCTCGTAGCGCCCCTCGCCGAGCAGCTCGAAGCCCTGGTCGTTGAGCGCCGCCGGATCGGCGCCGGAGACGCCGCCCGTGGGCGTCTGGCCGGCGGCGGTCGTCGCCTCGTCCGCCGCCGCGGAGCCGGCCGGCGCGGAGGCGTGATCGCCGCCTGCGTCGGAGTCGGAGCGCGACCCGGAGTCCGCAGCGCCGCCACCGGCTTGCGCCACCGGCTGCCGGTTGCGCCCCTCGTCCCCGCCGCCGATCAGCAGCAGCGCCAGAGCCGCGAGCGCCGTGGCGAGGACCGCGCCGAGGGCGATCACGCGGTTGCGCCCCATCGGGGCCCGGACCCCGGTCGGGGTCGGTTCGAACGGCCGTGGCTCGTAGGGCTGCGTCGGCTCGCCGGCGGGCGGGCGTGTCTCGCCGCGCTCGAGCTCGGCGAGCGCGGTTTCGGCGGAGGCCGGGCGGCGGGCCGGGTCGGGATCGCGAAGCTCGTCGATCAGCTTCCACAGCGCCGCGCCCGCGCCATCGGCGGCGAGGTCGGCGAGCAGGACGCCGAGCGCGTAGAGGTCCGACCGCTCGCTCGCCGGCTCGCCCGCAATCACCTCCGGGGCGAGGTAGCGCTCGGTCCCGATCACCTCGCCGGTTCGGGTCAGCGAGGCGGCGTCGGCCGGGCGCGCGATCCCGAAGTCGCTGAGCCGAGCGTGGCCGTAGCGGTCGACGAGCACGTTCTGGGGCTTGATGTCGCGGTGCAGGACGCCCGCCGCGTGGATGTGGCCGAGGGCCGAGAGCAGCTCCCCGGCGAGCTGCTCGGGGACCAGCCCGCGGCCCGCCTCGTCCCGCTCCGCGAGGTCGCCACCCTCGATGTACTCCATCACCAGATAGGGCCGCTCACCGGCGTCGTAGTCGTAGACGGAAACGAGGTTCGGGTGCTGGAGCCCGGCGGCGACCCGCGCCTCGCGGCCGAAGCGGCCGAGGTAGTCGTGGTCGGCGCTCAGCGTGTCCGAGAGCACCTTGACCGCGACCGGCCGGCCGAGCCGCTCGTCGGTCGCCAGCCAGACGACCGCCATGCCGCCGTAGCCGACCGGGCGCTCGAGCACGTAGCGGCCGCCGAGGCGTCGCCCGGACGCGATCAGTGGCGGCTCTGCGAGGCCCGCCCGGGTCCCGCCGGCGGGATGGCTGTCCAGCTCGTCGGTCGGCTGTTCGTCGTAGCCCATGACCCTGACTGATTCCCGTTTCGCGGCGAACTAACCCCGTCGCCGCGATCGCGACTTACACCAGGCGCCTCAACGGCGGCGCGGCTCGGCTACGCCTCACTGTGGCGGCTGGATCTCGCGCTTGAGGATCTTGCCCGTCGGCCCCTTCGGCAGCTCGTCGACGAACCAGACCTTGCGCGGGTACTTGTAGGCGGCGACCTGCTCCTTGACGTGGGCGCGGATCTCGTCCTCGCTCGCCTGCTCGCCCTCCTTGAGCGCGACCGCGGCCCCGACCTCCTCGCCGAGCTCCTCGTGCGGGACCCCGACCACGGCGGCCTCGCGGACCGCCGGGTGCTCGTAGATCACCTCCTCGATCTCGCGCGGGTAGACGTTGTAGCCGCCGCGGATGATCAGGTCCTTCTTGCGGTCGACGATGAAGAAGTAGCCGTCCTCGTCGATCGTCGCCATGTCGCCGGTCGCGAACCAGCCGTCGTCGGAGATCGCCTCCGCGGTCGCCTCGGGCCTGTTCCAGTAGCCCTTCATCACGTTGTGGCCGCGGATCAGGATCTCGCCGGGTTCGCCCTGGGGGACCTCGTTGCCATCGTCGTCGACGACCTTCATCTCGACGCCCTCGATCGGCGTCCCGATCGAGCCCGGCTTGCGCTCGCGGTCGGGGTGGTTGAAGGAGGCGACGGGCGAGGTCTCGGAGAGGCCGTAGCCCTCCAGCACCTTGCAGCCGAAGGCGTCCTCGAACGCCCTCATCACCTCGACCGGCATCGCGGAGCCGCCGGAGGCGCAGAGCTCCAGGCAGGAGGTGTCGAACGACTCGTGGCCGGGGTGGTGGAGTATCGCCGCGTACATCGTCGGCACGCCCTCGAACACGTTCACCCGGTCACGCTCGATGATCTCAAGCGCCTTGCCCGGGTCGAAGCGCGGGATCAGGGTCAGGCAGGCTCCGGTCTTGACCGCCGCGTTCAGCCCGCAGGTCTGTCCAAACGAGTGGAAGAGCGGCAGAGCGCCGAGGATGACGCCCGTTTCATCGATGTCGGTAAAGCCTGCAAACCCGTCCACGTTCCGGCTCAGGTTCGAGTGCGTGAGCTCGGCGCCCTTCGGCGTGCCCGTGGTCCCCGACGTATAGAGAATCACCGCGGTGTCGTCGTCGTCGCGCTCGACGGTCTCGAACGTGTGCTGCTCGGCGCCGACCAGATCCTCGAACTCGCCCGGCGTGACCAGGATCAGCTCGGTCCCCGCCTCGTCGGCCCCGGCCTTCGCGGCCTCGCCGAAGTCGTGCCAGGCGAACAGGACCTTGGCCTCGGGGTCGGAGAGGTAGAAGCCGACCTCGCGCCGCTTCAGGAGCACGTTCATCGGCACGACCACGGCGCCGAGCTTGAGCACGCCGTAGTAGATCACCGGGAAGTAGGGAACGTTCGGGAGCATGATCCCGACCCGGTCGCCGGCCTCGACCCCCTTGCCGCGCAGCAGGTTCGCGACCCCGCTCGAGGCGGCGTCCAGCTGGCCGTAGGTGAGCTCGAGGTCGTCGAGCTTGATCGCGACCTTGTCGGGGTGCTCCGCCGCCGAGCGGACCAGGTTCTCCGCCAGGTTCATCCGTGCTCCTCTCCTCGAACCTTCGCAGCGAGTCTATTCCCGGTTTACATTTCGCGGCCATGGCAGTCGTCGAGGCGCCTCCGCGGCCGATCACCGAGCGCTCGGCGCTCGAACTCGCCGCGGCGATTCGCTCGCGCGAGCTCAGCTCCCGCCAGGTGGTCGACGAGCACATCGCCCTGATCGAGGCGCGCAACCCGGAGGTCAACGCGGTCGTCGCCACCCGCTTCGAGCAGGCGCGGGCCGAGGCGGACGCCGTCGACGAGCTGGTCCGCTCGCGGCGGGGGCGCAAGGATCCGCCGCCGCTGCTCGGCGTGCCGTGCACGATCAAGGAGTCGTTCGCGGTCGCCGGGATGCCGCACACCTCCGGCGCCCTCGCCCGCCGCGACGTGATCGCCGAGCGCTCCGCGACCGCGGTCGAGCGCCTGGTCGAGGCCGGCGCGATCCCGCTCGGGGTCACCAACACGTCCGAGCTGACGATGTGGATCGAGGCCGAGAACCGGGTCTGGGGGCGGACCAACAACGCCTACGACCCCGAGCGCACGGCCGGTGGCTCCTCCGGAGGCGAGGGCGCCTCGATCGGCTCCGGGTTCGCGCCGATCGGCCTCGGCACCGACATCGGCGGCTCGATCCGCCTGCCCGCCTTCTTCAACGGCGTCTACGGCCACAAGCCCAGCGGCGCCCTCGTCCCCCACACCGGCCACTACCCGTTTCCGAACGAGCGCGGCTCCTTCCTGCTCGGCTGCGGCCCGCTCTCCCGTCGCGCCGAGGACCTGATGCCGTTCCTGCGCGCGATCGCCGGCCCCGACGGAGTCGACACCACCGTGCGCGCGGTCGAGCTCGGCGACCCCGCGGACGTCTCGATCGAGGGCCTGCGCGTGGTGATCTCCGACGATGCCACCCTGCTGCCGGTTTCGCTTGAGCTTCGCAACGCCCGGATCCGTGCCGCGCGGGCGCTTCGCGGCGCCGGCGCCGAGGTCGTACGGGTATCGCTGCCTGCGGTCAGGACCGTGATCCAGCCCTACCTGAACGCGATGCGAGAGTCCGGCGGCCTGCGCGAGCTGCTCACCGAGGGCGGCGCCGAGCTGCCGAGCTTCGGCCGCCTGGTCGGCAACGCGATCCGCGGCCGCAGCCCCTACACGACGCCGCTGTTGATGACGCTCGCCTCGGAGAACCTCGCCGCCTACATCCCCGAGCGCTTCGCGCGCCGGGCGCTGCAGGCCGAGAAGGACCTCGCCGAGCAGGTCGCCGAGGCGATCGGCGACGGCGTCCTCCTGCACCCGCCGTTCTCGCGCGTCGCGCCGCGGCACGGGCGCACCGTCGGGCGGCCGTGGATGATCGCGCCGACGGCCCTCTTCAACTTGCTCGGGCTGCCCGTGACCGAGGTCCCGCTCGGGCTGAACGAGGACGGCCTCCCGCTCGGCGTCCAGGTCGCCGCCGGGCTCGACCGCGATCACGTCTCGATCGCGGTCGCGGCCGAGCTCGAGCGCAGCTTCGGCGGCTGGGTCCCTACTGGACCGTGACCACGCCTTCCATGCCCTGGTCACGGTGGCTGTCGATGGTGCAGTAGATCTCGTAGGTGCCGGGCTTCAGGTCGACCGCGAGCTGGCCGGAGTCACCTGGCGAGAGGTCGTCGGTGACCTCCTCGACACCGTTGCCGTCGATCTCGAGGTTGTGCACGGTCTGGCCGTCGTTGGAGACGTCGAGCGTGACCGTGCCCGCCTTCACCGTGGGATTGGACGGGTCGAGCTGGAACTCGGTCTCGGAGATGGCCACGGTCTCGCCGCCGCCGGTGGAGGCGCTGGTGGTCGACTCGGTCGCGGTCGTATCGCTCGCGGCGGTGGTCGAGCTGGTGCTGTCGTCGCTGCCACAAGCAGCGACGATCAGGGGCACGGCCACGATCGCGGTCAGGGCCAGGAACTTGCGGGCCACGGATAACCTCCTAGGGTCTTTCTGGGCTTGCCTTCAACCATCGATACGGGCGGGGCCGCCGGGGGGATTGCACTCGGTACCCAATCCGCCGGGGGCCCAGCCTCGTAGAACCGAACGCGTGATGTGGTCGCTCTCCGATGAAGCGCTGGTAGCGGGCCTCGCGGCAGGCGACGCCGGCGCGGCGACCGCCTTCGTGCGCCGCTTCCAGGCGCGCGTGTTCGGGCTCGCCGTGACCATGGTCGGCGACGCCGCGGTCGCCGAGGAGATCGCCCAGGAGGCGTTCACCCGCGCCTGGCGCCACGCGGGCGCCTACGACGCCCGCCGCGGCCGCGTCGCCACCTGGCTGCTGTCGATCACCCGCAACCTGGCGATCGATCACCTGCGGGCGAAGCGCACCGAGCCCCTCGACCCGGACTCGATCCGCGGCGCCGAGCGCGCGCTCTGGGCGACCTCGGCCCGCCACGGCGACACCGCCGAGCGCGAGGCCGGTGGGCTGCGCGACTCGCTCGCCGAGCTGCCCGAGGACCAGCGCCGGGCGCTGCTGCTGGCGGCCCTGTTCGGCTTCACCGCGCGCGAGATCGGCGAGATCGAGCAGATCCCGCTGGGGACCGCGAAGACCCGGATCCGGACGGCGACCCAGAAGCTCGTCGCCGCGGAGGACGCGCAGCAATGAGCGGCGCCGACTGCGAGCGCCTGCGCGGGCTCGGGGCCGAGATCGCGCTCGGGATCGCCGACGGCGAGGATCGCGCCTGGGCGCTCGAGCACCTCGCCGACTGCCCCGAGTGCCGGGCCCGGATCGAGCGGCTCTCGGCGCTCGCCGACGAGCTCCTGCTGATCGCCCCCGCGGCGGAGCCCCCTGCCGGCTTCGAGGCGCGGGTCGCCGACTCGATCGAGTCACCGCGCGAGGCCCAGGGCGGCCGCCGGCAGCGGCTGCGGCGGCTGGCTTTGCCGGCGACGGCGGCGCTCGCCGCGGCCGCCTGTGCCGCGGCCGCCGTCTGGTTCGCGCTCGGCGACGATCGCGACCTCGCCCAGTCGTATCGGGAGACGCTCGCGGTCGCCAACGGGCAGTACTTCGACGCGGCGCCGATCGAGCTCCCGGGCGGCGAGCAGGTCGGCTACGTCTACGGCTACCAGGGACGCACCTCGTGGGTGCTCGCCGTCGTCTACGACGGCATCGCCGCCGGCCGCTATCAGCTCGAGCTCGTCACCGATGACGGCCGCAAGCTGCCGCTGCGCTCGCTCGAGGTCGCCGGCGGCCACGGCAGCACCGGGGGCGCCACCCCGGTCGCCTACGACCGGCTCGCCCAGGTCCGCCTGCTCGACCCGGCCGGCCGCGAGATCGCCGATTCCGACCTCCACGAGTAGGCGGCGCTCAGAGCCCCAGCCCGGATTCAGCTCCGCGCCTGCGGGTAGTCCGGGGTCATGTCAACTGCATTGATCATCGTCATCGTCGTCGCCGCGGTCGTCGTCATCGCCCTGATCGCCGCGCTCCTTCGCCGCCGTGCGGCCGAGCGCGAGATCGAGCAGGAACGGCTCTCGGAAGAGGCGTTCGCGCATCGCGACCAGGCCGACAGCAACGTCGCCCGCGCCCGGGAGCGTGGCCGCGAGGCCGAGGCGCACCGCCGGCAGGCCTCCGAGCACGCGGCGCTCGCCGACGAGCACGCGAAGGCCGCCGACGAGCACGCCGAGAAGGCGACCGTGATCGAACAGCAGGTGCAGACCGCGGGCAAGGCGGCCGCCCGCCACGACGCGGAGGCCGCCGAGCGCGAGGAGCAGCTCGAGCGCCCGTAACGGCGCCGCCCTGACCGGGCCCGTCTAGGCTCCGCGGCGTGACCGCCCGCCGGCTCGCCCCGATCCTCGCCGCCGTCGTCGCGCTCTGTTTCTCGTCTTCGGCGACGGCCAAGTCGCCGCGGCTCCAGGCCGGCGTCGGGCGCGCCGACATCACCCCGCCGACCGGCTACGCGTTCGGCGGCTGGACCCGCGCCGACCGGATCGGCACCGGGGTGCAGACACGGCTCGGGGCGTCGGTCCTGGTGCTGCGCAGCGGCGGGCGGAAGGTCGCCCTCGTCTCCGTGGACCTGTTCGCCTCGCCGGGCGGGCTGATCGCCGAGGCGGCAAAGCGCGCCGGCCACGGGTTCAGCCAGAAGAACGTCCTCGTCGGCGCCACCCACACCCATAGCGGGCCGTCGCGATTCGCCAACTTCTCCACCCTGAACACGCTCGCGCCCAGCATCGAGACGGTCACCGACCCGTTCACGTACGCGTCCTTCCTGCAGCCGGGACCGCCGGAGCCCCAGCTCTACGCCTTCCTCGTCAAGCGGATCGCGACCGCGCTGCGGCGCGCCAACCGCAACCTCGGGCCGGCCGCCGCAGGTTGGGGGACCAAGCAGCTGCTCGGGGTGACCGACAATCGCAGCCTCGAGGCCCACCTCGCCGACCACGGGATCATCCTCGAGCCCGGCCAGGGCACCGTCGCCGACGACCCCGACGGCTACGCGCACACGATCGACCCAGAGGTCAGCGTCCTGCGCGTCGACCGCCTCGACGCCGACGGCGGGCGCACGCCGCTGGGCGCCTTCTCCACCTTCGCCGACCACGGCACCGTCAACAACGCCGAGTACCTGGTCTACACGCAGGATCACTTCGGCCCCGCGATCCGGCTGTTCGAGGCGAAGATGCGCCGTGCGGGCCATGTTCCGAAGCGCGAGCCGGTGATCAACATCTTCGCCAACTCCGATGAGGGCGACCAGACGGCGGCCTTCGACGGCCGCGGGCCGCTCGCCGCCGAGCGGGTCGGCCGCGCCGAGGGCAAGGCGATGTTCAGCGCCTGGCTGCGGGCGGGCCGGCGACTCAGCTCCCGTCCGCGCGTCGACCTGCGCTGGACGCGGCTCTGCTTCTGCGGCCAGCAGACCTCCGACGGCCGGGTCGCCGACGCCCCGGTGGCGGGGATCCCGTTCCTGACCGGCTCCGAGGAGAACCGCGGCCCGCTCTTCGACCTCACCCACGTCTCGCTCGAGGGCATGCGCTCGCCGGTCACCCCCTTCGGCGAGGCGCAGGGGCACAAGGAGGGGATCCCGTTCGCGACCACCAAGGACTCGTATCCCTCCGCGGTGCCGCTGTTCGTGCTCCGGGTCGCCGACCGGCTGCTGATCACCGAGCCCGGTGAGGCGTCGGTCGAGACCGGGCGCCGGACCCGCGCCGCGGTCCTCGCCGCCGCCAAGGGCATGGGCATCCGCGGCGTCACGCTGATGGGGCTCACGAACGAGTTCATCCAGTACCTGACGACGCCCGAGGAGTACGACCGCCAGCACTACGAGGGCGGCTCGACGATCTACGGCCCGGCCGAGGGCGCCGCTGTCTCGGACTCGCTGGTCGAGCTCACCGAGCGCATGCGCAAGGGAAAGCCGGCGCAGGCTCCCTATCCATTCGACCCCCGCCACGGCGTCGTCGCCGACGGCAAGCCCTTCGGCCTCGGATCGGCTCTCGCCTCGGTGATCTCGCAGCCGATCGACGTCCCGCCCGGCGCGCAGGCGGTGTTCAAGTGGCAGGGCGGCCCGAGCGGGCTCGACAAGCGCCTCGACAAGCGCTTCATCTCGATCCAGCGACGGGTCGGTGGGCGCTGGCGCCGGGTCGCCGACGACCTCGGCCTCTCGATCGTCTGGACCGGCGACGCCGCCGGCACCTACGACGTTCACTGGCAGCTGCCGAGCCGCGCCAAGCCCGGTCGCTACCGGTTCACGATCACCGCCAACCTCTACCGGCTGCGCTCGCAACCGTTCCGCGTCGACCGAAGCGCCCCCGCCACCGACACCGACCCGAATCACCCGGCGGCCCTCTTCGGCCCCGTCACCCGCCGCTAGCGGCGATCGCCGACGGGGTACGGTTGTGCCCATGAACGTTCTCGTCGCCGGTGGCCACGGCAAGGTCGGACTGCTGCTGCTGAAGCTGCTCGCGGCGCGCGGCGACGTCGCCCGCGGCCTGATCCGCAACCCGGCCCACGCCGCGGACCTCGAGGCCGTCGGCGCCCAGCCGGTGATCGCCGATCTCGAGGCCGAGACCGAGGAGCAGCTCGCCGCCGCCGTCGAGGGCGCGGACGCCGTGGTCTTCGCCGCCGGCGCGGGTCCCGGCAGCGGCGCCGCCCGCAAGCGCACCGTCGACCTCGGCGGCGCGGTGAAGCTGATCGGGGCCTGCCACCGGGCCGGCGTCCACCGCTACGTGATGGTTGGCGCGATGGGTGTCGACCGCCCGGGCGGCTACCCGCCGGAGATGGAGCCGTACTACGAGGCCAAGCGCGAGGCCGACGAAGCCCTGCGCAGGTCCGGGCTCGAGCACACGATCGCCCGCCCGGGGAGGCTGACCGACGACCCCGCGACCGGCCTGATCGAGGTCGGGATGCCGCTCGACCACGGCGGCGAGGTGACCCGCGCCGACGTCGCCGCGACGCTCGTCGCGGTGCTCGACCAGGCGCACACGATCGGCCTCACCTTCGACCTGATCAACGGCGAGGTCGCGGTCGACGAGGCCGTCGCCTCGCTGCTTCCTGAGCCGGGTGGGTGAGAAAACCGGCCTGACATCGGCGCGCTGACCGCGCCGACTGCCCTAAATTGGGCCGCGTGAGCGAGCCTGCCCTGGCCACGCCGCCGCTGCCCACGCGCGCGGCAGGACTTTACGACCCGTCATACGAGCACGATGGCTGCGGCGTCGCCTGCGTCGCCCGGCTCGACGGCGAGCCGCGTCACGACGTCATCGACCTGGCGCTGACGGCGCTCGACGACCTCGAGCACCGCGGTGCCGCGGGCGCCGATCCGACCACCGGCGACGGCGCCGGGATCCTGATCCAGCTCCCGCACGGGTTCCTTCGTTCGCGCGTGGGCGAATTCGGGATCAGCCGCTCCCAGCTTCCCGATCCCGGCAGCGTCGGCGTCGCCAGCTGCTTTCTCTCCAGCGACCCGACCCTGTGGGAGTCACAGCAGCGGCTGCTCGAGCAGGCCGTGATCGTCGCCGGCCAGCAGCCGCTGGGCTGGCGCGAGGTCCCGGTCGACCTCGCCGGCTGCGGCAAGACCGCGCGCGACGTGGCGCCCGAGTTTCGCCAGCTCCTGGTCGGCGCCGGGCCCGAGGTGATCGACCAGGACGAGTTCGAGCGCCAGCTCTTCGTCGCCCGCCGGATCGCCGAGCTCGAGGCCGGCCCGGCGCTCTCGATCCCGAGCTTCAGCTCGCGCACGATCGTCTACAAGGGGATGCTGACCGCGCCCCAGCTCTCGCGCTTCTACGCCGACCTGCGCGATCCCGAGCTGCAGAGCGCGCTCGCCGTCGTCCACTCGCGCTTCTCCACCAACACCTTCCCGAGCTGGGAGCTGGCACAGCCCCTGCGCCTGCTCGCCCACAACGGCGAGATCAACACCCTGGCCGGCAACTTCAACTGGATGCGAGCCCGCGAGGCCGCCCTGCACTCGAACCTCTTCGGCCAGGACCTCGAGCGCTGCCTGCCGCTGATCCCCGACGGCAGCTCGGACTCGGCGGCCTTCGACCGCGTGCTCGAGCTCCTCACCCTGGCCGGGCGGCCGCTCGCCCAGTCGATGATGATGATGATCCCCGCCGCCCACGAGCACCGCGACGACATGCCGCCCGAGCTCGAGTGCTTCTACCGCTACAGCTCCTCGGTGATCGAGCCCTGGGACGGCCCCGCGGCGATGGTCTTCTCCGACGGCCGCGTGCTCGGCGCCTGCCTCGATCGAAACGGGCTTCGCCCGGGCCGCTGGCTGGTCACCGACGAGGGGCTCGTCGTGCTCGGCTCTGAGGCCGGGGTGCTGCCGGTCGACCCGGCCAAGGTCATCCGCCGCGGTCGCCTGCACCCCGGGCGGCTGTTCATCGTCGACCTCGAGCGCAAGCTGCTGCAGGCCGACGGGGAGACCGAGCTCGAGGTCGCGCGCGGTAAGCCGTACGGACGCTGGTGCGACGAGGGCGAGATCCGCATCGGCGACCTCGCCGAGCGCACCGCGCCGCGCGTTCACGAGCCGCTCCGAACCCGCCAGCTCGCCTTCGGCTACACCCAGGAGGACCTCCGAGTGCTGATCGCCCCCGCCGCCGAGGCCGGGCTCGAGCCGACCGGCTCGATGGGCAACGACCTCGCCCTGGCGGCGCTCTCGGAGTGTGAGCCGTCGCTGTTCAGCTACTTCAAGCAGCGCTTCGCCCAGGTCACCAACCCGCCGATCGACTCGGTGCGCGAGTCGATCGTGATGAGCCTCGAATCGCGGATCGGCTCCGAGGGCAACATGCTCTCCGAGGGGCCCGAGCACGCGATCCAGCTCGTCCTCGACCATCCGGTGCTCACCAACGAGGAGCTCGAGCGGGTCGCTCGCGCCTCGCACCCGGCGCTGCGGGCGACGACGCTCGACGCCACCTGGCCCCTGGAGTCGGGTCCGGCCGGGCTCGAGAAGGCGCTCGACCGGATCGCCCGCGAGGCCAGCGCGGCGATCACCGGCGAGGCCAACCTGATCGTGATCTCGGACCGCGCCCTCTCCGCCGAGCGGGTGCCGATCCCGGCGATGCTGGCGCTCGGCGCCGTGCACCAGCACCTGGTCAAGGAGGGAACCCGGCTGCAGACCAGCCTCGTGATCGAGACCGGCGAGGCGCGCGAGATCCACCACATCGCCGCCCTGATCGGCTACGGCGCCGCCGCCGTCAACCCCTACCTGATGCTCGACTCGCTCACCGACCTGCACGGGCGCGCCGAGCTCCCCGGCGACTTCTCGCAGGAGGAGGCGGTCGCGGGCCTGCTGAAGGCGGTTCGCAAGGGCCTGCTCAAGGTGATGTCGAAGATGGGGATCGCGACGATCTCCTCCTATTGCGGCGCCCAGGTGTTCGAGGCCGTCGGCCTCGACCGCGACCTCGTCGATCGCTACTTCGGCGGCACCCCGTCGGCGGTCGGCGGCGTCGGCCTCGACGAGCTCGCCTCCGAGGCGCTCGAGCGCCACGCGCGCGCCTACCCCGAGAGCCACCGGCGCAGCCTGCCCGAGCACGTCGAGGACTCGTCGCTGCCTGCGGCCCACGCCGGCCTCCTGCCCCAGGGCGGGGTCTACGCCTGGCGGCGCGACGGCGAGCGCCACGCCTGGGACCCGGACACGATCGCCGCCCTGCAGCTCGCGGTGCGCGCCAACGGCGACGGCACCCGGGCGGCCGAGCGCTACGAGGAGTTTCGCCAGCGCGTCGACGTCGAGAACGGCGCCCTGGCGATCCTGCGCGGGTTGCTCGAGCTGCGCCCCGCCGGCGACCCGATCCCGATCGAGGAGGTCGAGTCGACGAAGGAGATCCTGAAGCGGTTCACGACCGGCGGCATGAGCCTCGGCGCGCTCGGGCCCGAGGCCCACGAGACGCTCGCCGTGGCGATGAACCGGATCGGCGGGATGTCGAACTCGGGCGAGGGCGGCGAGGACATCCGCCGCTACACCCCGGACCCGAACGGTGACCAGCGCCGCTCGCGGATCAAGCAGGTCGCCTCGGGGCGCTTCGGGGTGACGATGCACTACCTCTCCTCGGCCGACCAGATCCAGATCAAGATCTCGCAGGGCGCAAAGCCGGGCGAGGGCGGCCAGCTGCCCGGTCACAAGGTCGACCCCTACATCGCCCAGTTGCGCTTCGCCACCCCCGGCGTCGGCCTGATCTCGCCCCCGCCCCACCACGACATCTACTCGATCGAGGACCTCAAGCAGCTGATCTACGACCTGCGCTCGGCGAACCCGAAGGCGACCGTCTCGGTCAAGCTCGCCGCCGAGGCGGGCGTCGGCACGGTCGCCGCCGGGGTCGCCAAGGCCGGCGCCGACCACGTCGTCATCGCCGGCCACGACGGCGGCACCGGGGCCTCGCCGCTGTCCTCGATCCAGCAGGCCGGCGTGCCCTGGGAGATCGGGCTCGCCGAGACCCAGCAGACGCTGCTTCGCAACGACCTCCGCTCGCGGATCATCGTCCAGGTCGACGGCGGCATGCGCACCGGCCGCGACGTGCTCGTCGGGGCGATGCTCGGCGCCGACGAGTTCGGCTTCTCGACCGCCCCCCTGATCGCCACCGGCTGCATCATGATGCGCGTCTGCCACCTCAACACCTGCCCGGTCGGGGTCGCGACCCAGGATCCGGAGCTGCGGGCGCGGTTCGCGGGCCGTCCCGAGCACGTCGTCGAGTACCTCTTCCTCGTCGCCGAGGATGTCCGCGAGCAGATGGCGCAACTGGGGATCGCGCGGCTCGAGGACGCGATCGGGCGCGTCGACCTGCTCGGCCACAAGCCGCTCGAGGAACCCGACGGCCACAAGCGCCGCCTGCTTGACCTCTCCGACCTGCTGGTCCTGCCCGAGACCGTCGACCCCAGGGCCCCGCGCCACCGCACCCGCGGCCCGGAGCCGCCCGACCCCCACTTCGACGTCCGCGAGCTGCTCGACGAGGCCGCCGGCGCGATCGCCGGCGGCGAGCCGATCCGGCTCGAGCGCAGGATCACCAACGTCGACCGCACCGCCGGCGCCCGGCTCTCGCACGAGGTCGTCGCCCAGCACGGACCCGGCGGGCTCGACGACGACACGATCCAGGTCAAGCTCACCGGCTCGGCCGGGCAGAGCTTCGGCGCCTTCCTCGCCCCCGGAGTCACGATCGCGCTCGAGGGCGAGGCCAACGACTACGTCGGCAAGAGCCTCTCCGGCGGGGTGCTCGCCGTGCACCCGGCGCCCGAGTCACCGTTCGTCGCCGCCGACAACGTGATCATCGGCAACGTCGCCCTCTATGGAGCGAGCAGCGGGCGCGCCTTCTTCCGTGGCCTCGCCGGCGAGCGCTTCGCGGTCCGCAACTCCGGCGCGCTGACCGTGGTCGAGGGCGTCGGCGACCACGGCTGCGAGTACATGACCGGGGGCCGCGCCGCGATCCTCGGGCCGACCGGCCACAACTTCGCCGCCGGGATGAGCGGCGGGATCGCCTGGGTCCACGACCCCGACGACCACCTCGCGGTCCGCGCCAACACCGAGCTCGTCGACCTCGAGCGCGTCCCCGAGGATGAGCGCGACGAGCTGCACGCGCTGGTCACCGAGCACCTGGCGAGGACCGGCTCGGAGGTCGCCGCGCACCTGCTCGAGGACTGGGAGATCTCGCTCTCGCAGTTCGTGCGCGTGATCCCGCGCGAGTACGCGCGGGCGCTCGAACACCGCGACGACGTCGGCGGTCCGAAGACATCCGAGTTTCGAACGCTCGCAGCGTGAGCGGAGCTCACGCGCATTTGAGATGACGAGAGATCCGCGGGCGTTCATGGGGATTCGCCGGGTCGCCGATCCGGAGCGCGACCCGCGCGAGCGGGTCGGCGACTACGGCGAGATCTTCGGCGTCCTGCCGAACGAGGAGCTCCGCCGCCAGGGTGCCCGCTGCATGGACTGCGGGGTCCCGTTCTGCAACTCGGCCTGCCCGCTCGGCAACCTGATCCCCGACTGGAACGACCTCGTGCGCCGCGACGACTGGAAGGCGGCCTGCGAGCAGCTGCACGCGACCAACAACTTCCCCGAGTTCACCGGCCTGATCTGCCCGGCGCCGTGCGAGTCAGCCTGCGTGCTGGCGATCGACGACGACCCGGTGATGATCAAGCAGATCGAGTACGCGATCGTCCACCGCGGCTTCGAGGAGGGCTGGATAGTCCCCCGCCCGCCCGAGCGGCGCACGGGCTACCGCGTCGCCGTGATCGGCTCCGGCCCGGCCGGCCTCGCCGCCGCCGCGGAGCTGAACCAGGTCGGCCACGAGGTCACCGTCTACGAGCGCGACGAGGCGCCCGGCGGCCTGATGCGCTTCGGCGTCCCCGACGCGAAGCTGGAGAAGTGGATGATCGACCGCCGGGTCGAGATCCTCGAGGGCGAGGGGATCAAATTCGAGTACGGCGCCGAGGTCGGCGGCAACGTCGACGCGGGCGAGCTCGCGGAGTCCAACGACGCGATCGTGATCGCGATCGGCTCCCGGGTCGAGCGCGACTTCGAGGCGCCCGGGCGCGAGCTCGACGGCGTCCACTTCGCCATGGACTACCTCTACCAGCGAAACCGCTGGGTCGCGCGCTCGCAGGGCCACCCCGCCCCCGAGCCGCCGCCGGGCGCCGAGATCACCGCCGCCGGCAAGCGCGTGGTCGTGATCGGCGGCGGCGACACCGGCATGGACTGCATCTCGAACGCCAACCGCGAGGGCGCCCTCTCGGCGACCCTGCTCGACGTCTACCCCGAGCTCCCCTCGAACGGGCGTTACCCCGACAGCCCCTGGCCGCTGGCGCCGAAGCGCTCGTTCACCACCTACGCCCTCGACGAGGGCGGCGAGCGCCGCTTCGGCCACCAGGTGATCGGGCTCGAGGGCGACGAGGGCAGGGTCAGCGCCCTGGTCGGCCGCCGGGTCACCGGCAGCTCCTCGCGCACGCTCGAGCCGGTCCCCGAGAGCGAGTTCACGATCCCGGCCGAGCTCGTCCTGATCGCAATCGGCTTCGTCCACCCCGCCCACGACGATGTCGTCGCCGGGCTCGGGCTGGAGACCGACAAGCGCGGCAACCTTGCCGCGAAGACGTTCGAGACCTCGCGGCCCGCCGTCTATGCCGCCGGCGACGCCCGCGTCGGCCAGTCGCTGATCGTCACCGCGATCGCCGACGGGCGGCGTTGCGCGCGCTTGGTCGACCGGCGCCTACGCGAGGCGGTTCCCGCCGCGACCTAGTCGCCCGGGTTTTCGGCCGCCACGTTGTCGCTCGCAGCCGGCTGGTCGCCGTTGTGCGAGGCGGCCGCGCCGCCGTTCGAGCTCGCCTCCGGTACCGCCTCGGTGTCGGTGCCGCGGTAGGGGCCCGGCTTCGGCCGCGGCTTGCCGCCGGGGAAGGCGAGCCGCAGGATCGTCCGCTGCACCGAACCCCACTGCTTGCGGAACGGGCCCGTGTTGTACGGCAGCCCGTAGCGCTTGCAGACGTCGCGGACCTTGGGCGCGATCTCGGCGTATCGGGTCGACGGCATGTCCGGGTAGAGGTGGTGCTCGACCTGGTAGCTGAGGTTGCCCGAGGCGACGTGGAACATCGGGCTGCCGTCGATGTTGGCGGCGCCGACGAGCTGGCG
>DATBPT010000046.1:0-9221 GCA_036561205.1 Solirubrobacterales bacterium
CGCGAGCTCAGCGTGATCGAGAACCTCGAGTTCAACGCCCGCCTGCACGGGATCGAGGCACCGGGCGAGCGGATCGCCGAGCTGCTCGGGCGCGCCGGGCTCGGCCGCCGCGGCGGCGAGCTCGCCCGCAACCTCTCCGCCGGGATGCTGCAACGGGCGGCGGTCTGTCGCGCGCTTCTGCACGAGCCCGAGCTGCTCTTGCTCGACGAGCCCCGCGCCCACCTCGATCTCGCCGGCGCGGAGATCGTCGAGGCGATGGTCGGGCCGGCGCCGGGGCGAAGCCGGGTCGTGATCACGCACGAGGTCGAGCGCGGGCTCGAGACCGCCGACCGGGTGCTGGCGCTGCGAGCCGACGGCAGCGTCGCCTACGCGGGCGCCGCCGCGGGCCTGGCGCCGAGCGAGGCGCGGGGACTGTACGAGGGGGAAGTACGGTGAACGCGTTCCGCGCCCTGCTCGCCAAGGACGTGCGCACGGAGCTGCGCACGCTCGAGTCGGTGCCGGCGATGGCACTGTTCTCGATCACCACCTTCGTCCTCTTTCGCTTCGGCCTCGACCGCGAGCAGCTCGAGGGCAGCCTCGCCGCGGGCGTGCTCCTGACGACGATCCTGTTCGCGGCGATCCTGGCGATCAACCGAGTCTTCGTCGCCGAGCGCGAGCAGGGTGGCTTCGACGTGATCCGGCTGGCGCCCGTCGACGGCACCGCGCTCTATGCGGCCAAGGTCACGATCCTGGTCGTCTACCTGCTGGCCTTCGAGCTGATCGCGGTCCCGGCCTTCGCGATCCTGTTTCTCGACGACGCCGGTGGCCTGCTGCCGCTGGCGGGCGTTCTGGTCCTCGCCGACCTCGGACTCGCGGGGATCGGCGCTCTGGTCTCGTCGATCGCGGTCAACTCCCGGGCCCGCGACCTGATCGCGCCGCTGCTCCTGCTGCCGCTGCTGGTCCCGGTGATGATCGGCGCGGCCGGCGCGGCCGAGCCGTTGCTGTCCGCAGGCGGCCCTTCGTACGACGATTTCGGCAAGTGGATCGCGGTTCTCGCTCTCTACGATGTCGTCTTCTGCCTCGTGGGCTATGCCGTCTACGACTTCCTGCTCGAGGACTGAGCAATCGCATGAGCTTCCGCGCCCCCAGAATCCTTCCCGTGCTCACCGTCGCCACGCTGACGGCGGGCTTCGCCCTGGTCTTCTTCTGGACCCCGAACGAGGCCGATCAGGGCTTCATCCAGAAGATCTTCTACCTGCACGTGCCGCTCGCCAGCTGTGCGCTGATCGGCTTCATCGTTGCCGCCGTGCAGGCGATCCTGCACTTGCGAACCGGGCTGCCGAAGTGGGACGTGCGCGCCTACGTCTCGATCCACATCTCGGTGATCTTCGGCGTCGCCGCGCTGCTCACCGGGGCGATCTGGGCGAAGGCGTCCTGGGGCAAGTGGTGGGTCTGGGACGAGCCCACCCTGGTCAGCTTCCTGATCGTCTTCCTCCTCTACTGCACCTACTACCCGCTGCGCTATGCGATCGAGGATCGCGAGCGCCAGGCTCGCTATGCGTCCGTGTTCGCGATCATGGCCGGCGCCTTCGTGCCGCTCAACTTCATCGCCGTGCGGCTGGCGGAGACGCTGGTCCACCCGCGCGTGTTCGCGACCAGCGAGGGCGGCCTGCCGGCGAAGATGATGTTCACCTTCCTCGTCTGCTTCGCCGGCATGGCGCTGCTCTGGGAGACCCTGGTCCGGTTCGAGCTCGCGGCGAAGTCCTCGCGGGCGCGGATCGGGCGCCTGCGGCGGGCGCTCGAGGGCGATGACGTTGCCACGGCGAGCTCGCGAATCGCGCCGCTGCCGCGAGAGGCTTCGGGCTGATGCCGGCCCTGCCGCTCGACGAGGCCGGCAAGTACGTCGCCGGCGCCTATGTCGTCTTCGTCGCCCTGCTGCTGATCTACGTCGCGATCATGTCCGCGCGGCTGGCGCGGATCGATCGCGAGCTCGGCGAGCTGGCCGAGCTCGCGGAGAGGAAGAGCGATGGCTGAGCTGCTCGCCCTTGGCGTCTCGCACAAGACCGCGCCGCTGGAGCTGCGCGAGCGGATGGCGCTGACCGAGGGTCGCGCCGTCGGCATCCTCGGCGAGCTGGTCGAGCGCCAGGAGGTGCTCGAGGCCGCCGCGATCTCGACCTGCAACCGGACCGAGTTCTACCTCTACGCCTCCGACCCGGTCGGCGCCGAGGCGGTCGCCCTCGGCCTCCTGGCGCGCGAGGCGGAGACGCAGCCGACGGAGCTCGTCGGCCACCTCTACTCGCTGCGCGGAGCGGCGGCAGCGGAGCAGCTGCTGCGCGTGACCGCCGGGCTCGACTCGATGATCATCGGCGAGGCCGAGATCCAGGGCCAGGTCAAGCGCGCCTATGAGCTCGCCCTGGTCGAGGGCGCCACCGGCCCGGTCCTCAACCGGCTCTTCCGCGCCGCGCTCGCCGCCGGCAAGCGCGCCCGCAGCGAGACCGGGATCTCGGAGCGGTCGATGTCGATCCCCTCGGTCGCGGTCGAGCTCGCCCAGCGGACGCTCGGCGATCTCGACGACCGCCGCGTGCTCGTGGTCGGCGCCGGCGAGACCGCCGAGCTGACCGCCCGGGCGCTGGCCGCCAAGGGCGTCGAGGCGATCTTCATCGCCAATCGCCACTACGACCGCGCGATCGGGCTGGCGCAGCGCTTCGGCGGCCACGCCGTTCGTTTCGAGGAGTTGCCCGAGGAGCTCACCGATGCCGACATCGTCGTCACCTCGACCAGCTCGCCCCACCACGTGATCGAGCGCGACGCTCTGAGCGAGGTGATGACCGCGCGCGGCGGCCGGCCACTGCTGCTGATCGACCTCGCCGTCCCGCGCGACATTCACCCCTCCTCCCGCGACGTGCCGGGCGCCAGCCTCTACGACATGGACGACCTCCAGGCCCTGGTCGAGCGCAACGTCTCCAGCCGCGAGGGCGAGGCTCGCAACGTCGAGGGCATCCTCCGGGCCGAGCTCGCCCGCTTCGACCGCTGGCTCGCCGCCCAGGACGTGACCCCGACGATCGCCGCCCTGCGCGAGCGCGCCGACGAGGTGGTCGAGCGCGTCCTCGACGAGAACCAGCAGCGCTGGGAGGGGCTCACCGACGCCGATCGCAAACGCCTCAACGCCGCCGCCCGGGCGATCGCATCCCGCCTGCTGCACGAGCCGACCCTGCGCCTGAAGCGCGACGCAGACGAGGCCGACGCGTACGCCAAGGTCGCGGTCGTGCGCGAGCTCTTCGGCCTCGATCCCGGCAGCGAGCCGCTCGAGGCGGCGGCCGAGGTCTCGGACCTGGACGAGCGCCGAAACAAGCAGCGCCGCCACGGCCGGTGAGCAGCCTGCGGCTGGGCTCGCGCGGCAGCACCCTGGCGCTGGCCCAGGCAGAGGCCGTCGCGGCGGCGCTCGGCGGCGCCGAGGTGATCGCGGTCGAGACCGCCGATGACGATGTCGGCGACAAGGCGCGCTTCGTCAGAGGGGTCGAGCGAGCGATCCTCGACCGCGAGGTCGAGCTCGGCGTGCACTCGGCCAAGGATCTGCCCGGTGAGCTGCCCGAGGGCCTGGCGCTCGTCGGCGTGCCCGGCCGCGAGGACCCGACGGATGCGTTCATCGGCGAAGCGGGCTCGCTCGACGAGCTCCCCGAGGGTGCCCGGATCGGGACCTCGAGCCTCAGGCGCAGCTCCCAGCTGCGGGCCCTGCGACCCGACCTCGAGATCCTCGAGCTGCGCGGCAACGTCGACACCCGGCTCACGAAGCTCGCCGACGGCGGATACGACGGAATCGTCCTCGCCTCGGCCGGGCTCGCACGGCTCGGCCGCCTCGACGAGATCTCGTTTCGATTCGAGCTCGAGCAGATGACCCCGGCTCCGGGTCAGGGGTGCCTGGCGCTCGAGGCGCGCAGCGACGACGAGGAATCCAGGGTGACCGCCGGGCGGATCGTCGACGCCAGCGCGCTGATCGAGCTCACCGCCGAGCGCGCCGCCGCCCGCGCGCTGGGCGGCAGCTGCGACACGCCGATCGGTGTCTGCGCCCGCGCGCGCGCTGAGCAGCTGATCGTGCTCGGCTACGCCGGCTCCGTCGACGGGTCCGAGTGGGTTCGGGATCGCGTCGCCGGCGATCCCGATCAGCCCGCCGCTCTGGGTGAGTCGCTGGCGCAGCGGATGCTCTCCGCGGGCGCCCGGGAGATCCTCGAACGGGCCGCGGCGTGACCGGCGCCCGTCCCGGCGTCGTTTACCTGGTCGGCGCCGGCCCCGGCGATCCGGGGCTGATGACGACGCGCTCGCTCGAGCTGCTGGCGAGCGCCGACACGATCTTCCACGACCGGCTGATCCCCGACGGCGCCCTCGGCGGCGCTCGCGCCGACGCCGAGCTCGTCTACGTCGGCAAGCAGCCCGGAGACCCGGCGATGGATCAGGAGCGGATCGAGGCGCTGATGGTCGAGCGCTCACGGGCGGGACGCAGCGTCGTGCGGTTGAAGGGCGGCGACCCGTTCGTCTTCGGCCGCGGCGGCGAGGAGGCCGAGGCCCTGGCCGCCGCCGGGGTCGAGTTCGAGGTGGTTCCCGGGGTCACCGCCGGCGTCGCCGCCCCGGCCTATGCCGGGATCCCGGTCACCCATCGCGACGACGCTTCCGCGGTCGCTTTCGTCACCGGCCACGAGGACCCGGAGAAGCCGGAGACCGCGCTCGACTGGGAGGCGCTTGCGGGCTTCCCAGGCACGCTCGTCCTCTACATGGGGGTCAAGAACCTGGCGCTGATCGCCGACCGGCTGGCGGCGGCCGGGCGCGACCCGAACGAGCCCGCGGCCGCGATCGAGCGCGGCACCCAGCCCGGCCAGCGGGTGGTCACCGCGAGCCTTGCCGAGCTGCCGGCGGCGGTCGCCGAGGCTGGCCTGGGCGCGCCGGCGATCCTGCTCTTCGGCCCCGTGGCGGCGCGCCGCGAAGCGATCTCCTGGCTCGAGCGACGCCCGTTGTATAGGCAGCGGGTCGTGGTCACCCGCGCCCGCGCCCAGGCGAGCGGGCTCGCGGGGACCCTGCGCGCCCTCGGTGCGGATGTGATCGAACTGCCGGCGATCAGGGTCGAGCCCCGGCTCGACACCGACGTCGTCCGCGACGCCGTCGCCGACCTGCACACCTACGCGCTCGTCTGCCTGACGAGCCCGAACGGCGTGCACCTGTTGTTCGAGGCGATGGCCGCCCAGGGCCGCGACGCGCGGGCGCTCGCCAACGCGGTCGTCGCCGCGATCGGTCCCGGCACCGCGGCGGCGCTCACCGAGCACGGAGTGATCGCCGACATCGTCCCCGAGCGCTTCGTCGCCGAGGCCCTGGTCGAGGCGCTCGCCGGCGTCGACGTCGCCGAGCGGCCGGTGCTGGTCGCCCGCGCCGCCGAGGCCCGCGACCTGCTGCCCGAAGCGCTCGCCGAGCGCGGCGGCAAGGTCGACGTCGTGGCTCTCTACGAGACCGTGCGCGAGACGCCCGACCCGGCGGCGATCGAGGCAGCGCTCGGCGCCGACTACGTCACCTTCACCTCGTCCTCGACCGTCCGCAACCTGGTCGAGGCGGTCGGGGAGCGCTACCCCCGCTGGGCTCGGCTGGTCTCGATCGGCCCGATCACCAGCCAGACGGCCCGCGAGCTCGGGCTCGAGGTCCATGTCGAGGCCGAGCAGCACGACATCGAGGGCCTGATCGAGGCGCTGCTCGCCGACGTCCGGCGATGATCTAGCCGTCCTCGAGGGCCGGCCCTCCAAAGGCGCCGTATTCCTCGTCGGTGACCTGCTCGCCCCAGGTGACCGGGCTGCCTTGGTCGTCGACCTCTTGCATCGCCAGGTGGGTCATGAAGCGGTCCGGGGACGCGCCGTGCCAGTGGTCCTCTTCGGGCTCGAAGAAGACGCTGTCACCTGAGCGGATGACCTCGATCGAACCGCCGCGGCGCTGGCAGAGGCCGATCCCCTCGGTGACGTAGATCGTCTGCCCGAAGGGATGGGTGTGCCATGCGGTCCGGGCGCCGGGCGCGAAGTGCACGCTGGCTGCCTGCACCCGGAAAGACCCCGCTGGGATCGCGACCGTGTCGATGTAGACGGTGCCGGTGAACCAGTCGATCGGACCGGGCATGGTCTCGATCGAGTTCTTGGTGATCTTCATCTCTCTCTCCGTGATCGGGTTGGCTCCTCCGTGTACCGACCGTACTTCTCGCGGCAGGCCTCGTCGACCCGGCCATGCCACGGATAGATTCCTCGGCGTGGCCCGGCCGATCACCTTCCTCTCCGACTACGGCACCAGCGACGAGTTCGCCGGGGTCTGCCGGGCGGTGATCGTGCGGATCGCCCCGGACGCGCAGGTGATCGACCTCAGCCACGGGATCGCGCGCCAGGATGTCCGCAAGGGGGCGACCGCGCTCGCGAACGCGATCGAATTCCTTCCCGCGGGCGTCCACCTCGCGGTCGTCGACCCCGCGGTCGGCAGCTCGCG
The DNA here is from genome assembly GCA_036561205.1 of Solirubrobacterales bacterium. Classification (GTDB taxonomy): domain Bacteria; phylum Actinomycetota; class Thermoleophilia; order Solirubrobacterales; family 70-9; genus WHSW01. The sequence continues at coordinate 6,481 of DATBPT010000046.1, forward strand.
CCGGGCGATCGCGGTGGCGGCCGCCGAGGGCGGGCACCAGTTCGTCGGCCCCGACAACGGACTGCTGTCGCTCGCACTCGATCGCTGCGGCGGTGCCGTGGAGGCGGTCGAGATCTCCAATTCGCCGGCGCGCCTCGAACCCGTCTCCGCCACCTTCCACGGCCGCGACCTGTTCGCTCCGGTCGCCGCTCGGCTGGCGCTCGGCGACCCGCTCGCCGAGCTCGGCGAGGCGATCGATCCGGATTCGCTGGAGACGATCGAGCGCGGCGCGCCCGAGATCGAGCCGGAGCTCCGACTCGAGGCCGAGGTCAGCCACGTCGACGCGTTCGGCAACGTCTCGCTGATCGCGACCGCGGCCGACGCCCACGCGGCCGGGCTCGAGCCCGGGGAGCGGCTCCGGGTGGGAGCGCCGCGACGGTCCGACGAGGCGGTCTACGCGCTCACCTTCGCCGACGTCGAGTACGGCGACATGGTTCTGCTCGTCAACTCCGCGCGTTCGCTCGCCCTCGCCGTCAACCACGGCGACGCCGGCCGCCGGCTCGAGCTCGCCGCCGGCGACCGGGTGACGCTGACACAACTGTGAGGCGGAGCGAAGCGGAGCCGAGCCGCGCCGCCGTTGAGGCGCCTCATTGACCCGGTTCGGCCATCCCCACCTGCATCTGCGGCTCACCGACTCGACCAACGACCGCGCCCGGGAGCTGGCCGAATCGGGGGCGCCGAGCGGCACCGTCGTCACCGCCGCCGAGCAGAGCGCCGGGCGGGGCCGGCGGGGCCGGGTCTGGTCCGCGCCGCCGGGCGGGGCGCTGCTCTACTCGGCGATCCTGCGCCCGCTCGAGCTCGAGCACGCGCTGCTGCCGCTCGCGGTCCCGGTCGCCGCCTGCGAGGCGATCGAATCGGTGGCGCCGGTGAAGGCCCGGATCAAATGGCCCAACGACATCTGGATCGACGGCGCCAAGGCCTCCGGCGTTCTGATCGAGGCCCGGCCGCCGGACTGGGCGATCGTCGGGATCGGCGTCAACGTCACGATCGAGCCCGGGGAGTTCCCCGGCGACCTGCGCTGGCCGGCGACCTCGATCGGCCACGGCGCGACCGTCGACGAGCTGCGGCTGGCGATCTCGGAGGCGCTCGGCGCCTGGGTCGAGGCGCCCGAGGCGCGGACGCTGGCCGAGTTTCGCCGTCGCGACGCGATCGCCGGCCGCGAGGTGAGCTGGGAGGGCGCCGGGATCGACGACGGGTCGGGCACCGCGGCGGGGGTCGACGAGCGCGGCAACCTGATCGTCGAGCTCGAAGCCGGCGACCGGCTCAGCCTCGGCTCCGGCGAGGTCAGCCTGCGGTTGAGCTAGGCGGCTAGCGCCCCAGCGTGCGCAGGAACGCGCGGGCGCGGCCGGGCATCTCCTCGACCAGCTCGCGCACCTCGGCGAGCCCGGCCCGCAGCTCGGGGTCGCCGACTTCGATCGGCAGCATCGAGTCCTGCAACCCGGCGATCGTCTGCCCGGCCTCGGCGGAGGCGGCGACGGCGCGCTCGACGAAGCGCTTGACGCCCTGCGACGGCAGGCCGGCCGACGGCGGTTCGAACGCCCGCGCCGGGAGGCCGAACTGCGCGGCGAATTGAGCGTGGGCGCGCTTCGCCCGCCCGAAGGCCTTCTGCACCGGCCGAAACAGCTCCGCCTCGAGCCGATCGGCGGTCGCGTCGTCGAGTTGGTCGTAGGCCTGGCCCAGGCATGCGGTCGCGAGCGCGATCTGATCGATCGCGGTTGCGAGGTCGGCGAGGAGCTGCTCCCTGGCCTCGACGGCGGTGCGGACCATCGGTTCGCGCCCGCTCAGCCCTGCCGCAGGTGGCAGACGGCCTCGATCACGTGGTCGAGCACGCGCTCGATCCTAGTCGTCTGCGTCGATCTCGACCGCATCCGCCTCGACCACCTCATCGGAGCTCTTGGCCTGATCGCCGTCCTCGTCCTTGAGCCGCTCCCGCGCGCGCCCCTTCTGGCCGCCGTTCGACTCGCCGCCACCGCCGCTCTTCGAGCGCCGCCGCCTTCGCTTGTTCCCGCCCTTGGGGAAGTTGCGTAGCAGCTCGCGGGCGACCGCCGAAGGCTTGCGGGCCATGCGCATGCGGGCGCCGCGCAGCACCTCCTCGGCCTCGGGCGTGTGGGCGACCGCGGCGGCGAGCAGGGCGACCGCCAGCCGGCGATCCTGCTGGCGGGCGGCGTGGACGATGCGGCGGGCATTGCGTCCGTGGGCGCGGCCCGATGAGTTCACGAACAGGCCCAGCAGGCGCTTGGTCTCCGGCCAGCGCTGGACCGCGTACTCCTCGTGCAGCTCGCGGGTGATCTCGGCCAGGCGCCAGACCCAGGCCTGGGCCTGGTCGCGGCGGCCGATCCGCTTCTCGGCCAGCGCCTGCAGCAGGATCTTCGCTCCCGCGCGGCGCTCCTCGCGCGGCCAGGTGGCGACGACCTCGACCGCGTCGTCGAACGGCTCGGCCTCGCGCAGGGCGGCGATCTCGGCCAGCGCCTTGAGCTTCAGCTGGTTGCTGCGGTTCCGTTGCAGGCAGGTGAGCAGGAAGCGCCGGCGCAGCTCCTTGGCCTGGTCGTGCTGGATCATCGCCTTCGCGCGGCGCCAGTTGTTGGCGGTCACGCGGGCCCCGGCGAGCGCGGCCCAGGCATGCTGCTCGGAGTAGTTGAGGTCCTCGACCGCGATCCGCCAGAGCTCACGCTCGAGCACCGCGAGGCGGCGCTCGGGGTCGG
>DATBPT010000047.1:0-32699 GCA_036561205.1 Solirubrobacterales bacterium
GACCGCTCCGGCCGCCTTGATCTCCTCCACCCGCTGGGCGATGAGCTCCGCCTTCACGGGCTCCGCGTAGACCTCCTGCATGAGCGCCGTTGCGCGCTCGGGCGGGGCCGCGGCGATCTCGCTGAGCTTGCCCTCCGCGTCCTCGTAGCGGCTCCAGATGCCCTCGAGGTTGAGCACGCCGAGGCCACCGAGCGCGCCGAGCTCTGCCGCGGTCTGCGGGCTGACGACGCCGTCCATCGCCGAGGCCAGCAGCGGCAGCTCGAATCGGTACGGCCCCAGGGTCCAGGAGATGTCGACATCATCGGGGTCACGTGTGCGCCGTGACGGCACGATTGCGATGTCGTCGAACCCGTAGGCTCGCCTGCCCTTCTTGCCGCGTCCGATCTCTACTTCCATCTGGCTCCAAACCTAGGGGTGTTCGCGGACGAAAAAAGCCCCTCGAAAGGGGCCCCGAAAGCCGCTAATTGCGGCTGCGCGGCCCCAGTATGCGAGGCCTTGGCGATGATAACAGCGGTCAACCGCCGCCCGGCGGCGTCCGCGCCCCGTAGGCGACCTGGAGCATTCGCATCCCGCCGGCGGCCCGTGGCCGGGCGATCGCGATCCGGCGCTCGTCGCAAAATCCCGCCGCGCGTAGCCAGGCACCGATCGTCGCCAGGTTCGGCAGCCACCAGTTGAAACCCTCGTATGCCGCCCGGAACGAGGCCGCGGGCCGGCGCGGGCTGAGCGCGGTCAGCCGTGGCGAGAACGGCTCCAACAGCCGCAGCTCGCCGCCCGGCCGGAGCACCGAGGCGATCCGCTCCAGGGCGAGCACGGGATCGCGCAGGTGCAGCAGGAGCGCGCCGCTGAAGACGAAGTCGACCGGGCCGCCAATCGCCTCGGGCGTGAGCTCGTAGACGCTCAGCAGGCGACGCTCCACCGACGAGCCCAGGGCCTCGGAGGCGAGCTCGAACCCGCGCCCGAGCTCGACCCCGTTTGCGCGAGCCTCGGCCTCGAGCATCGAGCGCGAGAGCGGCGGCCATTCCGCCGCCTCGAGACGCTCGACGTCGATCGCGACCACGCTTGCCCCCCGCCGCTCGAGCTCGAACGCCCAGAAGCCGTCGAAGGTGCCGACATCGAGCGCCCGGCGGCCGCCGAGGTCGGCAGGGAGGATGCGGCCGGCGACCTTCCGCAGGTCGACCTGGCCGGGCGTGATCACACCGGGGGCGAGCTCGATCGTGTGGTACCAGAGCGGGTTTGCGCCGGCGGCGCGGCGAGCGGCTTCGCTCACCGTGCCCGTCCCAGCACCCAGGCATGCAGCGCTCCGTTGCGGACCAGCAGCCGCCGGGGAATCTCGCGCAAAGGTGGCGCCAGGCAGGCGCGAATCGAGAGCTTCGTCGACCCGGCGCCGATCGGGATCATGTACGGGCGGCCGCTGCGGACCACCTCGAAGCCCGAGGCCTCGAGCAGCCGCCGCTGGCCCGCCGGGTTGGGCACGAACCAGAAGGGCGCCGAGGCGATCATGATCTCGGCCATCGGCCGGCGGCGGAGGCTGTCGAGCCCGGGGATCACGGCGTCATTCAGCAGCAGGTGCCCGTCGAGCACCGATCGCGTCGCCACCAATGCCCGCGCAGGGTCCCGGAGGTGGTGGAGCAGGGTGCCGATGACCGCGAAGTCGAAGCGCCCGTGATCGTCCTCGCTCAGGTCGTATATGCCGATCTGCGTCCGGATCACGCTCGAGCCGCGGGCCTCGCGGGCGACCTCGAACGCTCGCTTGCCGGCGTCGAGCTCCTCCTGAACCTGCTCGCGCGGTGGGCGCGGTCCGGGGAAGTCGATCAGATCGGGATCGTCGAGATCGAGGGAGACGACCTCAGCGGCGCCACGCCGCTCCATCTCGAAGGCGTAGAAGCCGTCCCGGCTGCCGATGTCGAGGCAGCGCATGCCGGTCATCGTTTCGGGCCACGGCAGGCGATCGACGATCGGCCGCAGGTCGTACTCCCCCGGGGTCGAGGAGCCGTCGGGCATGTCGATCGTGTGGTACCAGCGCATGCGCCCGACCTCGGATGCGTCCATCTCCGATCCCGGTCAGACGACCTCGGCGGGCACTTCGAGCTCACGCACCTCGACCCGTGGGAGCAGGCGCTCCACCTCCCTGCGGTCGAGGGTGCCGGCGCCGAAGTGCTGTGTGGACTCGGCGCCGCAGGCGACGCCGAAGGCGAGGCAGTCCCGCGCCCCGGCCCCCTCGAAGCGGGCGGCGACGTAGCCGGCGAGAAAGGCATCGCCGGAGCCGACCGTGGTCACCGGTTCCAGCTGGTCGATCCGTGCTTCGTAGCGGCGCCGGTCCGAGCCCGCTCCGACGACCGCGACGCAGCCCTGCTCCGAGGTCACGATCGCCTCGCCGGCACCCATGTCGAGCAGCGAGGAGAGCCCGAGGGCGAAGTCCGCCGCATCGCTGAACTCATAGCCGACGGCCTCCTCGGCTTCGCCGACGTTCGGGGCGACAACCGCGGGCTCGCCGCGAAGTCCGGCGCGCATCTGCTCACCATCGCTGTCGAGGACCGTGATCACCCCGAGCGAGCGCAGCTCGCTGATCAGGCGGGCGTAGATGTCCTCCGGTGCTCCGGGCGGGACCGATCCGGCGAGGACGCAGATCGAGGCACCCTGCCCCAGGTACAGGAGCCGCTCAACCAGGCGCTCGACGTCCTCGGCGGAGACCTCGGGGCCGCGCTCGTTGATCTCGGTCTGGTCGCCGGTGGTCGGATCGACGACGGCCAGGTTGGTCCGCGACTCCCCGGCGATGCGCGTGAACGCGGTCAGCACCGACTCGGCGCGCAGCTCCTCGATCAGCCGCGTGCCGGTGGCGCCGCCGGCGAACCCGGCCGCGATCACCGGCCGGCCGAGCAGCTGCAGTGCGCGGGCGATGTTGACGCCCTTGCCGCCGGCCATCGTTCGCGCCTCGACCGCGCGGTGACGCTGACCAAGGCGGAAGTTGGGGACCGCGACGGTGCGGTCGATGGCGGCATTGAGGGTGACGGTGAGGATCACGCGAACGCGACCAAGGCTAGCCGCTTCCCGGCCCGGCCGGGTGGATCTCGCGCTTGCCGAGGACCAGCGTCGCGATCCGGGCGAAGTAGTCGGCGTAGGTCCAGCCTCGTGCGCGGGCGAGAGCCGCGTCGCGGATCCGGCGCCGGCGTTCCGGATCGGCCAGCAGGGCCTCGATCGCCGCTCGCATCGCCTCCGCGTCCGCGGCCGGGACGACGACCGCGGTCTCGCCGGGAACCAGGTAGCCGTCCAGCGACCGCACCTTCGTCGCCACCACGGGGATCCCGGCCTCGACCGCGGTCATCAACCGCACCTGCCCGGCGCTCAGGCCCCGGTCCTCGATCGGGATCACGCAGACCTCGGCGGAGCGCAGCAGGCGATCGTGCTCGCCCCAGGCGACGTCGACATGAACCTCGGCTTCGCCGCCGGCCGCGAGGGCGCGAACGCGACGCCGATCGCGTCCCGAGCAGACGACCGTGAGGCTCCAACCGCGGCCCTGCGCGGCGGCGAACAGGGTCTCCCAGTCACAGGCCGTGCGGCCCGAGGCGAAGACGCCGCCGGGACCTTCGTCGATTGCTTCGGGCGAGCCGCCGCGACGCTCGCAAAATGGCCAGGGAACGTGGTGCACCCGGGCACGGTCGATCCCGTAGTGGTTCGCATATTCCTCCCGCTCCCACGCGGTCATCACCTGCGCCGCCGCCATGCCGCGCCGCAGTGCCGGATTCTCGATCGCATGCCACCAGAGCCGGTAGAGGACGCGGCGCCACGCGGTCCGCGGCAGCGGGCGGCGAATCAGCTCGAGCACGAAGACGCGGCGGCGCGCCGGTGGCAGCGCGCAGACCAGCAGCGCCGGTAGCGAACCTCGCTCGCGGCGGATCACCGCGACCCGATGCCCACGGCGGGCGAGCCAGCCCAGCGCCAGGCCGCGGAGCCGCCCGGGGCGAGCGGCGAGGCCGCGCAGGGCTCGCGGCAGGCGCGCTCGGAGCAGCTCTTGATGAGAGATGAACGGTTGACCGAGCCGCGCTGCGTAGAACTCGGGCGCGGCGCTCATCGCCGATCCCAGAGCGCGATCGCGACGACGAAGAGCAGGGCAAGCGCCGCGATCGCGATTCCCCAGGCGACCAACCGCGGCCCCGGGACCGCGGCGTCGTAGCGCTCGAGCAGGCTGGCGGCGGCGGCGGAGCTGGTCGCCGCCAGCGCCGTCCGGCCGACGGCCTCGCCTTCGACCGTGACCACCGCCTCGCCGAGCCGGTCCCCTTCCGAGACCGGCCCCGCGACCTCGTCCGGGGCGCTGACCCGGGTCTGCACGCGCTCGCCGCTGCGAACGGTGATCGTGATCTCCTCGCTCGGCGCCAGCTCGACCGCGACGTCGCGGTCGCGGATTGCGACCTCGGCCTCGGTCTCCCCCTCGTGCACCGGCGTGCGGCGGTGATAGAGGGAGAAGCCGTAGTCGAGCAACGCCAGGGTCGCCGCGTCGCGGTCGGCCTCCGTCGGCGCGCCGAGCACCGCCGAGACCAGCTCCACGCCACCCTGCTTGCCGGAGCCGACGAGCACGTTGCCGGCGTCGATCGTGTAGCCGGTCTTGACCCCGTTGACGTAGGGGACGGTCTGCACCAGCGTGTTGCGGTTGACGAGGTTGCGCGGGTGGGCGCCGCTTTCGATCGTGGTCGAGGCGGTGTCGAAGATGCGCCTGAACAGCGCGTCCCTGCGCAGGACGACCGCGAGCTCGGCCAGGTCCTCGGCGCTCGAGTAGTTGCCGGCCTCGTCGAGACCGATCGGGTTGGCATAGGACGTGTCGTCGAGGCCGAGCCTGTCGGCGGCGTCGTTCATCTTGGCGACGAAGGCGTCCTCGGAGCCGGCCGCGGCCTGGGCCAGCGCCTCGGCGGCGTCGTTGCCCGAGACCAGGAGCAGGCCGTAAAGGAGGTCGCCAACCTCGATCTCCTCGCCCGGCTCGAGCCCGAGCAGCGACTCCGCGGCGAGCGCGTCGTAGGGCGGGGCGACGACGGTCTCGCCGAGCTTGAGCCGCTCGCGAGCGACGTAGGCCGTCATCAGCTTCGTGGTCGAGGCGATCGAGTAGGAACTGCGGGCACGATGGGCGGCGAGCACCTTGCCGTCGCCGGCGTCGATCAGGACCCAGGCGCGTGCCGGGAGTCCCGTGGGCGGCTGCTCGGCGGCCCGCGCCGGGGCCGCGAACGCAAGCAGCGCCGCCCCCAGCAGGGCGAGCGCGGTCAGCCGGATTCGACCAGCTTCTTGCACCCGTCGGGGACCAGGTCGACGCAGTTCTGCACCTGGAGACCGAACGGGTCGAGGTTCGGGTTCAGCTCCTGCAGCTGATCCTCGGGGATGCAGGTCCTCTCGGCGATCGTGGTGAAGTTGTCGCCTTCCTCGACCACGTAGTAGCCGTTCCTGATCGCCTCCTCGTCGCCCCCCGGACAGCCCGCGCTCGTCGTCTGCGTCCTGTCCTTCTTCGAGCTCGAGTCCTCGCTGCTCAAGGAGCCGCTGATCACGAGCACGAGCGCCGCCGTGACGACCACCAAGACCACGGGCGCGAGCACCCGTGCGGTCCAGCTCGTCGGCCTGCGATCGTCGTTCGGCCCGGGCATAGGGGCCGGAATCGTAGGCGGTCGCTTGCCGCATGGACGGCAACACCCGACTCAGCGGGCGGCGCTTTGCGAAGCGGCCCAGACCTGGTCACGCAGATCCTCGGCCGCGGCGGCCGGCTCGTCGGCGTTTGCGATCGAGCGGGAGGCGGGGACCAGCACCGAGGCCGGGTCGGCGGAGAACGCGGGGCCGAGCGAGGCGGCGCTGCCGCCCTGGGCACCGACGCCGGGGATGAGGAAGATCGAATCGGGCATCAGCGCGCGCAGCCGTCCCAGATGCCGGGGCTCGGTGGCGCCGACTACGGCCCCCATCCCGCTGAGACCCGAGCTGCCCGCGAGCCGGGGCGCGCGCTCGGCGATCATCCGCGCCAGGTGCTCGTGCAGCGGCCCGTCGGCGGTCGCCAGGTCGAGCACGTCGGCCGCCCCCGGGTTCGAGGTGCGCACGAGCGCGAACAGACCGGCGCCCGTGCGCTCGGCGGCCGCGAGCAGGGGCTCGAGCGCGTCGGCGCCGGTCAGCGGGTTGACCGTGGCGGCGTCCGCCCCGAGCCCGGCGGCCTCCCCCCACGGGGTCTCGACCGAGCCGAACAGGGACTGCGCGTACACCTTCGCGGTCACCGGGACGTCACCGCGCTTGCCGTCCGCGACCACCAGCAGCCCGGCGTCGCGGGCGGCAGCGATCACCTGCTCGAGCGCCCGCCAACCCGCCCAGCCGAGGCGCTCGAAGCAGGCCAGCTGCGGTTTAACCGCGACGCAGGCCGGGGCCGTCGCCGTGATCAGCGACCGGCAGTGATCGACGACCGCCTCGGCCGCGGCCTCGGCCGGCGTCGCGCCTGACCGAGACCGCGGCTCGAGCCCGGACGGATCCGGGTCGAGGCCGAGGCATACCTGGCTGCGGCGCTCGGCTACGAGCGCCGCGAGCCGGTCGGCAAAGGGTGGGGCCAGGTTCGCTAGCCGCCCTTGACCTTGGACTTGAGACCGGCGCCGGCCGAGAACTTCGGCACCTTGCCGCCGGCGATCGTGATCCGCTCGCCGGTGCGCGGGTTGACACCCTGGCGCGGCCCGCGCTCGGCGACGCTGAACTTGCCGAAGCCGGTGAAGCTGATCTCCCCGCCCCTCGCGAGCGTGTTGGTAATCCCGTCGAGGACGGTCTCGACTGCGTCACCAGCGGCCTTCTTGCTGTCGAAGCTTCCTGCGATGCTCTCGACGAACTCGGACTTGGTCAATGTCTTCCTCCTGGCTTGTGCGTGGGGTCAGTGATCGTCGCGCAGGGTAACAGCGGTCCTCGACGGCGTTCTCATGCGGGATTTCCCCGCGGTCGGTTCTAGATCACCAGGGTGCGCTGGCGGGCCGCGGCCAGGACCGTGGTTGCAACCTCGGTCGAGTCGACCGCGGCCCTGGCGCCGAGGTGCCCCAACTGGCGCAGCAGGCGCCATCGCCCGCCGGTGAGCACGGCGGGGTCGGTGTTCTCCGCCACCCAGGGCAGCGCCGCCAGCAGTGCGAGCGCCGGACGCCGGCTGGCGAGCCCCAGCGCCGCTACCACGACCAGGGCGTGCGACCGCTTCCAGAAGACGCCTTTGTAGAGGGCGTGCCGGTGGCGGGGATGGCGGGCGATCAGAAGCGGGATCGTGTCGCGGCGACGCGCCTGGCCGAGGGCGGCGACCAGGCCCATCGGGATCACCGCGTGCCAGACGCGGGCTCGGTCGACGAATCGAAACGCGGCGCCGGCGTCGAGCGCTCGCAGGGCCAGGTCGGTGTCCTCGCCGAGACGGGCGAAGTCCTCGTCGAAGCCCCCGAGCGACTCGAGTATCCGGCGCGGATAAACGGCGTTGCAGCTCTCGTACCAGTTGCCGAGCTCGACGATCCGCTGGCTGCGGGCAAGCCCGTGCAGCAGGTGGTCCTCGTCGGGGTCGGGCTCCGTGCGTCCGAACAGCATCCGCGATCCGTCTGCCGCATCGAGCATCCGCTCGAGCCAGTCGGCGGCCGGACGGCAATCGTCGTCGGTGAACGCGATCAGCGGTGCGCGGGCGGCGCGCCAGCCGAGATTGCGCAGGGCGGCGATGTTGCCATCGCCGTGACCGCGGATCGCCCGCAGGTCCAGCTCCGGATGTGACGGCGCCGGCTGCTCGCCGTCCTGTACCACGACGACCTCGAACCGCTCACGGCCGAGGGTCTGCCTCGCGAGCGCCTCGAGCGTGAAGCTCAAACGCACCTGGCGCCCGCTCGGGATCACCACGCTCACCTGCGGTTGCGTAGCGGTCACGCCGGTAGCCTACGGCCGCTTGGGGACCACCGGCGGCAGCGCGATGCGGCGATTCTGGGATGCGCGGGCCCGGGAGGACGCCTACTACTTCATCAACAACACGCTCGACTACGGCGATCCCGACCTCGATCGCTTCTGGGAAAGCGGGCCGGAGGACGTCGACAAGATCCTCCGCCTGCTCGGGGTCGGGCTTTCACCGGCCGACACCGTGGTCGAGATCGGCTGTGGCGTCGGCAGGATGTCGAGGGCGATCGCCGCCCGGGTCGCGACGGTCAGGGCCGTTGACGTCTCGCCCGAGATGATCGAGCGCGCCCGCGACCTCAATCGATCGCTCGACAACGTCGACTGGATCGTCGGCGACGGCGGTTCCCTGGCCGGAGTCGACGCCGGCGAGGCTGACGCCGTGCTCTCGTTCGTCGTCTTTCAGCACATCCCGGATCCCGAGGTAACGCTCGCGTACGTGCGCGAGATGGGTCGTGTGTTGCGCCCCGGAGGCTGGGCCGGGTTCCAGGTCTCGGACGAACCCTCGGTACATGCGCGCCGCTCGCTGAGCCGGCGGCTGCGGGACCGTGTCGCAGCTGCTCGTGGCCGTCTCCCCCACGGCTGGTCGCACCCGGCCTGGCGCGGCTCGCCGACCGACCTGCGGCGTCTCCGGCAGACCGCCGGTGAGGCGGGGCTCGCGACCGAGCGGGTCGAGGGGCGCGGCACGCAGTTCTGCTTCGTCCTGCTGCGCAAGAGCGGGCCGCAGGTCTGAGCGATGGCGCAACGCGCCGAGATCCTCGCTCACCCGCTCTGGTACCACACGCTCGAGCTCGAGCCGGGGCTCGTGACCCCGGGCTGGTTCGACCTGAGGCCGATCGTCGAGCGGATGCCCTGGCCCGACGTGAGCGGCAAGCGCTGCCTCGACGTCGGCACCTGGGACGGGTTTCTGGCCTTCGAGCTCGAGCGCCGCGGAGCTTCCGACGTGATCGCGACCGATATCGGCGATCCGAGCCAATGGGACTGGGCGGCGCGCGACCGGCTCGCCGGCCCGGCCGCGATCGCGGCGCAGGTCGGCGACCGGACCGGCGCCGGCTTCGAGCTCGCGAAGCGGGCCCTGGGCTCGGCGGTCGAGCGTCGCGAGGTCAACGTCTACGACCTCGACCGGGCCGAGATCGGCGGCTTCGACGTCGTCGTCTGCGGCAGCCTGATGCTCCACCTGCGCGACCCGATCCGCGCCCTCGAGGCCATCCACGGCGTCTGCGACGGGCACTTCCTCTCCGCCGAGCAGGTGCAGCGGCAGCTTGCCGGGGCCCGGCGCCCGGCGGCGCGCTTCCTGGCCGGGGAGAACTGCCAGTGGTGGATCCCGAATCTCGCCGCGCACCGCCGGATGGTCGCCGCCGCGGGCTTTGCCGTCGAGCGATCGACCGGCGTCTACGCGATCCCGCTCGGCGAGGGCCACCCGGCGAAGCGGCGGCGGGGCATTCCCCACGCGGCCGTCCTCGCCAGACCCGAACGCTGACGATGCCGCGCCGGGAGCTCTGGACGGTGGTCGGGCTGATGGCGCTGGGAGCGGCCGTCGTGCTCATCTACGTGCTCATCAACCGGCCGCTGGAGCTGCGCGGCGACATGGTCGAATACGACAGCGAGGGTGTCTTCTTCACCCAGGGGAAGCTCTGGTGGACGACGCTCCCGTTCGGGGTTGCCCACGAGGGGATGTGGAAGGCCCCGATCTACCCGGCCTGGGTGGGGCTCTGGTACGAACTCTGGGGCACGTCGCCGGACACGGTCGCGATCGTCCAGGCGCTGACGGTGGCGCCCGCGGCCGTCCTGCTCACCTGGCTGCTCGGTCGGCGCCTCTTCTCGCCCGCGGTCGGCCTGGTCAGCGCCGCGGTCGTCGCCCTCTTTCCGCTCGCCTGGGAGTACTACGGCCTCCTCTACCCCGAGGCGCTGGCGGTGCCGCTGACCCTCGGGGTGCTGATCCTCGTACTGACATGCGAGCCGAGCGCCAAGATCGCGATTTGGGTGGGCGCGCTCGCCGGGCTCGCGATCCTCACCAGGCCGACCTCGGTGTACCTCTTCGCCGGCGCCCTCGCGGCTTGGGTGATCGCCACCGGCTGGCGTCGCGGGGTCGCCCTGACAGCGATCGCCGCCGCGCTGGCTGCGCTCGTGATCCTGCCCTGGACCGTCCGCAACTACATCGTCGCCGACGGCGTCGTGCCGATCTCGATCCAGGACGCGGCCGCCTACGGGACCTTCAACGAGGAGTCCGCCAACGACCCCAAGTACCCCTACGCCTGGAGGTATCAGCTGCGCGACCAGCCCGATGTGCTCGAGGGTCCGCCGGTCGGCGACGCGGAGCTTCGCTCGCAGCTCCAGCAGGAGGCGATCGACTACATCGAGGCCCATCCGGAGTCGCTGGTCGAGGCGTTCTTCTGGAACGGCCTCAGCCGGCTCTGGGACATCCGCCACCCCGGCTACTCGGTCGACGAGGCCCCGTTCGAGGGACGCTCGCGAACCCTGGGAACGATCGGGATCGCGCTCTACTACCCGATCCTGCTGCTGGCGCTCGCGGGCCTCTGGAGGGTCCGCCGGAGGCGTGAGTTGGTGATCCCGATCCTGGCGCTGGCGCTGGCGGCCGCCGTCGTCTTCACGCCGGACTCCGGCACCCGCTACCGGGCGCCGTTCGAGCCGCTGCTCGTGGTGCTCGCGGCCTCCTGCCTGGTCAGGGAACCATTCCCTCGACATACGGAACCTCGAGCACCTTCTCGTGCATGACCGGCCCGTGGCCGAAGTAGCGGTCCTCGCCGAACAGCTCGCCGTGGTCTGAGGTGACGATCACCCACGTGTCCGAGGGCAGCTGGTCGAACAGCCGCGCGATCACGCCGTCGACGTAGCCGACCGCGTCGATTTGACGATCCTGAAGCTGGCGCAGGCGCGCGCGGTCGAAGAACTCGCCGGGCTCGGTCGGCGGGTCGCTCTCGTCGAGGCGCTTGAAGACGCCGTGCACCCCGGAGATCTGCGGCCACTCGCCGGGGTCCTCGTCCGGGAGCGCGTAGGGGTAGTGGGTCTCGCCGACGTTGAGCAGCCAGAAGCTCGGCCGCTCGCCGAACCCGAGTTTGGGCAGCATCGCGGCCATGTCGTTGTGGGTCGGCATCAGCTCGAAGCTGTCGAAGTCGCGGTTGATCACCGTGTGCGGGTTGAGCACCGGCATCGAGACCATCGCCCCGGTGCGGTAGCCGAGCGTGTTGCGCAGATAGGTCGGCATGAAGATCGACGGCAGCACGCGCTTGAACTCCATCCCCTCGACCCCGAGCCGCTCGCTGTAACGGCGAAAGTCCTCCTTGTAGTACTCCGACGCATAGACCTCCGGCGGGCTCGTGTGCGGGAGCAGCCCCATCAGCAGGTTGTAGTGCGACGGGGCCGTCCAGGTCGCGTAGCTCCAGCGGCGCTCGACCGGGCCGAGCTGCGCCAGGGCAGGCGGCGCGGCCTCGACCCAGGAGTCGTAGCGGAGGCTGTCGAGCACGACGATGACGAGGTTGCGCGCCCCCGCCGGCGGCTCGGGGAGCGCGACGGGACTGGCGTCGGCCGACATCCGCGCCACGTTAACGGGGTCTGACCCCCTTTAGGCTCCGGCGGCGATGCGGCCGAACGTGATCCTGATCGTCCTCGACACGGCGCGCGCGGATGCACTGGAGCCCTACGGCGCCCCGGCCGGCTCGACTCCGGCGATCGCCGACCTCGCGCTGCGTGGGCAGGCCTTCGACCAGGTCCACGCCGCGGCCTCGTGGACGCTGCCCTCGCACGCCGCGATGTTCACCGGCATGCTGCCGCGCGCAACCGGCATCCTCGATCTTCCCGAGGGCACGCCGCTGGCCGCCCGGGCGACCCTCGAGGCGCACGCGAATCGGGCCCTGCCCAGCGTCCTCCGCGACGCCGGCTATGCGACGGCGGCGGTCAGCACCAACCTCTGGGTGACCGCCGAGTCCGGCTTCGGCCCCGGCTTCGATCGCTTTCGCTTCGTCGACACGGGGCGCCAGGAGCAGATGCACGGAGCCGACGTTCGCTCACGCCTTGCCTGGGATCTGGAGGGGGTTCGAGCCCGCGCCGACGACGGCGCCCAAGTCGCGGGCCGGGTCCTGCGCTCGTGGCTCGCGGAAGCCGGCGAGCGCCCGTTCTTCTGCTTCGTGAACCTGGTCGAATGCCACTCGCCCTACCTGCCGCCGAAGCCGTATAACGACCTCGGCGGGCTCGACCGCCTGCGGGCGGCCCAGGAGGCGCGCCGCTACCTGACCCTCGAGGGCATCTGGAGGGCCTGCGCGGGCGGCTTCGACGTCCCGGACGAGGCCCTGGCGCGGATGCGCCACCTGTACGCCCGCTCGGTGCGCCTGATGGACGACTGGCTCGCCGGCCTGCTCGAGGCGCTCGATCGCACCGGCGCGCTGGACGAGACGCTGGTGATCGTCACCGCCGATCACGGCGAGAACTTCGGCGAGGGCGGCTTCATGGGCCACTGCTTCTCGCTCGACCAGCGCCTGATCCGGGTGCCGTTCGTGATCGCGGGACCCGGGGCGCCGGCGGATCCCGGGGTTCTGAGCCTCGCAAGCCTGCCGCGGCTGATCGCCGAGACCGTCGGGCTCGACCGGCACCCGTGGGCCAACGGGCTGCCCGGACCGGGGTTCGCGGCGGCTCAGTTCGAGCCCCCGGCTCCAGCCGGCGACGCGCGCTGGAACGAGGCGTTCGACAACTGGGAGATCGACCGCGAGACGGCTGCCGAGCGGGTCGGACGCCCGCTGACCGCGGCCACCGACGGTCGCTGGAAGCTTCAGCTCCGGGGCGAGCGCGAGGAGCTCTACGACCTCGTCGACGATCCGCTCGAGCTCCAGGCACGCCCGCCATCGGCGGGTGACGAGACCGCCGTCACGGCGCTGCGCCGGGTGCTCGCCGAGGTCACGGCCCAGCGTCCCGTCGCCGCTGCCGTCGCCACGTCGCAGCCGGAGATCTCCGACGAGGAACGACGCCGGCTCGAGGACCGCATGCGCCTGCTCGGCTACATGTAGGGCGACCCGCTCAGCCGGGGGCGGGAGCGGCTCGCACGCCGCGACGCACGTAGCCGATCATCTCGGTGAGCAGGCTGCGCTCGAAGGCGATCGTCGAAAGCACGGTCAGGACGACGTAGATGACGAGCTCGCCGAGCGCGATCCCGAGCGTCCGCTCGGCGCTACTTGCCGCGTGGATGGCGAGGATCGCGATCGCCGGCGGCACGCTCGGCAGCACCGACCTGAACAGGTGCCGGCCGAGATCGAATCCCTTGAACAGCCGGGAGAGGTAGTAGCTGCGAACCACCAGGTCGACGCAGACTCCGAACGCCATCCCCGCCGCGTAGCCGTCGAGGCCGAAGGCGATCATCAGCGGCGCCGTGACCGCCAGGAAGGCGACCATCTGGATCGCGCTCGAGACCGCCAGCGGCTTGGTCTCCGCGCGAGCGGTGAAGAAGATCACCCAGTTGAAGGCGACCTGGCGCACCGCGATCGTGAGCCCGAACACCTGCATCAGCAACTCGGCCTCGCGCCAGCGCTCGCCGAGCACGAAGCTGATCAGGTCGGGCGCGAACAGGGCCAGGCCGACCCCGAACGGAAACGCCCACATCAGCGCCAGCCGGTTGGACTTCGTGAACGCCTCGAACAGCTGCGGGGTCCGGTCCTTGACCGCACAGACCGCCGGGTAGATCGTCCGCCGGATCAGCGCGTCGAGGCGGTCGGCGAACATCGAGAAGGTGGAGGCGAGCCCGATCGCGCCGAGGCCCGCGAGGCCGACGGTGAAGTTGCCGATCAAGACCGAGCCCTGGACGACGACGAGTCCGCTGGCGCTGGCGGCGAGCAGCGGCCAGGAGAAGGAGAAGTACTCGCCCAGCGTCCCGCGGTCATAGCGCAGGCGCAGCGGATAGGGGCAGGTGAGGATCGCGGCGACGCCGCCGCAGAAGCTGCCGGCGACCGGGCCGATGACCAGGCTCCAATAGCCGAAGCCGGCGATCGCGAGCCCGATCGTGACCGTGGCCGCGACCAGCGGATCGATCGACTCGAGCAGGCGCTGGCGCACGAACCGCATCTGCCGGTAGGCGATCCAGATCGGCGACTCGAGCGCCGTGAGCACGAGCGAGAAGGCGAGCACGATCCCGGGAACGACGATCTCCGGGTGCCCGTAGATGGCGCCGTAGACGGGAAACGCCAGGCAGGCGATGACGAAGAAGATCCCGCTGTAGGCAAGCTCGAGCGTGAACGCCTTCTGAAACGCCGCCTCCTGGTCCGCCTCGTCCTGCTGGACGAACTTGTCCGCGATCCCGATCTGCTTCAGCCATGCGAGCGTGATCAGCGTCGTCACCAGCAGGCCCCAGAGCCCGAACTCGCTGATCGTCAAGAAGCTCGCGACCGCGACCCGCTGGACCAGCCCGATGACGCCGAGGCCGATCTGAAAGAGCGAGTTGATGATCGCTCCGCGGGCGGTGTGCTCGCGCAGCGTCCGCCCCTCGAGCGCGATCCGGTCCTCGAGCGGTTCGACGGCCGCCTCGATCGCATCGTCCTCGACGATGCTCGCAGGCGTCGGCGGGTGCTCGACGGCCCAGGGCCCGTCGACCTCGGTCGCGCCGCCGGCCGCCTCTGATCCCCGCGGCATGCGGGTCAAGGTACCAGCGCCCGCTCACGCCTGGCCGCGGTAGGCGAGCAGGTGCGATCTGCCGTGGTAGAGGCGATAGGCGGCCAGGCCGCGCTCGACCGCCCGTGCGTGGATCGCCTCGATCGGCAGCGTCCTGTGGAAGCCCGGATCTCCCGGATCGTCCTCGAGCAGGTTGACGACCACCGTCCGCGCCCGCGCCTCGATCTGCTCGAGAAAGCCGAACGGGTCGTCGACGTGCTCGATCACATCGAAGGCATAGGCGGCGTCGAAGCCGCCCGGAACCGCTCGCTCGAGGTCGTGGATCGGCGCCTCCAGGCCGCGCCTCTCGAGCCTCCAGCGCAGGTACTCAACGCTGGGGTTGTCGAAGTCGGCGAACTCGACCCGGTAGCCGGCCTCGAGCAGCAGCAGGCCATCGGAGCCGATCCCGCAGCCGTAGTCGAGCAGCCGCGCCCCGGGCTCGACCAGCCGCTCGAGCTCGTCCAGATACGGGAGCTTGGTGCCCGTGATCGCGAACGCGGTCAGGTTGTAGAGGTAGGCCCGGGAGGTGCGGTAGAAGGTCGGCTCGTCGGCGCTGGCGGCGAACTCCTCGTCGAGCTGAAGCTCGTATTGCTGCAGCCGCCGGAGCTCGAACGAGTCGCCGAGGTACCGCTCGAGCTCCGATCGCTCGCGCGCGGGGTCCAGCCGTACCGCCATCGCCGAGACGATAATGCCGAGATCGACGGTCATCAGTGGTACCACACGCTCGAGCTGGAGCCGGGGAGGCTGACGCCCGGCTGGTTCGACCTTCGCGACCTCGTCGACACGGTGCTGCCGAGCTCGCTCGAGGGCAAACGCTGCCTCGACGTCGGCACCTTCGACGGCTTCTGGGCGTTCGAGATGGAGCGCCGCGGCGCGGCCTCGGTGACCGCGATCGATCTCGTCGATCCCCGCCGCTGGGACTGGCCCGCGAACTCGGAGCAGAACGTGGTCGCAGCCCTGGCGGCGAGAAAGCGCGGCGGCGCCGGCTTCGAGCTCGCCAAGGAGGCGTTCGGTTCCTCGGTGGAGCGGCGCGAGCTGAGCATCTACGACCTCGAGCCGGCGCAACTGGGGGAATTCGACTTCGTCTACGTGGGCAGCCTGCTGCTGCACCTGCGCGATCCGGTCGGCGGACTGGAAGCGGCGCGCTCGGTCTGTGCCGGAACGCTGACCCTCGTCGACGCGATCGACCTCGCGCAGACGCGCCGCCATCCGCGCCGGGCGGTCGCGACCCTGGACGCGGTCGGGCGGCCGTGGTGGTGGAAGCCGAACCTGGCCGGGCTGGCCGGCTTCGCCGAGGCGGCCGGCTTCGAGCTGATCGGCCTGCCGAAGCGATTGTCGATCAAGCCGGGCCCAGGACACGACCGTCGCCTCGTCTCCGCCCGGCTGCTGCTGAGCAGAGCGGGGCGCG
The DNA here is from genome assembly GCA_036561205.1 of Solirubrobacterales bacterium. GTDB lineage: Bacteria > Actinomycetota > Thermoleophilia > Solirubrobacterales > 70-9 > WHSW01. The sequence goes on from DATBPT010000047.1 coordinate 15,956, forward strand.
AGCACCTGCGCGCCTCGTGGCTGGGCGATCCCCACGGCATGGTCGTCGCCCGGCCGAGCGTCTGAGCGATGACCGCGCTGATCAGCGTCGTCATTCCCAGCTTCGCCAATCACGAGGGGCTGAGCACGGTGCTCGACCGGATCGCCGGCCAGGACTCCGGACCGGTGTACGAGGTGATCGTCGTCGTCGATCGCGACGACCCCGACCCGGAGGCGGCCGAGAAGGCGATCGCCGGCCGCTCGCCTTCGGTGCGACAGCTTCAGGGCCCGCGGCCCGGCGCCTCGGCCAATCGCAACGCCGGCTGGCGAGCGGCGTCGGCGTCGCTGGTGCTGTTCATCGACAACGACACGCTGCCGACGCCATCGCTCGTTCGCGAGCACCTCGAGTGGCATCGCCGATACCCCGACCAGATGCTCGCCGTCCTCGGTCACGTCCGCTGGGCCCGGTCGGTGCGAGTGACCCCGTTCATGCGCTGGCTCGACCAGGGGATCCAGTTCGACTACCCCGGTATCCGCGGCATCGACGCCGGCTGGGGCCGCTTCTACAGCGCCAACATCTCGGTCAAGCGCGCGATGCTGGAGCGCCTCGGTGGCTTCGACGAGCAGCGGTTCCCATATGGATACGAGGATCTCGACCTCGCCTATCGCGCCCGCGACCTCGGCCTGCGCGTGTTCTACAACCGCGAGGCCGTGGTCGAGCACCTGCGGGCCTACGATCTCGAGTTCTTTCGCCGGCGGGTGCGGCGGATCGCGGCCGCCGAGCACGAGTTCGTCCGCGCGCACCCCGACGTGCCTCCGTTCTTCTTCAACCTGTTCACCGACGCGGCGTCGCGGCGGCCGGCCAGTGGACGCGGCCGTCACCTGACCCGCTGGCTGCCGCGGTCGACGCCGCTGCTCGGCGAGCGCGCCTGGTCGAGCGCCGACCTGTACTTCGCTCAGGCGCTCGCGCCCGAGTTCCTCTCGGCCTGGGAGTCGGCGGGCTCGGGTCCGAAGTAGTCGATCGGCCGCGCCGGCACGCCGACCGCAAGCGAATAGGCGGGGATCTCGCGGGTGACCACGGCGCCGGCGCCGACGAATGCATGCTCGCCGAGCGAAGCGATCACCGTCGCCTTGGCCATCGCGGCCGCGTCGTCGCCGATCGAGAGCGGCCTGAAGTCGAAGCCCTGGTCGAGCATCGGCACCGTCGGGTCGCGGAAGCGGTGACTGCCGTCGACGATCGTCACCCCGTGCGCGAACACGCAACGCTCGCCGATCTCGATCGTCGTCCCGCACTGGATCACGACGTCGTAGGTGAACCTGGTGCCCGAGCCGATCCTCACGGTCGCGCCGGGAGCGATCTCGACGCAGCATCCGGAACGGAACTCGACGGAATCGCCGACGATCAAGGACCCATCGCTGGGCATCCGAAGGCGGAAGCCCGGACCGAGGTAGACACCGCGCCCGAACTCGATCCGGCCGTGCGGGTGGCGCGCCCTCACCCACGCCTTGCGGATCGCCGAGGTCAGCCGCGGCCCGTGCAGGTAGCCGAGATCTCGCGGCAGCATCCGAGCCCGGCCGGGCGGGCGGTCGGGCGCCGTCATCCGGCGCCGCGCGCGTGGATGACGATGTGAGGGACGGTGCCCTTTTTGTCGCGAAACCGCATCCGGAAGCGGCCGTGCTCGCGCGCGTCCTCGAACCCGGCACAGCGGACCATCGCCAGCCAGGTCCTCGGCGCCGGGCGCCACCAGGTCGACCACGGGGTCTCGCCGCGAAACTCGGCGCCTGCCAGCGGCAGCCAGGCGAGCCGGCGGCTGTACTCGTCGGCCAGCACCAGCTCGCCGCGACAGAGCCCGGCCATCCGCTCCAGGGCGAGCATCGGGTCGCGCAGGTGGGCGAGCACCGAGCCGCAGAAGACGAGGTCGAAGCTGCCGCCGAGCCGCTCCGGGGTGGCCTCGTAGATCGAGCATCCAACCCGCTCGACCGAGCTGCCGAGCGCCTCCCGGGCAAGCTCGAAGCCCTCGCCGCGGCGCCCGTCGGTGTCGGGGCGCAGCCGCGGCGGCCAGTCGAGCTGCTGGATCGTGTCGACGTCGAGCGCCACCACCTCGGCCCCGCGGCGCTCGAGCTCGAACGCCCAGAAGCCCTCGAACGTGCCCACGTCCAGGACCCGCTTTCCGCTCAGATCGCCCGCGATCCCGTAGCGATCGACGTAGGGACGGAGGTCGAACATCCCCGGCGTGGTCAGCCCGGGACCCAGTTCCTGGGTGTGGTACCAGCCGATCTCGTCGAAGCGCTCGCGCAATCGCTCGCGCGCCCGCTCCTGATCGAGCGACGTCGCTGCCGTGGGCTCGGCGCTCATCGGATGCATGAAGCTACCGGGCCGCCGGCGAGCGCAGGCCGGCGAGATGGAGCCGCAGGTAGCGGCTCTCGAGCGTCCGCCGCTCGGCGAACCGTGCGGGCGCCAGCCGCGCCAGCGGCACCAGCGCCAGCAGCCGCACCGCACCGCCGAGCGCGTTGATCGCTGCGTAGGCGCGCGCCGCGCCGGCCCCCTGGCGCCTCGCCATCCAATCCTGCGCCGCCGCCGTGTGCAGCGCCGTTCGCTCGCCCGCGAACGCCTTCCGGGTCGCGGCGCCGCCCTGATGGCCGACGCGGGCCGAAGGCACGTAGCGGGTCGCGAACCCGGCCGTGTCGAGCCGCCAGGCGAGATCGAGGTCCTCCGCGTACATCCATTGCCCGGGGTCGAAGCCGCCCGCGGTCTCGAAGGCGTCGCGGCGGACGATCAGGAAGGCGCCGTGCGCCCAGTCGACGCGACGCCCGCGCTCGGGGTCCCAGTGGCCCTCGAGGCAGAGGCGGTCGCCGAGGCCCGGCACGAGCGCAGCGAGGCCGAGGTTGACCTTGAGCGCCAGCGAGACCGTCGGGAACGAGTGGACCGAGTGCTGGGTCTCGCCGTCCGGGGCAACCAGGCGCGGCGCCAGCGCCCCGGCTCCCGGGTCCTCGTCGGCGGCGGCCAGCAGCGCCTCGAGTCCCTCGGGGCGAAGCTCGACGTCGGCGTTCGACGCCGCCAGCCAGGTCGACGAGCTGCGCCGGGCAACCTCGTTGACCGCGGTTCCAAAGCCGAGGTTCCGCTCGGCGGCGATCAACTCGACCCAGGGAAAGCGCTCGCGCACGAGCTCGACGGAACCATCATCGGAACCGTTGTCGACCACCCAGACCCGGGCCAGCCCGGACTCGGTCGCCGGGCGCATCGACTCGAGGCAGCGGCGCAGCGGCTCGCGGGTGTTCCAGGAGACGACGGCGATCGTCACGGCCGGCTCGCCGCTCACGACGCGACCCGTTCGTGCGCCGCCAGGATCGCCTCGTTGAAGCGCGCCTCGCTGTGGTCGGCGGCGGTCCCCAGGCCCGATCGGCGCAGCCGCCGGCGGAGCTCCGGCTCGGAGGCCAGCCGCAGGACCGCCGCCGCCAGCGCCGCGGAATCCCCGGGCGCGGTCAGGAGGCAGTTGTCGCCGTCGCGCAGGTACTCGCCCGAGCCGCCGGTGCCGGTGGCGATCACGGGTCTCCCCACCGCCATCGACTCCAATGGCACGAGCCCGAACGGCTCCTGCCAGCTGACGCAGAAGGCAAGCGCGTCGGCGTCGGCATAGGCCGAGGCCAGCTTCGCCCGCGGCAGCCGCTCGAAGCGGACCCGCTCCGCCACCGCGAGTCGTTCGGCGAGCAGCCGCAGCTCGTCGAGGTGAGCCGGATCGCCGCTGCCGACGCAGCGAAGCGTGCAGTCCGCCAGCTCGGGCAGCGCCCGGATTGCCGTCTCGACCCCCTTGCGCGGATCGATCCGCCCGAGGCAGAGCAGCCGGCCCCGCCACTCGCTCTCGGGCGCCTGCGGGAAGACGCCCGGATCGACCCCGGGGTGGACGACCTCGCAGTCCGCGACCGCGATCCCCGCGGCGACCGCCTGCCGGCGCAGGTAGGCGCTGGCGAAGATCCACTCCGCCGAGCCGGCGAGGTCGATCCCGGTCGGCACGCCGGTCGTCGCCTGCGCGAGCTGTCCCAGCAGCGGGCGGGAGAAGGCCCGCTGCCAGCCGTCGACCCGCGGCCCATAGACCAGCCACTCATCGATCACCACGCCGGCCGCCGGCACACCCGCACTCCTCGCCCGGGCGAGCAACGAGAGCGACAGCCCTCCCATCGCCCACCAGCTGATCAGCCGGGGGCGAAACTCGGCGATCTCGCGGTCGAGCAGCGCGAGGTTGTGGCGCTCGATCCGCAGCCGCTCTCGATATCCGAGTCGCGGAAACCGGTGGTCGCGCCAGTACCAGCGCAAGCCCCGGCAGATGTCCGAGTCCTCGGCGATCGCCGGATCGGGATCCGCCTCGCGGTGGCCGGTGGTCAGCACCCGGACCTCGTGGCCCTCCGCGCGCATGCGCTCGACGGCCGAGCGCCAGATCAGCTCGTAGCCACCGAGATGGTGCGGCGGGTACATGTTGCCGACGGTGAGAACGCGCATCGCGGGCTGAGGATATGTCCGCTCTGACAGCGCTAGAGCAGCAGCGACCGGGCACGCACGCTGCCGGCCACCAGCGCCGCGAAGCCGACCAGGTCGGCGCCGGCGCCGGCGATCAGGGCCAGCGGCGCGCGGCTGCGCCAGCGCCCGGCATCGCGAGCCGCGAGCCATAGCCACGGCAGCATCGCCAAGAGCAACGGCGGCGAGCCCAGCGCCGCGGCAGCGAGTGCGCCGGCGAGCGCGAGGTCGAAGCTCGCCGAGCGCGACGAGAGGAAGACCCGGCCGAAGAACAGGGTCCGGCGCAGCTCGGGCATCTTGCGCGCGATCGCCGGGAAGTAGTAGAGGCGAACCCGCTCGCCGATGAAACCCAGGGCACCGCGACGAAACACGGCATGGTGGACGAGCGCCTGCGGCGAGAACGCCGTCTTCGCGCCCCGTCGCCGCGCTCGCCACCCGAACCACGCGTCCTCGGCCAGCGGCTTGCCTACGCGCGCACCGAGCCAGTCCTCGAAGCCGCCGATCTCGTCGAAGATCGCACGGTGCACGAACAGGCTCGCGCACTCGTAGAGGCCCAACTCGCGGGTCACCCATACGCTGCGGTCGAACGGCCCCGGCGGCGTGTTCGGATCGGCGTCGACGGCGCCCTGGACCAGGTCGGCGCCGCCGAGCGCCTCGATCCCGCTGCGAAGCCAGCCGGATGTGGGAACGCAGTCGGCGTCGGTGAACGCCAGGATCTCGCCGGCGGCCACGGCCGCGCCGGCGTTCCGCGCCGGTCCCGGCCCGACGCCGTGCTCGCGGAGCAGCCGAACAGCCGGGTCCGAGCCCGACGCCACGGCGGGCGTCGCGTCGTCCGAGCCGTCGTCGACGACGATCACCTCGAACTCGTGCTCGCAGTCCTGAGCGGCGAGCGCGTTCAGGGTCGCGCCCAGGGTGCCGGCGGCGTTGCGCGCTGGGATGATCACGCTGGCGACCGGCACGGCGGCCACAACCTAGCGGCGCGAACCTAAAGCGGGTCAGACCCCCTTTAGGGTGCGGTTCGGTGAACGAGATCGGGGACTTCTGGGACGCGCGCGCCGACGAGGACGCCTTCTACTTCGTCGACAACAGGCTCGAGTACCGAAACCCCGACGTCGTGCGGTTCTGGGCCGACGGCCCGCGGCTGCTCGACCGGATCCTGGGCGAGCTCGGGGTCAGGATCGAACGCGGTGACGAGGTCGTCGAGATCGGCTGCGGGATCGGGCGCATGACCCGGGCCCTGGCGGCCCGAGGCGCGAGCGTTCGCGCGCTCGACGTCTCCGAGCGCATGCTGGCGCTGGCGCGTGAGCACAATCCGCGGCTGAGCGGGGTCGAGTGGATCCTCGGCGACGGCAGCTCGCTGCGGCCGATCGCCGACGCCGGCGCCGACGCCTGCTTCTCACACGTCGTCTTCCAGCACATCCCCGATCCCGAGATCACGCTCGGCTACGTCCGCGAGATGGGCCGCGTCCTGCGCCCGGGAGGCTGGAGCGCCTTCCAGGTCTCCGACCTGCCCGAGCTCCACCGGCGCCCCCGGATCGAGCAGCGGGTGTTCGGATGGTTGCGCTCGCGGATCGGGCGGGCGCCACACGGTCAGGGCCACCCGGCCTGGCGCGGCTCGGCGATCGACCTCGGACGCCTGGAGGCCGTCGCGAGCCAGGCCGGGCTCGAGGTCGAACGGGTCAGCGGCAAGGGCACGCAGTTCTGCCTCGTGCTCCTGCGAGCGCCGGCTCAGCGGCCGAGCGCCGCCTCGTAGACGGCCTCGTAACGCTCGATCACCCGCGACCAGTTCCAGGCCGCCGCATGTGCGCGGCAGGCATCGACGGTCGCCGGGTCCGCGGCCAGCTCCAGCACCTCGCCGACGGCGCGCGCCAGGTCCGCCGGATCGCCGGGCTCGAACAGGCGACCGATGCTTTCGTCGGTGACGATCTCGACGCAGCCGCCGGAGCGCGCGGCGACCACCGGCGTGCCGGCCGCCAGCGACTCCACCAGGACGAGCCCGAAGGCCTCGTCGTCGGCGGGCAGCACGGTCAGCGACGACGACCGGTAGGCCGCCGCCAGCGCGGCGGTGTCGGACAAGCCGACGCCGCGAACGCGATCCGGCAGCCGCTCGGGCCCTGAACCCGAGAACGGGTCCCGCCCGCTCGCCAGCACCAGCTGCGCTTCGGGCAACCGATCACGCAGGCTCGCGAACGCCTGCAGGAGCAGATCGCCGCGCTTGCGCGGATCGCCGAGCGAGGCGGGGCAGAGCAGCGTCGGCGTCGGCGGGCGCTCGACCGGGCCGAGGTAGTCGGCGGCGATCACGCCGCCGGGAAGGATCACCGGCTCGGCGAGCGCGTAGCGCCGCAGCGGCTCGGCCGCGGCCTGGCTCAGCACGCTGACCGCTGCCGCATCCTCGGCGGCCGCCTTCAGCATCTCGATCCGGTAGCGGCGCTTGACCAGGTACTCGCGATTGACGATCCCGTGGACCGAGAGCACGTAGGGGGCGCCGCCGAGGCGGTGCGCGAGCCTCGCGGTCCAGGCGTCGACCGGGTAGAGCGCGTGGACGAGCTCGTAGCGGCCGCGAACGAGCTCGGCGAGGGTCGCGGGGACGGCGCCGATGTACTCGTCGTACCAGTCCATTCCCGGCAGCGGCGGAACCCGGCGGGCGCGAACGACGCGAAAGCCGTCCTCGACCGTCACCGAGCGCCGGTGGTGGTGGGTGGTCACCAGGGTCACCTCGTGACCGCGCCCGGCGAGCGTCATCGCGAGGTCGTGAGCGAGCCGCTCGGACCCGCGCCGGACCTCGGGCCAGTAGGTCGGGTGAAGGAGCGCCAGCCGCACTAGATCACCGCAACCCGGTGGCGGATCGCGGACGGCAGCCGCGCCACGACCTCGGTCAGGTCGATCGCGGCGAACACGGGCAGGGTGGCGATCCCCCGGGCGAGCCCACGCGGGCGAGGCTGGCGCCAGTTCAGCCGCGTGCTCGCGTAGGGCAGCGCCGCCAGCGCCGCCAGCGCCGGCGAGCGCCGGCCGGCGATCAGGCCGGCGACGGCGATCGCGACGCCCATGTGCGCCGGGCTCCAGAAATGGCCCCGATAGAGCGACGCCCGGAGGCCCGGATGGCGCGCGATCACGGCAGGAGTGTCGTTCCAGCGGCGCGCCTCGGCGAGCGCTCGCGGGATCGAACGCGACATCACCGCGTGCCAGACGAGGGCCTCGTCGACGAACCGCGGCGCCGCACCGGCCTCGATCGCCCGCCAGGCCAGATCGGTGTCCTCGCCGCCGAACCCGAACGTCTCGTCGAAGCCTCCCAGCCGCTCGAGCATCGCCCGGGGATAGGTCATGTTGCAGGTCTCGAACCAGCCGCTCGGGTGGTCGACCTCGATGCTGCGCGCGAGCCCGTGCAGGAGGTGTCTTTCCTGCGGGTCGGGGGTGGTCCGCCCCTGGAGGAAGGCCGAGTCGCCGTCGGCCGCGCCCAGCAAAGCCTCGAGCCAGCCCGGCGCCGCGCGGCAGTCGTCATCGGTGAAGGCGACCAGCGGCGCCTCGCTCGCCCGCCAGCCGAGGTTTCGCTTCGCCGTCGGGCCGCTCGAGCCCGGGCGGGTCAGATAGCGAACCCGGACGCCGTCCGGCGGCCCCGCCAGCGGTTCGGCGGCGTCGGAGTCCCTGACCACGATCACCTCGAAGCGCCCCGGATCGAGCTGGCCGGCCAGGGAATCGAGCGCGAAGGCCAGGCGCGACTCCCTGCCCCGGGTCGGGATCACGACGGAGATCTCGGCTGCGTCGGTGCCCACGGCGCAGCCAATTTACTGCTACGCATTCGCGCCGATGACCGTTGCAGTCGTGATCGCAACGCACGATCGTCCGCGCAGGCTGGCGCAGCTGCTCGCCGCATTACGGGCCCAGACCCACGCCCCGGACGAGGTCCTGGTCGTCGATGACGGCTCGGCGGAGGGGACCGCAGCGGTGCTCGCCGCCGAGCTGGAGCGCGGTCAGCTGCCGCTGCACGTGGTCCGGCGAGAGCAGGCCGCCGGCCCGGCGACGGCGCGCGACCAGGGCTGGCGGGCGTCGGCGTCGGAGCTGGTCGCCTTCACCGATGACGACTGCGCCCCGGATCAGCGATGGCTGGCCGAGGTGGTGCGGGCGGCGCAGCGAAGCCCGGGCTCCTTCGTTCAGGGCCGGACGTTGCCGAACCCCGAGGAGATCGACGGCTTCGGGCCCTTCTCACGCTCGATCTGGGTCCGTGAGCTCGACCCCGCCTTTCAGACCTGCAACATCGCCTACCCGCGAGAGTTGCTCGAGCGAATCGACGGCTTCGACGTCCGCACCTTCGGGCTCGCGCCGGGCGGCGAGGATTGCGACCTCGGCTGGCGGGCGATCGAGGCCGGCGCCCGGCCCGTGTTCGCGCCCGAGGCGCTCGTCCACCACGCGGTCGACGACCTCGGCCCAGTCGGCAAGCTGCGGGTCGCGGCCCGCTGGACGACCCCGATGACCGCCTACGCGCGCCACCCCGAGCTGCGCCGGTCGCAGTTTCGGTTCGGGATCTTCTGGAAGGAGATCCACTGGATGTTCTTCAAGGCCGTGATCGGCGCCCTGCTGCCGGCCCGCTTTCACCTGCTCAAGGCGTGGCTCCTCTACCCGTATCTGCGCGACGTTTGGGCGCGCGGGCGGGTCGAGGGCGGTGGCGTCGCTCTGGCTCCCTACTTCATGCTCCACGACCTGATCGAGGTCGCCGCCGTAGCCCGCGCCGGGGTCCGGACCCGGACCCCGATGCTGTGACGAAGTCGCCGAGGTAGGCGTCGAGCTCCTCGGGCGTGGTGAAGATCCGCTCGGCGGCGCCGAAACTCCCCTCCCAGAACAGCGTCTGCACGCGCTCGGCCGCGCTCAGGCGCTCTGCGAACCCGGCCGGGAAATGAAACTGCTCGGGCCCGTGCAGGACGTGGGGCTTGAAGACGAACTCGAGCCGCGCACCCGGTGAGTCGACGTCGACCAGCCAGTGGTGGTGAGACCAGCCAACCCAGGGCCCGTGGACCCCGTAGCTCTGTTCCTCGAGGCGCGAGGGCACCTCGACGTAGCCCGCCTTCGCGACGCGGGCCAGTTCGGCGCAGACCCAAACCGGGTCGCGCAAATCCTCGAGCGTGTGCGAGCAGATCGCGAAGTCGATCTCGTCGTCGGCGAACGGCAGCGGCTCGCGATCGCAGAGGTCGCGGACGATCCAGGTCGTCGCGTCGAATCGCTCGCGCTCGGGATTCGAGCTGCCGTAGAGGCCCCGGGTCTCATACGGCAGCAGGTCGACGACCCAGTCGGCGCGCTCGAACGGCGCCGCCCAGCCACCGAGGTCGAGAACGACGTCCTCGGGTCTCAGCAGCTCGTCGATCCGCTCAGCACTGGCGGCCAGCACGCTTCAGCCGTTCCTCCTGATCTCCCACTGGGTGAAGCCGTCGAGGTGCTCCACGGCCCAGCCGGCGGTCGAGCAGAACTCGCGGATCGCGCGATAGGCGCCGTGGTTGACGCTGGCCGGATCCTCGATCCAATCGTGGCCGGCGATCAGCCCGGCGGGCTTGACCCGCGCGTCGAGCAGCTCGAGCTCGGCGAGCGTGTGCTCGTACTGATGCGAGGTGTCGAGATAGACCCAGTCGAAGTGGCGGTCCGGAAAGCGCTCGAGGATCTCGAGGTCGTCGCCGACGTGGATCTCGCAGACCCCGGGCTCCGCGGCGGCGGCGATGCGCTCGACCTCGGCGTGCGCGTCTCGGGTCGAGAGCTTGCCCCAGTCGGCGTAGGCGCCCCACTCGAAGGGGAAGGTCTCGCCGTGAAGCTCCCACCAGCCGTCGATCAGGTGCAGCTCCCGGGGTTTCGCGATCTCGAGGATGCGCCGCGTGAACTCGCCCCGGAAGACGCCGAGCTCGGCGCCGACCGCGTCGCGCGGCAGGCGCTTGAGGAAGTGGTGGCGACGGGGCCTGCCGACCAGCGTGCCGACCCGCCGGCGCAGGGTCGACTCGCTCACATCCGCTCGGGTGCACTCACCCCGAGCAACCCCAGGGTCGTCGCGATCGTTCGCTTGGTTGCCACGCAGAGCGCCAGCCGCGCCGCCTCCGCACCCGGCTCCTCGGCGCCCACCACCCGGCAGTCGCGGTAGAAGGCGTGGAAGTCGGCGGCGGTCGCCGTCGCATAGGCGCAGAGCCGGTGCGGGGCGCGGCGCTCGGCCGCGACCGAGACCTCTCCGGCGAGCTCGAGCAGCCGCCGGACCAGTGCCCGCTCGGCCGGCTCGGCCGCCGCGGCCAGCCCTGCGTCCTGATCCGCGATCGCCTCGATCTCCGCCTCCGAGCCGGCAACGCCCTCGTCGGAGGCCTTGCGGAGGATGCTGGCGACACGAGCATGCGCGTACTGGACGTAGTAGACCGGGTTCTCCTGCGAGGTCGAGCGCGCCAGCTCGAGATCGATGTCGATCGGGCTGTCGTGGCTGCGCTGGAGCATGAAGAAGCGAGTCGCGTCGACCCCGATGTCGTCGATCAGCTCGTCGAGGGTGACGAAGTCGCCGCTGCGCTTGCCCATCTGCCTGCGCTCGCCGCCCTCGACGACGCTGACGAGCTGCATGATCGCCGCCTCGAACCGGTCGCTGTCGATTCCGAGCGCGGCGAGCGCCGCCCGCATCCGCGCCACGTAGCCGTGATGGTCGGCGCCGAGCACGTTGATCAGGCGGTCATGGCCGCGCTCGATCTTGTCGAGGTGGTAGGCGATGTCGGGGGCGAAGTACGTCGGCTCCCCGTCGGCCCGGATCAGGACGCGGTCCTTGTCGTCCCCAAAGTCGGTCGTGCGCAGCCAGACCGCGCCCTCGGAGTCATAGACGTGGCCCCGTGAGCGCAGCTCCTCGAGCGCGTGCTCGACCGCGCCGGACTCGCGCAGGGTGCGCTCGGACGACCAGGTGTCGTAGCTGACCCCGAAGCGCTCCAGGGTCGACTGGATCCGCACCTGCATCGCATCCGTCGCCAGTCTCGCCAGCGCCTCGAGATCCTCGGAGCCCGTTCCCGCCGCCGCCAGCTCGTCGGCGAGCTCGCCGACGTACTCGCCCGCGTAACCCTCGTCGGGCGGCTGCTCGCCGCGCATGCGCGCGGCGACCGAAGCGGCGAACAGCTCGACCTGGGTGCCGGCGTCGTTGAGGTAGTACTCGCGCTCGACCGAGTGGCCGCAGCGCTCGATCACCCGCGCGATCGAGTCGCCGTAGGCCGCCCCGCGACCGCTGGCGGCGGTCACCGGCCCGGTCGGGTTCGCGCTCACGAACTCGACCAGGACGCGCTCGGGAGCTTCAGCGTCGCTCGCCCCCAGCCGCTCGCCCGCCGCCAGCAGCGCCGCGGTCGCCCCCCGATGCCAGCTATCGGACAGGAACACGTTCAGGAAACCGGGGCCTGCGACCTCGATCCGCTCGGCGCTCGGGCCGAGGATGCGCTCGAGCTCGCTGCGCAGCCGCTCGGCGACCTCGCGCGGCGGCGCGGCGGCTGCGGGAGCCAGCAGCATCGCCGCGTTGGTCGAGTAGTCGCCGAGCTCCGGCTTCGGCGGGCGCTCGAGGCTGAGGCTCTCCCCCGGGTCGCCCTCGAACCCGGCGGTAGCGCCGATCACGGCTGCACGCAGCTCGGCGAGCGGGTTGGATGCCGGAGTGGTGGCCACGGACCGATACTAGGCTGACGACGTTGCTGGCGACTATGCTGGCGCGCCGATGAGGGCATTGGTCACCGGCGGCGCCGGGTTCATCGGATCCCACGTGGTCGACGCGCTGGTCCCCCGCGGTGACGCCGTGGTCGTCCTCGACGACCTCTCCTCGGGCAAGCGCGAGAACCTCGCCGCGGCGCTCGGCACGGGTGCGACCCTGATCGAGGGCAGCGTCGCCGACACGGAGGCGGTCGACCAGGCCTTCGCCGAGGCGAAGCCGGAGGTCGTCCTTCACCTCGCGGCACAGATCGACGTCCGCCGCTCGGTTACGGACCCCGTCTTCGACCTCGGTCTCAACGTCGGCGGGACGATCAACCTGCTGGAGGCCTCCCGAGCGGCGGAGGTCGGGAGCTTCGTCTTCGCCTCCACGGGCGGTGCGATCTACGGCGAGGGTGAGGGCCGCGAGCTCCCGTTCACCGAAGCCGCGGAGTGCCGCCCCGATGCGCCGTACGGCCAGTCGAAGCTGGCCGCGGAGGGCTACCTCGGCCTCTACCGGCGCCTCTACGGGCTCGAGACCACCGTGCTGCGGCTCGGCAACGTCTTCGGCCCGCGGCAGGACCCGCGCCTCGAGGCCGGCGTGGTCGCGATCTTCTGCGGCGCGCTGACCGAGGGGCGGCAGCCGACCGTGTTCGGCGACGGCCGGCAGACCCGGGACTACGTCTACGTCGGCGACGTCGCCGACGCCTTCGTCGCCGCTTCGACGACCGGGGGCGTCGGCCCCTACAACGTCGGCACCGGGGTCGAGACCAGCGTGCTGGAGCTCGGCGGGGCGATCGCCGCGGCCGCCGACGCGTCCTTCGATCCCGAGTTCGCTCCCAAGCGCCTCGGCGAGATTCAGCGCACGGTGCTCGACCCAAGCCGGGCCGAGTCGGAGCTCGGCTGGCGGAGCCGAGCCTCACTCGAGGACGGGCTCCGCGCCACCCTCGACGCGGTGCCTTCCCGGCGCTCGTCCTAGGAGACCGTCACCTTCTTCGACTTCGCCTTCTTGCAGACGATCGTCGGCTTGCCCTTCTTCTTGATCTTCTTCTTCTTCACCTTGGCCTGATAGGTGCCGGCCGGGGCGCTCGAGCTACGGCTGATCGAGTACTTGCCGCTCTTCGAGCTCTTCGTCTTGCCGACGCCGGCGATGCTCACCTTGCGGCCCTTCTTACAGCCCTTCTTGCCCTTCACCTTGCCGGAGAAGCTCGACTGGTTGTAGGGAGCGGTGCCGGTCTCCTTGTAGGCGAGGGAGACCTTCGTCTTCACCTTCTTCACCTTGCTCGAATCGGCGGATGCGAGCGTCAGCGACCCGGCCGCCAGACAAGCGACAAGCACCAGCGCGATCACGGAATACCTCTTCATCGAACACTCACTCCCATCGCCAGAAACAAGGACAAGCCCAACTTCTTACGCTTCGAGGGCAGCGATACTGACAGCCTCCGGGGATGCCTGCGCCGCTTGCGGTTCAGCGCTGTCGCCAGACCAGGCTTCGCTCCGCCGCCACCGACGCCCGAAACCGCCCCTTGCCGCGAGCGCGGAGATTCGCCGTGAAGACCTTGCCGCCGCGCACGCGGAGCGTCTTCACCGTCCGCCAACCCGAGCCGCGCTGGAGCTGGATTGCGAGCCGGCCACCAACCGGCGCCTTTCCCCACGCTCGCAGCGAGCGGCCGCCGGCGCGGTCGGTGACGAACGGGAACCGGAATGCCTGGAAGGCCGGCTTCCGCGCACGATCGTGAAACAGCAGTCCCGCATCGACACTGCCCGGGTTGTGCGGGGCCGGGGCGGGATCCGCGAGCTGGAGGTTGATCACCACCCTCGCTCCCTGCTTCCAGAGCAGGTAGAGCGCCTGTTCGATGTAGCGTGCCTGGCGGGCGAGCGGGACGCCTCGCCGGGCATCGGGCGGATCGCTCTCCCACCAGAGCTCGGTGGCCCAGAGCTGATGACGGCCGCGGGTTCCGGTCGTCCGGCGGCGCTCGGCTGCTCTCAACACCCGTCCGACGTTCGCGAAGTCGGGGGTCGAAGCGTCATCGGGATCGATCGCGCTGCGGGTCGGTCCGCCCGAGGTGTTGATCGGATGATGCGCGAGCACGTCGAAGTCCGCCTTCGAGCGACACTTCACGGCTCTCAGATCCTTGCGACCCCGAAGGCAGAGTAGGTCACGGAGGAAGGCCAACGGCCGCGTCCGCGTGCCGCCGGGCGGGTCGCCGTACGGCGCGGTGCCGCCGGTGATCACGACGTTGTCCGGGTGGACGGCGTGAGCTTCGGCGTAGAACGAGTTCAGCAGCTTGCGGTAGATCTCGGCACCCACGGCACGCCGGCCCCGGTACTGCGGGCTCAGATACTGGCCCAGGTTGGGCTCGTTCCAGACCTGGTAGTAGCGAACGCGACCGAGACCCTGAAAGCTCCCCGAGTACCGCGACGTGATCGCATGCGCGAACGCGCCAAGGTCCCCCGGGTCCGGCTTCCAGCTGCCCGCCGGAGCGCTCGCGGGACGATGCGGGCCCTCGGCGAACCTGGGCGCCCCGACGATCGTCAAGATCGGCTTCAGGCCACGATCGAGGACGTCCGTGACCGCGGCATCGAGGACCTCGAAACGGTAGGCGGGGTCGGCGGGATCGCGGGGATCAGCGGGCGGCTGCGGGGCGATCGACGACCAGGCCGCGGTCAGGCGCACCACCCGCGCCCCGGCGTCGACGCTCGCGTCGAGCGCCTGCCCGCGCACGGTCGAGCTCGTCGACTCGTACTCGGCGCCGGCCAGCCCGGTCTCGAACGAGGCCGAGGCGCCGGCAGCGCAGGCAAGGGAGACGCCTGCAAGCAGCGCGCCGATCAGCCCTGAGCGAGCTCGCGAGCCGGGTCGAAGCGCGGCGAGCGGCAAGCTACTCGGTCGGAATCCGACCGGCTCGGACGCGGAGCGTGTGCAGGACGCCGGCGATCAACGCGCCGACCAGAATCAGCGGCAGGATGAACCCCATCCCCCGAGACGACGGGTCGAGCAGGTCGCCGATCACGGCGGTCGCCCCGGTGCCGTCCCCCGGGTCCACGGCCCGGTCGGCTCCGGCATCGCCCCGGGTCCCGCCCGCCTCGGCGAGAACCGCCGCCCGCTCGCCGGCCGTACCGAGATCGGCCAGCGCCTCGGCGGCGGCCGGCGGCAGAGGCGGACCCGGATCGTCCGCTCCCAAGCCCGAGCTCGGGTGGTCACGAGTTGCTCCGGGCACGTTCTCGGTGTACTGGTCGAGCGCCGACCCCGGCTCCGCGGCCGCGGGTCCCGGGTTCAGCAGCGCCCCGGCGAACAGGACCAGCGCCCAGGGGCCGGTGAATCGGATCCATCGGCGTCGCATTCCAGGGCAGCTTACGCCGCGGCGGATCGCGGACTGACAGTTGTCCTGTCAGCCCGATCGTGCCGCGGCCGTATGCAGCAGGGATGCAGAGCGAATCCAACCTCGGTACCACTGCGCCGGCGATCGCGGGCGGGCGGCTGAGCTGGGCCCGGCTTCGACTGCACGCCGGCAGCGGTCCCGCGATCGCAGGTTGGGTGTTGCCCTTTGCGCTCGTCCTCGCTCTGGGGCTCCGAAACGGCGGATACGGGGTCGCGATCCGCAGCGAAGTGGGGGTCGCGGCCTGGTGGATCGTGCTCATCGGCGCGGCGTCCGGGATCATCGCCTTCGGGCGGATCGGGCGCCCGGGATGGATCCTGATCGCCATCCTGGCGGCATTCGCGGCCTGGACCGGGATCGCGATCGGCTGGTCGGAGAGCGCCGAGCGCAGTGTGCTCGAGCTCGGACGGGTGCTCACCTATCTCGGCGTCTTCGTGCTCGCGTTCGCGGTTCAGGACCGCGAAGGCCTGCGTCGAACGGTCGGCTCGGCGGGAGCGGCGATCGCGGTGCTCGGCCTGATCGCGCTGCTATCGCGGCTGCACCCCGGCTGGTTCGACCAGGCGAGCTTCGGCCCGGGGGACCTCGCCGTCGCCCAGCCGCGGCTCAACTACCCGCTCAACTACTGGAACGGCCTCGCCGCCTTGATCGCGGTCGGGATCCCGCTGATGCTGACGATGGCGTTGCGTGGCCGCACGATCGCGGGCCAGGCGCTGGCCGCCGCGGCGGTGCCGATGATGGCCCTGACGGCCTTCTACACGCTGTCTCGCGGCGGTGCGATCGAGGTCGCGGTCGCGGTCGCGGTCCTGATCTTGATCTATCCGCGGCGCCTCGAGGCGGCGCCGACGCTGTTCCTGACTGCCGCGGGCAGTGCGATCCTGATCGTCGCCGCGACGCAGCGCGACGAGCTCGCCGATGGCCTGCTGACGGAGGTCGCCGACGCTCAGCGCGATCAGATGCTGGGGCTGGTACTCGCGATCTGCATCGGCGTCGGCCTCCTCCAATGCGCGCTGGCGCTCAGCCGCCGCCACGGCGTCCTGCCGCGAATCGAGGTCACGCCCCGGGCGACCGCGGCTTCCGCGGTGCTCGGCGCCCTGATCGCGCTCGTGATCGCGGTCGGCGCCGGCGTCCCGGGCGAGCTCGGCGACCGGTGGGACGAGTTCAAGCGCCCCAGCGGCCCCGACGCGGTCCAGGGCGTCGCCAGGTTCGAGAGCTCAACCGGAAGC
>DATBPT010000048.1:0-9861 GCA_036561205.1 Solirubrobacterales bacterium
CGCCGATTCCGTCGTCGTTTGTGAGCAGGACGAGCATCTTGGTAACAGTCGGCCGGCGGTCGATTCTACGGACGGACCGCCCGCCGCCGGCATGCCTGGCCCGGGACGCCGGGCGTCGCCACGGGAAATGTATTAGGGTGCCCTAACTATGGACCGCCGCGACGCCCAGGCTCGTACCCGCCTCGCATGGTGGCTCTCCGGCCTCGCCGTCGTCGCCGGGCTCGTCTACCTGATGGCGACAGCGCAGACCGGGCCCACGGACCCGACCGAGGTGTCCGGGCCGCAGAGCCACGCCACGGTCGTCTTCAACTCGGGGATGATCGTCTTTCGCGAGGGCCTCGAGGCGGTACTGATCTTCGCCGCCGTCTCGGCCAGCCTGCTCGGCGCCAACCGGTCGAAGCGCAAGCCGATGGCCGGCGGTGCCGCGATCGCGTTCATCGCCACGATCGCCACCTGGTTCGTGGTCCAGGCACTGCTCGACGTCGCCTCCCCACTCGGGCCCAAGCTCGAGGCGATCACCGGCTTCATCGCGATCGTCGTCCTGCTCGTGGTCCTGAACTGGTTCGTGCACAAGGTCTACTGGTCGGAATGGATCGGCCGCCACCACCGCCAGCGCCGCAAGGTGCTCGCCCGGACCGGGATCGCGGCCGTCCTCGGGCTCGTCCTGCTCGGGTTCACGAGCGTCTACCGCGAGGGCTTCGAGGTCGTGCTGTTCCTGCAGAACCTGCAGCTTCAGAGCGGCACGGCGACGGTGCTCGAGGGCGTGGCGATCGGCCTCGCGGCGACCGCCGTGGTCGGGGTGCTGACCTTCTGGCTGCACCACAAGCTGCCCTACCGCAAGATGCTGATCCTGACCGGGGTCATGGTCGCGATCGTGCTCGTGGTGATGATCGGCGGCACGGCGCTCTCGTTCGCCGAGCTCGGCTGGATCGGCATGCACCCGACCCCGTTCGCGGTCCCCGAGTGGATGGGCTCCTGGTTCGAGATCTACCCCTACTGGGAGACGATCGGCGCTCAGGTTCTCGCCGCCCTGCTCGTCGTCGGCTCCTACCTCGTCGCCGAGCGGGTCAAGGTTCGCCGTCCGCTGCGCCGCGGCGAGGTTCCCGCAACTCGCGCGACCTCGATCCCGAGCGCCGAGGTCCGGCCTCAGGCGGCCGATTAGTCCCGCAACGGTCAGTAACGAACGCCGACCAGGTAGAGCCCCTGCGCCGGGGCGGTTTCGCCGGCCCGGTCGCGCGGCGCTCCGGCGAGCAGGGCCTCGAAGTCCTCGAGCGTGCGCCGCCCGCCGCCGATCTCGAGCATCGTCCCGACCAGCACCCTGACCATGTTGCGCATGAACGCCTCGGACTCGAGCTCCAGCGTCAGCACGTCCCCCTGCGAGCTCCATTCGCAGCGCAGCATGTCGCGGACGAAGAGCACGTGCTCGGTCTGGGTGGGGGTGAAGGCGGTGAAGTCGTGGCGGCCGACGGCCGCCGCGGCGGCGCGGTCGAGCAGGCCGCGGTCGAGCGGGTGGCGCCACCACAGCGCCCGGCGCTCCTCGAACGGATCGCGCACGGTCGAGGCCAGGACCCGGTAGCGATAGATCCGCGCCAGCGCCGAGCGGCGAGCGTCGAAGCCGTCGGCAGCGGCCTCGGCCGCCAGCACCGCAACGTCATGGGGCAGGACCGCGTTCAGCCGCTCCGCGGCGCCGTCCGGAAGCTCGCGCTCGTGCTCGAAGCTCGCCACCTGGCCGCTGGCGTGGACGCCGGCGTCGGTGCGCCCGGCCACCGTGAGCTCGACCCGCTCGCCGAGGATCCGCTCCAGCCCCGACTCGAGCTCGCCCTGGACCGTGCGCTGGCCCGGCTGCGCGGCCCAGCCGGCGAAGCGGGAGCCGTCATAGGCGATCGTCAGCCGCGCGGTGGGCACGGCCCGAGACTAAACACAAACAACTCCCGCGAGAGCGCGGCCGGGTCCGCTAGACGAGCTCGATGAAGACCATCTCGGTCGAGTCCGAGCGGCGCGGGCCGAGCTTGACGATCCGCGTGTAGCCACCCGGTCGCTCGGAGTAGCGCGGCGCGACCTCCTCGAACAGCTTGTGGACCAGGAACTTGTCCTGCCCGAGCTCCGAGAGCGCCTGCCGGCGCGCGTGCAGGTCGCCGCGCTTGGCGAGCGTGATCAGCTTCTCGAACTTCGGCTTCACCGCCTTGGCCTTCGCCTGCGAGGTCTTGATCCGCTCATGCTCGATCAGGTCGCGGCAGAGGTTGCGCATCAGCGCCCGCCGGTGGGCGCTGTCGCGGCTGAGCTTGTTCCTCTGCTTGGCGTGACGCATGGTTCGAGCCCGGGAAGCTACCTACTCGTCGCGGAGCGCGAGGCCGAGCGCGTGCAGGGCCTCCATCACCTCTTCGGTGCTTCGCTTGCCGAAGTTGGGGATCGCGTTCAGCTCCGACTCGGAGCGCTGGACGAGATCGCCGACGGTCTGGATCCCGGCGCGCTTGAGGCAGTTGTAGGCGCGGACACCGATCTCGAGCTCCTCGATCAGGCGGTCATCGCCCTCGGCGGGCGCCCCCCCGAGCGGGGCGAACTCGGCCCCGGCGCCGTCGAGCGCGTCACGCGCCGTCAGCTCCTCGACCCGGTCCGCATCGGTGAAGATCGCCATCGTCTTGATCAGGATCTCGGCCGCCTCGCGGACCGCCGAGCCTGGCTCGATCGAGCCGTCGGTCTCGACCTCGAGCGTGAGCTTGTCGAAGTCGGTCCGCTGGCCGACGCGAGCCGAGTCGACCTCGTAGGAGGCGCGGCGGATCGGCGAGAAGATCGAGTCGATCGGAATCACGCCGATCGGCTGGTCCTCCGACTTGTTCTCCTCCGCCGGCGAGTAGCCGCGGCCACGGCCGATCGTCAGGTACATCTCGAGCTTGGTCCGCTTCTCGAGCGTCGCGATCGGCGCGTCCGGGTTCAGGATCTCGACCCCGGCCGGGAGATCGATGTCCTTGGCCTTGACCTCACCCGGACCGGTGGCGACGAGCGGCGCCTCGACCTCGTCGGCGTCGGTGTGCATGCGGATGACGATGTCCTTGAGGTTGAGGACGATGTCGGTGACGTCCTCCTTGACGCCGGCGACGGTCGAGAACTCGTGGGCTACGCCCTCGATCCGGACGCTCTTGATCGCCGCGCCGCCGAGCGAGGAGAGCAAAACGCGCCGGAGCGAGTTCCCATACGTGTAGCCGAAGCCCTTGTCGAGCGGCTCGACGACGAACGTTCCGGACTTCTCGTCGATGTCCTCGCTGGTGATCTTCGGAATCTGAAACTCGGGCAGGGTGGTCATTGCTTCCTCACTTGGGTCGAGTACGGGGGGAGCTCTACTTGGAATAGAGCTCGACGATGAGCTGCTCCTGGATCGGCGCGGTGATCTCGCTGCGCTCCGGCAGCCTGAGCACCTTCGCCGTCAGGGCGTCGTGATCGGCCTGCAGCCACGGGGGAACCGCGGCGGTCAGCTCGGTCGCCTGGCGAATGGTGTCCATGGCGCCCGAGTCGGGCCGAATCGTGATCACGTCTTCGGGACGGACCTGATAGCTGGGAATGTCTACGCGACGGCCGTTGATCAGCCAGTGGCCGTGGTTGATCAGCTGCCGCGCCTGGCGCCTGGAGGCGGCGAATCCGAGCCGCACCAAGACGTTGTCGAAGCGCCGTTCGAGGATCCGCAGGAGGTTGTCGCCGGTGACGCCCTCCTGGCGCGAGGCCTTCTCGTAGTAGCCCGCGAACTGGCGCTCGAGCACGCCGTAGAAACGCCGCGCCTTCTGCTTCTCGCGCAGCTGGTTGCGGTACTCCGAGGCGCGCACGCGGCCGCGGCCGTGCTCGCCGGGCGGATACGAGCGGCGCTCGACGCCGCACTTCTCGGTCATGCAGCGCTCGCCCTTGAGGAACAGCTTCTGGCCCTCGCGGCGGCACTGCTTGCACTGCGGTCCGGTGTCTCTGGCCATCGCTAGGGCCTCCGCCGCTTCTTCGGCCGACAGCCGTTGTGGGCCTGTGGGCTCACGTCCTTGACCGTGGTCACCTGGAGGCCGGCTGCCTGCAGCGAGCGGATCGCCGTGTCGCGGCCCGAGCCGGCGCCCTTGGCGTGCACCTCGACCCGCTCGACGCCATGCTCCATGCCCTTGCGGGCGGCGGCGTCGGCGGTCACCTGAGCCGCGAACGGGGTCGACTTGCGCGAGCCCTTGAAACCGGCCGAGCCGGCGGACTCCCAGCAGACCACGTTGCCCTCGGGATCGGTGATCGTGACGATCGTGTTGTTGAACGAAGTCTTGATGTGGGCGATTCCGTAGGGGACGTTCTTCTTCACCCGGCGGCGGGCGCGTCCCTTGCCCTTCTTTGGTTGCGGCACTCGGTCTCCCTACTTCTTCGCCGGCGGCTTCTTCTTGCCGGCGATGCTCATCCGCCGCGGCCCCTTGCGGCTGCGGGCATTGGTCTTCGTGCGCTGGCCGCGGGTGGGCAGGCCGCGCCGGTGGCGCAGGCCGCGGTAGGAGCCGATCTCGGAGAGCCGCTTGATGTTCTGCGAGCGCTCGCGGCGCAGGTCGCCCTCGACCTCGAGCTCCTCGACTGCGTCGCGGAGCTTCACCGTCTCCTCTTCGGTCAGGTCCTTGACGTAGGTATCGGGTTCGACCCCGACCTTCTTCAGCAGCTCGTTGGCGGTCGAGCGCCCGACGCCGTGCACGTATGTGAGTCCAACCTCGACCCGCTTGTTCAGTGGCAGGTTTACGCCTGCGATCCTTGCCATCTAAGTCTCTAGCCCTGCCTCTGCTTGTGCCGGGGGTTCGTACAGATCACGAGCACGACGCCGCGCCGCCGGATCACCCGGCATCGCTCACACATCGGCTTTACGGACGTTCGTACCTTCATCGGCCCTTCGTGGGTCGTATCGATCAACAACTTACGTGAGAAGGCCCGCCCGCCCCATGAATCGGACGGTGGGCACAACGAAACGGCCCGGAGGCCGACGATGGAATATAGCAACCAGGCGCCAATTCGCCATGCCTGAGCGTCGCTCACCCACGGCAAGCTCAGCCACGGATCGTGACCGCATGCGAGCGCGCCCTGGCGCAGGCGCCGAGCCGCTCCCTGAAATTGCGCTCGACCCGCGCGTAGTAGGTGCCGGGGCGCGGGTTGGCGTCGGCGCTCCAGTGGCCGTCGTCGTCCGTGGTCGCCTGGGTGGTGGGCTCGTCCCTGCCTGCCCGCAGCTTGAACACGCGCACGGTCTGGTCTTGGAGGCAGCGATCCTGCGACGAGCGGATCCTCCCGAGCCAGAGGTCGGCGCGCTTGGGCCCCTGCAGCGTCAGCCTTCGCTTGATCAACGGGCAGCCGTTGGCGCGGTGCGAGAACCGAAGCGGGCAGGCGTCGCGCGGGTCCCGCACCCGGTCGGCGTCCTGGTCGGGTGGGCCGGCGGCGGCCTCGAACCGGGCGACCGCGATCTTGTCGTCGGCGTAGCCGGCGGTCAGCGGGCGGTCGGATTCGTCGGTGGCAACCGCGTAGGCGCCGTCGGGCCCGGCGCCGAGATCGGCAAGCGCGCGGTCGCCGAAGGAGCTGCCGCCGAAGCCCTTGTCGACCGCGCCGGTGCCCGCGTCGGCGCGCCCGACGACGGTGTCGAGCGGTACGCAACCGCGGGAGCAGCCGCCGGCCGCCCCCGCCGCGACCACACGGTCGCGCGAGTCGATCGTGAACGCGCCCCGGGGCATGTACGAGCGCGAGAAGCTCGGGTCGATCGCCGCCTGCGCGGTGACCCGGTAGAGGAGGCCGAAGCCGCCGAGGCCGAGCATCCGCCCGGCGGAGTCGACGACGATCGAGAGCGCCCCCTGGGTGTTCTCGGAGATCACCGCCAGCCCGCCGCCGTTGAAGCTCGGGTCGAGCGTCCCGGAGGCTGTGTACTGGGCGATCGCCAGCTCGTGGTACTGGGTGCGGGTGTCGCCGGCCGCCCGCACGCCCCCGCCCGCGGTCGCGGCGAGGTCGTTGATCACGGCCCAGTCGCCGGGAAACGAGGTGAGGACTATCCCGCCCGTACCGAATCCCGGGTCGGGTGCGCCGGCGGCGTCGAAGCGGGCGAGCACGAAGCGACACTTCCCGGCGGCGCAGCTGCTGCCGCCGAGTGTCGCGGTCGAGCTCGGGCCGAGCACCATGTCGCCGCCGCCCTCGTCGCCGCCGGCGTCGGCGCGCGCGATCCCGTCGCCCGAGAACGCCGGGTCCGGCGAGCCGTCGTCGGTGAGCCGCAGCGCGAGCAGGTCGCCGGCGGCGGACGCTCCGACGACGATCCGGCCGAGGTCGTCGACGGCGACGTCGCCGACGCGGACC
Source organism: Solirubrobacterales bacterium (assembly GCA_036561205.1). Taxonomy (GTDB): domain Bacteria; phylum Actinomycetota; class Thermoleophilia; order Solirubrobacterales; family 70-9; genus WHSW01. The sequence goes on from DATBPT010000048.1 coordinate 6,316, forward strand.
GCGGCGCCGGCCTCGTAAAGCGCCTTGCCGTCGCCCGAGAAGCTGGGGTCGAGCTTGCCGTCCGCGGTCAGGCGGGCGACCCCGATCGCGCCCGCCGGCTCGCCCTCCGTCTCGGAGACCGGCCCGGCGACGACCGCCCGCCCTTGCGGGTCGAGCGCAATCGCGGTCGCCCTCGCGGCCTCACCGAGGGCGATGCCGACGTAGCCGTCGCGGGAGTAGGTCGGGTCCAGGTCCCCCGGGGTCGCCGCGGCGGCCGCCGGGAAAACGAGGGCGAGCAGGCAGGTCAGCAGTCCCCTCCGCATTACCTGTTCAACAGTACGCCTGACGCAGGGTTGCGGTCTCTAGGGCAGATGCCAGGGCGTGAGGATGCGGGGGCCGTCCTCGGTGACGGCGACGGTGAACTCGAAGTGCGCCGCCAACGAGCCATCGGCCGAGTAGACCGCCCAGTTGTCGTCGCCGAGGCGGACGTCGGGCCCGCCGGCGTTGACCATCGGCTCGATCGCGATCACCATCCCCGGCTCCAGCTCGGGGCCCTTGCCCGGCTCGCCGTAGTTGGGCACCTGGGGGTCCTCGTGCATGTCGCGGCCGACGCCGTGGCCGACCAGCGAGCGGATGATCGACAGATGCTCGGCCTCGACCCGCTTCTGCACGGCGTGGGAGACGTCGCCGAGGTGGTTGCCGGGCACCGCCTGCTCGACGGCGGCGAACAGCGACGCCTCCGTGGTCTCGAGCAGCTGCCGCGCGGCGGGTGTGATCTCGCCGACGCCGACCGTGATCGCGGCGTCGGCGACCCAGCCCTGGTGGGTGACGCCGACGTCGAGCGAGAGGATGTCGCCCCGGCGCAGCTCGTAGGGCCCCGGGATCCCGTGCACGACCATCGAGTTCGGCGAAGCGCAGATCGAGCCCGGATAGCCGCGGTAGCCGAGGAACGAGGGCGTCGCGCCCTGCGAGGCGATGAACCGCTCGGCGGCGAGGTCGAGCTCGTCGGTGGTCACCCCGGGGCGAATCTTCGAGCGCAGGATCTTCAGGCAGCGGGCCTGGATCGCGCCGGCGGCCGCCATCTGCTCGATCTGCTCCGGGCTCTTGAGGATGATCCCGCCTCTGTACATCCGGGCTAAGCCTCCTCCTCCATCGCCAGCGTCGCAAGCAACTTGTGGATGCCTTCGGTCACCTTCTCGGGGTCCTGGTCGCCGTCGACGCGCTTCAACACCCCGCGCGCCTCGTAGTAGCCGATCAGCGGCGCGGTCTTCGAGTTGTAGGTGTCGAGCCGGTTGCGGATCACCTCCGGCTTGTCGTCGTCACGGACCGCGAGCGGCTCGCCGCAGACGTCGCAGACGCCCTCGCTGGCTGGCGGGTCGAACTCGACGTGGAAGATGTGGCCGTTGGGGCAGGTGCGCCTGCCCCCCAACCGGCGGACGACCTCGTCGGTGTGGACCTCGATCAGGACCGCGGCCGAGACCTCGCGGTGGAGCTCGGCCAGCTTCTCGTCCAGCGCCTCGGCCTGGGGCTCGGTGCGCGGGAAGCCGTCGAGGATGAAGCCGTCCTCGGCCTCCTTGCCGTCGATCCGCTCGGCGATCACGCCGATGATCACCTCGTCGGGGACCAGGTCGCCCCGGTCCATGAAGTCCTTCGCCTGCTTACCGATCTCGGTGCCCTCGCGGACCGCGGCGCGAAGGATGTCCCCGGTGGCGTAATAGGGCAGGTCGAAGTCCTCCTGCAGGCGCTCGCCCTGCGTTCCCTTACCCGATCCGGGTGGGCCGAGGAGGATGAGGTTGAGCTCGGACATCGGACGGAGAGCCTAGAGGCTCACGCCCGCTCGCTGCCGCCGCCGGCCGCGCTCGAGCAACTCGGCGATCGTCTCCAGCACCCAGCCCGGATCGTCCTCCAGCTGCCTCCAGGTGAACGCCACGGCCTCGTAGCCGGCGCGGCGAAGCTCGGCGAGCTTGCGCCGATCCCGCTCGAAGGCCTCGCGATCGCGGTGGAACTCGAAGCCGTCGAGCTCGACGACGAGCCTCGCCGACGGCCAGTAGACGTCGACGAGATGGCCGGCTACGAGGACGTTGGCAAGCGGCGGCGGGACCTCGTTTCGCTGGAGCAACTCGAGCAGCTCGATCTCGAAGACCGAGTCCGCGTTCGCGAGCCTCGTCGGGTCATAGTCGATCAGGGCGGCGAGCGGCGTGAATCCGCGGTGACCGTTGCTGCGCGCAAGCAGCTCCTCGAACGCGCTCACGTCCAGGATCCCGGCGCGCTCGGCCTTCGCGTACATGCGGCGAAGCGCCTGCTCATCGACCAAGGCGGCGTTGTCGAGCATCGTCCGGGGCACGGAGGTGACTGGGATCGCATCCTCTTGCGTACGGTCGGCGGCGGTGAGCGTCGTGCTGCGGTGGGCACGGACCCCGGGTCGGGAGCGCGCCGTACGAGCGGGAACCGTCACGTCGACCCGCGGTCGGTGCTCGCGCGCGAGCCCGAGCAGGACCGCCGCGTCGCGGTGGCTGAGCAGGGCGTCGTCGCCGAGCGCCAGGGTGGCCCCCAGCCAGCGACCCCGCAGGCTCGGCCGACGGCGGCCGGCGACGAAGACCCCGCGAAACAGCGGGTGAAGGCGCTGGTCGGCGAGCCGGACGCGCACCGCCTTGTCGGAGACACCCCGCCCCCGCAGCTGCCGCAAGGCGACGACGCCGTGCTGGGCCTCAGCCAACTCCGCGATCAGCGCGTCGATGGCGCTCACGGATCCACCCCGCGCCGAGGGGTTGTCGCCTTCTTACCCCTCTGCGGGGCAGATAGGTTGACAACCCTCGGCATCGCGCCAGCGTGACGGCGCCGGACGCGCACGTCGCGCGCGCAACGTGGCGACTACTTCAGGAAGCCCTCGTAGTTGCGCATCATCAGCTGCGACTCGAGCTGCTTGACCGTGTCGAGCGCGACGCCGACGACGATCAGGATCGAGGTGCCGCCGAAGAAGAAGTTGGCCGAGGTCTGGTTGATCAGGATCGTCGGCAGCGCGGCGACGGCGCCGAGGTACAGAGCCCCGGGGAAGGTGAGCCTGGAGAGGATCCGGTCCAGGTATTCGGCGGTAGGTCGGCCGGGTCTGACGCCGGGAATGAAGCCGCCGTACTTCTTCAGGTTGTCGGCCTGGTCGACCGGGTTGAAGGTGACCGCCGTGTAGAAGTAGGTGAAGATGATGATGAAGAAGACCTCGCCGACCACGTAGGCCCAGCTCGACGGGCTGAAGAAGGCGGCGAAGTCGAGCGCCGCGGGGGTGTTGAGGAGCTGGCCGATGGTGGGCGGGAAGGCCATGATCGAAGCGGCGAAGATGACCGGGATCACGCCGGCCATGTTCACGCGCAGCGGCATGTAGGTCGATCCGCCCGCGGTCTGGCGTCTGCCCACCATTCGTTTCGCATATTGGATCGGGATCCGGCGCTGGCCCTCCTGGACGAAGACGATCGCGACGATCACCGCCAGGGCGACGAAGGGCATCATCACCACGAAGATCTGGTCGGGGTTGGTCCACCATTTCTGGATCCCGGTGGGGATCCCGGAGACGAT
>DATBPT010000049.1:0-27459 GCA_036561205.1 Solirubrobacterales bacterium
AGTCGAACACCTCGCTGACGCTGATCGGCCGCTGGGAGCCAACCGCGGCCGCAACCGCGGGCGCGGTCACGTCCGCCGGGACGACGAAGCCGGTGCGCAGGTCCCGCTCACGCCGTCCGGCGCGCGGCGCATCGACCGTAAGCGCGATCGCCTCGAAGCCCGAGTCGACGGCTTCGTCGATCAGCGATCTGGTGACCCCGCGGTCGCTGAAGCAGTAGAGCTGAAACCACCGCGGCGCCGGTGGCGCCTCGGCCGCAACCTCTGCCGGATGCGAGGTCGCGATCGTCGACAGGGTCATGATCGTCCCGGCGGCCGCCGCCGCGCGCGCCATCGCCACCTCTCCATCGGCGTCGACGAGACGCTGGAAGGCGACGGGCGCGACCAGCAACGGCATCGAGATCTCAGTGCCGAGGACGGTGGTCCGGGTGCTGACCTCGCCGACGTCGACCAGAACCCGCGGGTGCAGGCTATGGCGGCCGAAGGCGGCGACGTTGTCGCGCAGAGTGCGCTCATCGCCGGCGCCGCCGGCGAAGTAACCATGCACGCCCGGCTCCAGGCGCTCGGCGGCGAGGCGCTCGTAGTCGCTGACGTTGACGGGCTCCGACACGGCGGCGACTATATGGCCGCGTTAGCCTGGTTGCGATGAGCGAGCTGATCCATACCTGCTACCGGGTCCTCGACCTCGACCGCTCCGTGCGCTTCTACGAGAAGCTGGGCTTCGAGGAGCTGCGCCGCTTCCCGGTCGGCGAGAGCGCGACCAACTGCTTCCTCGGGCTCCCCGGCGACGGGCCCCGGCTCGAGCTCACCCTCAACCACGGCCGCACCGAGCCGTATGAGATCGGCACCGGCTACGGCCACATCGCGCTCGCGACCGAGGACCTCGACGCCACCCTCGAAGGCCTCGCCGCGGTTGGAATCGAGCCCGAGCGGCCACCCTACTCCGTCCGCGAGGGCGGCTCGCGGATCTGCTTCGTCCGCGACCCGGACGATTACCGGGTCGAGCTGGTCGAGCGCCGCTGAGCCGGCCAGGCGTTCCCTACGAACACGCCTCCTGCCTGGCTGCCTTCGCCTTCTTGACCTTCTTCTTCGCCTTCTTGACCTTCTTCTTCGCCTTCTCGATCTTCGGCTGCGCGGCGTTCTGCTGCTTGAGCTCCTTGAGCTTCTCCTTCGCCGTCTTGAGCTTCGCCTTCGCCTTCGCCAGTTTGTCCCTCGCCCGCTCGCAGGCGCCGTTGTCTACGGGTGGCGGCGTCACGGGCAACCCGTCGACAGCGATCCCGGTCGGGCTGCTGGCCCCATCGATGAAGCTCTGGCTTGCGCCCGAGCCATCGAGGTTCGCCCGGCCGATCGTCGTCCCGCCGCCCGTCGCGGTCGAGTTTGCGAAGTTCGCCCAGTAGACCGAGCTCGCGTCGACCGCGACGCCCGCGGGCTGGAACGCTCCGGTGATGAAGTTCTGGTTGACCGCAGAGCCGTCGAGGTTGGCTCGGCCGATCGAGGTGCCACACCCGTTGGACCAGAAGACATGGGTGCCGTTCACCGCGATACCGGTCGGACCGTTCACGCCGGTGATGAAGCTCTGGTTCGCCGCTGAGCCGTCGAGGTTCGCGCGGCCGATTGAGCCTCCGCACGAGCTGCCAGATGTCTGGTCGCGGTTGGTCCAGTAGATGTGGGTCGGTGTGACCGCCACCCCCCAGGGACCGTCGCCGCCGGCGATGAAGCTGTTGTTGGGCGCGGAGCCGTCGAGGCTGGCGCGGCCGATCGTGGTCCCGGTCCCGTTCGGGCCGCGGTTGGCCCAGTAGATGAATGAACTGTCCAGGGCGATCTCATGTGCGCAGTTGACGCCGCTGATGAAGCTCGGGTTCGCGCCGGTCCCGTCGAGGTTCGCGCGGCTGATCGTCGTGCCCGAGCAACTCGGGCTGACGGCGTCGGACCAGAACAGGTGCGTTCCGTTCACCTCTACACCCACGGGGCCGTCGGCACCGCCGATGAAGCTCGCGCTCACGCCCGAGCCGTCGAGGTTCGCGCGGCTGATCGTCGTGCCGCTGGCGCTGGTCCCGGCGTTGGCCCAGTAGACGAACGCGTGCGCGGGTGCCGCGGTCCCGGCGATCGCAAGGATGAGCGCGAAAGCGAGCAGGAGCCCGCCCCGAAGCCCGCGGCCACCGTTCGCGTTCACCACTGCACCTCCTGTGCGACGCATCGCTGCACCTCCCGTGCGAGCACCCTGTTCCGAGCCGCGGCGATCCTCTCACGGCATCCTCGCCGCGTCAAATCCCTCGACCCATCGACCGCAATCGAGCTGGTCGAGCGCCCCTATAGACGCTTACTTCGAGGCCGTGAACGCCGAGTTGTCGGCGATGCACGGCGGGTGCTCGCCTTGATTGATCACGATCGTGACCGCGCCCTCGGCCTTCTTGCCCTTCTTGTCGAGCGTCCCGTGGAGGAGGAAGTCGGTGCTCAGGCTGCCGAGCTTGAAGCTGTAGGAGGAGCCCTGCTTCTTCAGCGCCATCGCGGCGAGGTTGCCCTGCGCCTCGGCCAGGCTGCCGTCGTTGCAGACGAGGTCGACGTGGGCGAAGGCGCCGCCGGTGATCTTCTTCGGCTTGCCCTTGGCGCTCAGCTTCACGTCGAGCGAGATCGACGAGTTCGCGTCGTGTTGGAACTTCCCGGTCAGGTTGTTGGTCTTCGCCAGCGCGCCGGCCACCAGGCCGAGCGTCGCCGCGATCGCCAGTACGAACAGGAGCCTGCGCTTCATTGGTATCCCTTCCACGATCGGCCCGACCTGCTGCCGGCTCGATCCTACCGCGGCCGCGGACCTAGAAGTGGACGATCGGGATGATCAGGATCGCGACAATGTTGGCGACCTTGATCATCGGGTTGATCGCCGGCCCGGCGGTGTCCTTGTAGGGGTCGCCGACCGTGTCGCCGGTGACCGACGCGGCGTGGGCCTCCGAGCCCTTGCCGCCGAAGGCGCCGTCCTCGATCAGCTTCTTGGCGTTGTCCCAGGCGCCGCCGCCGGCGGTCATCGAGAGCGCCATGAAGAGGCCGACGACGATCACGCCGATCAGCAGGCCGCCAAGCGCCTTGACGCTGATGATGCCGACGATCACCGGAACGATGATCGGGATCAGCGAGGGCAGGATCATCTCGCGCTGGGCCGCCGCGGTGACGATGCTGACCGTGTCCGCGTAGTCGGGCTTCTCGGTCCCCTCCATGATCCCGGGGTGCTCGCGGAACTGCTTACGGACCTGCTCGACGACCTGTGCCGCGGCCCGGCCGACCGCCTCGATCGCGAATGACGAGAACAGGTAGACCATCATCCCGCCGATCAAGAGGCCGATAAGCACGGCCGGCTCGGAGATCTGGAAGATCAGGCCTTCGCCGCCCGGCTCCGCTGCGAGCTCGATCTGGAAGGCGGCGAACAGGACCAGGGCGGCGAGCGCGGCGGAGCCGATCGCATAGCCCTTGGTCACGGCCTTGGTCGTGTTTCCGACCGCGTCCAGCGGGTCGGTGACGTTGCGGACCGACTCGGGCAGCTCGGCCATCTCGGCGATCCCGCCGGCGTTGTCGGTGATCGGCCCGAAGGCGTCGAGCGCGACGATCAGCCCGCAGAGCGAGAGCTGGGCGGTGACCGCGATCGCGATCCCATAGATGCCGGCGAGCTCGTTGGCGCCGAAGATCGCCAGCGCGATCAGGAGCGCCGGCGCGACCGCGGACTGGAAGCCCTGCGCGAGTCCCTGGATGATGTTGGTCGCGTGGCCGGTGACCGAAGCCTGGCTGATCGTCTTCACCGGCCGGAACCGGGTCGAGGTGTAGTAGTCGGTGATCACGAAGAGGCCGCCGGTGACGACGAGCCCAATCAGCGCGCAGAACCAGAGGTCGCTGACCGATGTGCCGAACAGGGCGCTGCCCGGATCGCTGACCCCGAGCGAGAGCGCATCGCTCATCAGCCAGTCGGTGATCGGGTAGAAGAGCGCCGCGCAGATCAACGCCGAGATGATCAGGCCGCGGTAGAGCGCGCCCTCGACCTTGTCCGTGGTCGTCCTCACCGCCAGCGCGCCGACGATCGAGGCGAGGATCGCGACCCCGCCGAGGATCAGCGGATACAGGGAGACCTCGCGGGCGAAGTCGGTGGAGAAGGTGAGCACGCCGAGCAACATCACGGCGACGGTCGTCACCGCGTAGGTCTCGAACAGGTCCGCAGCCATGCCGGCGCAGTCGCCGACGTTGTCGCCGACGTTGTCGGCGATCACGGCCGGGTTGCGCGGGTCGTCCTCGGGAATCCCGGCCTCGACCTTGCCGACGAGGTCGGCACCGACGTCGGCGGCCTTGGTGAAGATGCCGCCGCCGAGCCGGGCGAAGACCGAGATCAGCGAGCCACCGAAGCCAAGCCCGATCAGCGCGTCGACGGCCTCCTTGTCGGTGTGGTCGGTGAGGATCAGGATGCCGAAGTAGCCGGCGACCCCGAGCAGGGCGAGGCCGACGACGAGCAGACCGGTGACCGACCCGCCCTTGAAGGCAACGTCGAGCGCCGGCGGCACGCCACCGCGCGCTGCCTCGGCCACGCGTGCGTTCGCTCGTACGGAGAGGTTCATGCCGATGAAGCCGGCGGCGCCGGAGAGGGCGCCGCCGATCACGAAGCCGATCGCGGTCGGCACGTTCTGGAGGATGGCGATCAGGATCGCCAGCGGAACGGCGACGATCGCGATGATCATGTACTGGCGGTTGAGGTAGGCCTTGGCACCTTCCTGAACGGCGCCGGAGATCTCCTGCATGCGTTCGTTGCCGGGGGAGCGACGCAGCAGCCGCTGGGTCACCAGGGCGCCGTAGAGCACTGCGGCACCGGCGCAAACGAGCGCGATCAGGACGCCGTAGTCGGTCAGGAAATCGGTCAAGACAGGTCCTCCGTAAGGGTCTATTCAGTCAGAAGCGGCCGGGGATGCTCCGGCCGCGAGGCGCCGGTAGCGTAGCGACCGCGCCGGATTCAGGGCGAGCCAGGGGTCCACAACCGCGACGGCGGCTCGGGCTTGGCGCTCTCCGGCGCGGGTGCCGATGACGGGCCGGGATCATCGTCGCCGCCGCCGCTCGTCTCCCGGACATAGAGCATCTGCACCTGCGAAAGCGCCTCGCGCACCTGCTCGCGCGGCCCCTCGTCGAGCAGATCGACGACCGCGCGGACGGCCTCGATCCCGATCCTGCCCTGCTCGAGGTCGCGCTCATCCTCCTTCGCGATTCGCCGCGCCGCCAGATTGAGGATGCTGGCGATGCTCTCGAGCAGCAGATCCTGGACGCGGATCTGGCGCAGCTGCTCCTCGAGCCGGCGCTGCAGCTCTTCCTGGTCGGGCGCGGTCGGGCCTGGCTCCTCGGTGGACATCGCCTGGGGTCTATCAGCTTCGCCGCGTCTTGACAGCCGCGGCGGCCCACCAGCTCAGTGGTGGCGACGCTTTCTCTTCACCTTGAACGAGAAGGCCGCGGGGGTCGGATCCGCGCCTCCGGCACCCACTGCGGCGACGGTGAACGTGTGGCTCCCGGTCTTGACCTTGAAGGTGTCCGGCGAGGTGCACGGCGCGAATGCGGCCTGGTCGAGCTTGCACTGAAAGCTCGTTCCGCCCCCGCCGGCCGAGAACGTGAACGTCACCTTCGCCTTCTTCTTCTTCGTCTTCACACGGCTCTTGGGATGCGAGCCGATCGAGGTCTCGGGCGGCGGCGGGGGCGGGGTGACGATCACCTGATGGCTGACGCTGCCCGTGAGCGCGTCGATGTCGTTGTCGGTCACCGTGAGCTGGACGTTGTACGTGCCCGGCGCACTGTAGGCGTGGCTGGTGGTCAGGCCGCTGCCCGCCCCGCTCGAATCGCCGAAGTCCCACGAGTAGCCGTTGATGGTGCCGTCGGAATCGCTCGATCCACCGGCGTTGAACGCCACCGGCGAGCCCGGCGAGACGACGGTCGGGGTCGCGGTGAAGGCGGCCACCGGGCTCGAGCCCGGCAACATCCTGCATGACCCGCGGAGGTTGCTCCACTCGCTCTGCTCGTAGTAGTTGTGGCCGTTGAAGACCTGGTTGAAGAGCGTGCCCGCTACGGCGCTGCCGCCGAGTGTCGGCAGGAACGCCCTCGGGTCCCTGCCCAGCCCCGACCCGGTCGAATTGCACTTGTCATCCAGCTCGTTTCCCTGCGCGTCGAACCAGGCGTTGAGCCGCGGGTCGCTGATCGTCTCGCGTGACTCGTGGCCGACCGCCTTGAGGACGACATCGGCGATGTCGCCGTTTGGCTCCTGGATCGCCGAGTTGCCGTCGAACTGGCACGACTTGGCGGTCGCCGGAACGTAGAGCGTGAACGGCTGGTCGGCGTACAGGATCGTGGTCGAACCGCTACCGGTGAAGCTGTGGTACGCGCAGTAGGTGTCGTCCGAGCAGGTGCTGGTGGTGTTGAAGCACGTGGTCACGTTCGGCGGAGTGAAGACGAAGTATTCCGTCGACATGCCCTTCGGCAGGCCGTTGGCCGTGATGAAGGTGTTGAGCTGGGCGCGGAGCTGGGCATCGGTGAGACAGATGGCGCCGTGCGTGCACCCGCTCGCCGGATAGGCGTTGCTGTCGGCCAGCGCACCGCCGAACGTCTGCAGGTACTCGATGCTCCCCGAGCCGTCGGAGTACTCGCCGAGCACCGCGTAGTTGTTGTCATCGGTGCCGCTGTCGTGGGCGACATCGGCGAAGTACTGGTTGATCAGGTTCTTGGTCGTGGTCGTGAACGCGTTCCCCGGGTCCCAGTAGAGGGCGTAGGTGGTCACGCCGTGGAGCACGGGGCCGCCGTGGTAGCTGACGTCGCCGCCGGTGTCGCGCTGGCCCCTGCCTGTCGCGAGCGAGCCGGGAACATCCTCCGCGGCGACGCCTGACCGCAGGGCGATGCTCGCCTCCCGGCCGCCTGAGCCCTCGACGATCACCGCTTCAGCCGTCGCCGCGAGCACGGCGAACACCGCCACGACGGCGACGGTCCCCGCGATGCCCCTTGCCCTGGCGCTCGGCTCCATCGGACGTGAACCTACACGCCCAGTGCGGGGCGATGCAAGGGTTTGGTTGACGCCGGCTACGGGGTGCGGTACAAGCTCAGCCGGGGGCCGCACTCAGGTGGGCCTGGTGAGACGGACGACGGGAACGGAGTGGTGATGAGGCTTGGCGGCAGGATCTCCCTGAAGGCGGTCGCGGGCGCGGTGGCGGTGAGCGCGGCGCTCTGCGGACAGGCACTGGCCATCGTCCCGTTCACGCCCGACCCCGAGAGCCCCCTGTCGAGCCGACTGCAGCAGCTCGCCGGCCAGAACCTGCGCTCCGCCTCCGCCGCCGACCAGGCCGAGGCGATCGGGCTCCCTGCCCGTGGACCCGGCAGCATCAGCCGCGACGGCGGCGACGCGATCGTCGAGGTCCGGGTCAGCGGGCGCACCCGCGCTCGCGTCGACGGGCTCACGAACGCGGGCGCCGACGTGATCGGCGTCAGCCCGCACTACCGGGTGATCACCGCGACGGTCGCCGAGCGAGATCTGCGCGATCTCGCCCGCAGCCCGGGGGTCGCCTCGGTGACCGAGGTCCTGACTCCGATCACGAGCGGCCGTGCCGCCGGCGGAGCCGCGACCTCGATCAGCACCTGCACCGGCTCGGTGGTCACCGAGGGCGACGCCCAGCTGCAGGCGGCGCTGGCGCGCACGCAGTACAACGTCGACGGCAACGGGGTCACGGTCGGCGTGCTCTCCGACTCCTACAACGCCCTCGGCGGCGAGGCCGCCGACGTCGCCTCCGGCGACCTGCCCGGACCCGGCAACCCCTGCGGGCGAACCACCCCGGTTCAGATCCTCCAGGACTCCGGCGGCGCCGACGAGGGCCGGGCGATGGCCCAGCTCGTCCACGACCTGGCTCCGGGCGCCAACCTCGCCTTCGCGACCGCGTTCACGGGCGAGTTCAACTTCGCCGCCAACATCGAGGCGCTCGCGACCGCGGGCTCGAAGGTGATCGTCGACGACGTCACCTACTTCGACGAGCCCTTCTTCCAGGACGGCCCGGTCTCGGTCGCCGTCAACCACGTCACCGGACAGGGCGTCACCTACTACTCCTCGGCGGCGAACTCGAACGCGACCACCGACGCCAACCGGATCGCCTCCTGGGAGACCCCGAGCTTCCGTGATGGCGGCGCCTGTCCGGGTGTGGTGCCGGGACTGCACTGCCTCGACTTCGATCCGGGCGCCGGCGTCGACACCACCTTCGGGATCACCGTTGCCGCGAACCGAACCGTCAGCCTGGATCTGCAGTGGGCCGAGCCCCAGGGCGGCGTGACGACCAATCTCGACGCCTATGTTCGCGACGGGGTGACGATCACCGACTTCTCCAACGACGTCAACCCGACGACCCAGCTCCCATTCGAGTTCGTCAGCCTCGCCAACACCACCGGGGCCAACAAGACCTTCACGGTCTCGATCCCACGCGTCACCGCGGCCGGCACCCCGAGGGTCAAGTGGGTGCTCTTCGGCGGCCCCTCGCGGATCGTCTCGACCGAGTATCCGACCGGCACCGGTGGCGACATCGTCGGGCCGACGATCTTCGGCCACAACGGCGCCGGCAACGCGATGAGCACCGCCGCGGTGCCGTACTTCGACAGCAGCACGGTCGAGAACTTCTCCTCCCGCGGTCCCGTGACCCTCTACTTCGACTCGGTCGAGGCCGGCTTCCCGGCCCCGCCCCTGGGCGCGCCGCTGGTGCTCGCAAAGCCCGACATCTCCGCCACCGACGGCGGCCTGACCACCTTCTTCGGCGGCGGTAACCGCTTCTTCGGCACCTCCGCCGCCGCTCCGCACGCGGCGGCGGTGGCGGCGCTGCAGCTCGACGCCAACCCGGCCCAGAGCGTCGCCCAGATCAAGGCCGCGCAGCTCTCGACCGCGGTCCCGGTCACCGCAACCCCCTCGCCGAGCGCATCGGGCGCCGGCCTCGTCAACGCGCTCGGCGCCGTGCCGGCCAACCCGCCTGCCCCGCCGAGCGTCACCGTGCAGTCGCCAGGAACAACCGGCGATTCGACCCCGTCGATCCCGTTCACGATCAACGGCGACCCGAAGACGATCACCTGCGCGGTCGACGGCGGCGCCGCCCAGGCCTGTGGCTCGCCCTTCACCCCGGCGACGAAGCTCGCCGACGGGAACCACACGCTGGCGGTCAACGTGACGGACTTCTTCGGCGGTGCGGGCTCCGGCTCGGGCGCCTTCAAGGTCGACACCAAGGGGCCGAAGGTGGAGTTCACGAAGAAGCCGAAGAAGCGCTCGACGAAGCGCAAGGCGAAGTTCAAGTTCATCTCCGACCCCGCCGGCGCGACCTTCGAGTGCAGCCTCGACGGGGCCAAGTTCAAGCCCTGCAAGAGCCCGTTCAAGGCGAAGGTGAAGCCTGGCAAGCACACGCTCGAGGTGCGCGCGATCGACTCCTTCGGCAACACCGGGCCGGTCGAGAAGTTCAAGTGGAAGGTGAAGCCCTAGAGGCTCAGCCGGCGACGCGCTCGGGCACGTAGGTGCGCCGGGTCTCCTCAACGGACTGGCGATAGACCTCCGCCAGCGTCGCCCCCTCGGCGAGCGCCCGCCGCGCCCGCTGGGCTCCGTTCTCGGAGGGCAGCACCAGCTCGAGCCCGAGCGCAGCCCGAGCCGGCTCCACCCACTCGACGATCCGTTCGAGCGCCGCCCGCGTCTCGACCACCTGACGGCGGGCGAAGTCGACCTGGGTGCCCTCGTAGCCGTGGCGAATCGCCTGCCAGAGGTTCTCCTCGATCTCGCGCTGGCGCAGCGGCTCGGGCAACCCGCCCTGGTCGTAGTCGAGCGCGGCCTGGGCGATGCAGGCGGTGATCAGAGCCGCGAGCGCAAAGGCCTCGTCGCCCCCTGTCTGGGCGTCGCAGATGCGCAGCTCGACGGTGCCGAACGTGTGGTGCGGACGGACGCTCCACCACAGCTGCGTCGACTCGACGATCCTGCCGGTCTCGGTCAGCAGGTCGATGAAATCGGCGTAGGTGGCCCAATCGCCGAACGGCTCATGGACCCCGCAGCGCGGAAAGGTGCGGGTGAAGATCTCGGTGCGCATCGAGTGCAGGCCCGTGTCCTGGCCATCGAGGAAGGGCGAGTTCGCCGACAGCGCCAGCAGCGGCGGCAGCAGCTCTCGCAGGTGGTCGCAGACGGCGATCGCGCGGTCGGCGCCGCGGATGCCGACGTGGACGTGCTGGCTCCAGGTGTTGTTTCGCTGCGCGACCCAGCGCAGCTCCTCGCGCAGGCGGTTGTAGTGCTCGGTCTGGATGATCCGCTGGTCGAGGTAGTTCGCCCACGGGTGCGTGCCGGTGGCGGCGAGCGCGATCCCCAGGCGCTCCGCCCGGTCGAACAGCCGCCGGCGGCGCTCGCGCTGCAGCTCGACCGCCTCGGCGAAGCTCTCGGCCCGGCCCGAGCGGATCTCGATCTCGGTGTCGATCAGCTCGCCGGCGACCGATTCGGCCAGCAGCTCGTCCTCGAGGCACGAGGCCTGCAGCTCCTCGAACCGGTGCACGAGATCGAGGCTGTCCGGATCGACGAGCGCGAACTCCTCCTCGAGCCCGATCGTGAAGTCCTGCGAGCTCTCAAAGACCTCGCGCGTGTGCTCGAGGTCGAGACTCCTTGAGCGCTCCGTCCCGCCCGTCGCCATCGGCTAGGCGAGGTAGAAGTAGAGCGCGTAGAGCAGGTCGACCGCGGGGCTCGAGGTATGGACGGTGACCTCCGGCGGCACCTGGAGAAGCTGCTCGGAGTAGTTGAAGATGATCTTCACCCCCGCCTCGACGAGCTGGTCGGCAACCTCCTGAGCGGCGCTCGCCGGGACCGCGAGCACGCCGACCACGACCTCCTCCTCGCTGACCACTCCCTGCAGATCCGCGAGCGCTCGCACCGGCACGCCTCCGAGCTCCGAGCCGACCAGCTTCGGGTCGGCGTCGAAGATCGCCACGATCCTGAACCCGTGGTCGGCGAAGATCGCCGAGCTGGCGATCGCCTGGCCGAGGTTGCCGGCGCCGAAGAGGGCGATGTTGTGCTGGCCCGAGGTGTGGAGGATCTTGCGGATCTCGGAGACCAGCGACTCGACCCGGTAGCCGACGCCCCGCTTGCCGAACTTGCCGAACCCCGAGAGGTCGCGGCGGATCTGGGTCGAGTTGATGTGCGTGTACTCGGCCAGCTCCTGCGAGGAGATCGTCTCGCGGCCCATCTTTCGCGCCTGGATCAGGACCTGGAGGTACCGTGACAGCCGCGCCGCTACCCCGAGCGAGAGCCGGTCGCCCTCGCCGAGGGCGGGTTCCGCGGGGCCGGTCGCGGTGCCGTTGCCGGCGCCTCCGGCGCTGAGATCGGGGTCGGTCACGGCGAAACAGTATGAAGCGCATCCGAAAATGCGTCGCGGTCGAACTCGAGCTCGCTGACGATCCGCCCCGCGACCTCGACCACCGGAATCCGCTCGAGCATCGAAGCGAACAGGCGATCCTCGGACTCGATGTCGATCTCACGAAGCTCGACCCCGCCGAAGGCGAGGATCGCGGCGCGGGCCTCGTCGCAGAGGTGGCAGCCGGGCCGACCGTAGAGCACCACCTCTGCGCTCACGATTCGGCGTCCCATCCCAGATAACCGGGGAAGGCCGTCGGCTCGAGGTAGCGGGCGGCCGAGGCGATCATCGCGGCGTTGTCGGTGCAGAGCTCCGGAGCGACGAGCTTCAGCGCCAGGCCCTCGCGGTCGCAGAGCTCGCCGACCCGCGCGCGCAGCAGCGCGTTCGCGGCCACCCCGCCCCCGAGCGCCACCGCCTCCCAGGCCTCGGCGGCGTTTCGTCGCCGCTTGCTGCCGCCCCGGGCGGCGCGCCGCAGCTTGCTCACGAGCTGGTCGACGACGGCCGCCTGGAAGCTCGCCGCGAGGTCGGCCCGGCGCTCGGATGCCGCCTCGGGCCCGAGCTCGCGAACCGCGTACAGGAGCGCGGTCTTGAGCCCGCTGAAGCTGAAGTCGAGGCGCGGGTCGTTGGTCATCGCGACCGGGAAGTCGAACGCCTGCGGGTCGCCGGCGGCCGCCTCGCGTTCGATCGCCGGACCACCGGGGTAGCCGAGGCCGAGCAGCCGCGCGGCCTTGTCGAGCGCCTCACCGGCGGCATCGTCGAGCGTCTGCCCCAGCACCCGGTACGAGTCGTGCGTGGTCACACCGGCGAGCAGCGTGTGGCCGCCGCTCGCGACCAGGCACAGGAACGGGGGCTCGATCGGCTCGGGCTCGAGGAAGTTTGCGGCGACGTGACCGTGCAGGTGATCGACGCCGCAAAGAGGCTTGCCGGTGGCCGCGGCGAGGCCCTTCGCCGTGCTCACGCCGACGAGCAGGGCGCCGATCAGCCCGGGTCCGCGGGTGACCGCCAGCGAGTCGACCTCGCCGAGCTCGACCCCTGCGCCGGCGAGCGCTGCGTCGACGACCGGGTTGACCAGCTCGAGGTGGTGGCGCGAGGCGACCTCGGGGACGATGCCCCCGAAGCGCTCGTGTGCCGCCGCCTGCGAGGAGACGACGTTCGAGCGGATCGCCGAGCCCTCGACCACCGCCGCGCAGGTGTCGTCGCACGACGTCTCGAGCGCGAGGATGAACCTACTCACCCCGCACGCCCGCAGGCGTAGCCGAGGACGTGGCGGGCAGTGTTTCGAGCCACATGATCAGGGCGTCCTCCCCGTTGTCGTGGTAGTAGCGGCGACGATGCCCGGCGGGCCGGAAGCCGAAGCGCTCGTACATCTCGATCGCGGCGGTGTTCGAGGTTCGCACCTCGAGCGTGAACCGGGCACCGGGGCCGGCGGCGTCGAAGAGGTTGGCCATCAGCTCGGTCGCGATCCGCTGACGGCGGCGCTCCGGGGTGACCGCGATGTTCATCAGATGCCAAACGTCGGCGTAGCGCGAGCAGATCAGGTAGCCGGCGAGCCCGTTGCCGCGCTCGTCGGCGATCCCGAGGCAGATTCCCGACGGCTTCGAGAGCTCGAGCACGAACATCGCCAGGGACCAGGGCGTCTGGAACGAGCGCCGCTCGATCGCGAGCACGGCGGGTAGATCGCCATAGACGAGCCGGCGCACGGCGCCCGTGGGCGAGGTGGATTCAGCTGGGCCCGGGGCTGCGGTTTCGTTGCTCACGCCATACCTCTGCGTCTGGTCTTCTCAAATAGGCCGGTCTGACGTCGCTGGGCGGCCCCGGCTCGACCCCGCCGGCCAGCGCGCAAATGTGCCGGGCCGCCATCCGGTGGGCCGGATCCGCATCGGGCAGCACCTCCGCGCCCGCGGACTCGAGCTGGTCCCGAAATCGTAGCGAGCCATCGCCGCCAGCCAGCGGTGCGTGCGAAAGCTCGCCAAGCCGCTCGGCAAGCAGCTCAGGGGCGAGGACGGCCGGCGGCCAGAGCTCCTCCTCCGCGGGGCCGAAGAGAGCGGCGAAGATCTCACCGCGGCGAGCGTCGATCAGCGGCAGGCGAGCGCGGTCACCCGCCCGTTCGCCGATTCCGCGGGCCAGCGCCGCCAGCGAGCCGACGCCGGCCAGCGGCAATCCCCGGGCCTGCGCGAGCGCCCGGGCGCTGGCGATCCCGACCCGGAGGCCGGTGAACGTGCCCGGCCCGACCCCGACCGCGAGCTGGTCGATCAGCTCCCAGCCACCCGCCGATGCGACCGCGGCCTCGACCTCGGCGAGCAGCATCGAGGCGTGACGGGGGCGGCCGCCGACGGGTCCGGCGCGACGCTCGCTCGCGACCTCGCCTGCGATCGTGACCGCAACCGCCGTGTCGGCCGTCGCCGTCTCGATGCCGAGTATCCCGCCGCGCCGCCCGTCAGGCGCCTGATCTGCCATCGGCGTCAGACTAGGGATCGACCGGCTGACGACGAGGAGGAAACGAATGCCCAGGCACAAGGCGGATCGCACGATCGCGGCCCTCGGGGTGGTCGCGATCGCCGCCACCGCGGCCGTGTTCAGCGGCTGCGGAGACGACACGCAGGATCAGGTGAACCAGGCGCTCGACGACGCCCAGCAGCAGATCGAGGAGGCGTCGCAGGACGCGCAGGACCAGGCCGAGCAGATCCAGAACGACATCCAGGATCAGATCGACCAGGCCACCGGCGACGAGACCACGACCACCACCACCGCGACAACCACGCAGGCGCCGAGCGACTACTAGGGCGTTCCCCTGCCCGCATCCGGCGGCTCGACCTCGAGCTCGCGCCGGTCGCCGCCGGCGTGCCTGAGCGTGACCCGCCCGGCCACCCGAACGCCGTCGACGAGCTCCAGCTCACCGGCCAGCTCCGGCCACTCGACGAAGGAGATCGAGTCCGGGGTCAGGTAGTCGTCGAGCAGGCCGGGCTCCTCCGGAGCGAGGCCCTCGAGCCGGTAGAGGTCGAGGTGCGAGACCGGCTGGCGAGCGCCGCGGTAGCGGCGCCCGATCGTGAACGTCGGCGAGACGATCGGGTCGGCGACGCCAAGGGCCCGGCAGGCGCCGCGTACGAGGGTGGTCTTGCCGCTGCCGAGCTCGCCGCTGACGAGGACGACGTCGCCGGGTCGAAGCGCCCCCGCGAGCCGTGCTCCGACCGCCTCGGTGGCTTGCGGACCGTCCGAGATCTCGACGGTCAAGCGAACAGGTCGAGCTGGCTGTCCGGGTCGGAGGGCGCCGGCTCCTGGCCGCCGTCCTCCTCCGCCGCCGCGTGCTCGAGCTCGGGCAACGGCTCCGCGACCAGCCCCGGGAGCTTGGCGAAGTCCTCGCGCAGGGTCTCGACCAGGGACGGCGTCCGCAGCGCCGCCGCCGGGTGCAGGAGCGGAAACACGAACACCGTGCGGGCGGCGATCGCGTGCACCTGCGGCGTGCCGCGGACCCGCGTGATCCCGGTCTGGCTGCCGGTGATCCTCTTGGTCGCGAAGTTGCCCAGGGTGACGATCACCCGCGGCTCGATCAGCTGGATCTGGCGCTCGAGGTACGGCCAGCAGGCCTCGATCTCCTCGGGCTGGGGATCGCGGTTCCCGGGGGGCCTGGATTTGAGGATGTTGGCGATGAAGACGTCCTCTCGCTTCAGCCCGATCTCGCCCAGCATCTGGTTCAGCAACTGGCCGGCGCGGCCGACGAAGGGCAGCCCCTGCCGATCCTCCTCGGCGCCTGGGGCCTCGCCGATGAAGATCAGGTCGGCGTCCGCGTTCCCCGCCCCGAAAACCGCCTTCGTGCGGGTGGCGTGGAGCGGACACCGCTCGCACTCGGAGACCTCGCGATACAGCGCCACCAGCGCTTCCCGCCGCTGTTCGGCCGTGGCGCTGATCCCGGTCACCCCCCGTCGCGGGCGCGCTTTCGGCGCGCCTTGAAGTCCGCCTTCGTGCTCTCGCGCAGCTTCGCGTTGCGAGCCTCCTGGCGCCGCACGGAGCCCGGCGACCCGACGAGTCCGAACGGCGCCGCCGGGGCCGAGAGCACCCGCGAGGCGCCCGCGGAGCCGCAGATCCTGCACTCGATCGCCTCGGTGCCGACGTCGACCAGCGCGTCGAACCGCTCACCACAGCGATCGCAGCGGAACTCGTAGATCGGCACCAGCGGATCGTATCCGCGCCGTCGCTAGAATCTCGCTACGCCGCGACCCGTGAGGGCGTGGACGAGACCCCGGTGCGACGCCGGTAGTACCCCAGAAAGACTCAAACGCCGTCTGGTATCTCCAATGCGGGAACTGGAACGGGATTCCCCGACTCCGAGCGCAGCCGCGCAGCAAGCCGATCTTCCGGCGCTCGTCGTCGTGGGCGCGGGGCGTGTCGGCTCCTCGCTCGCCGCCGCGGCGGAGCGAGCCGGACTGAGGGTCACCCTGGCCGGCCGGGCCGAGGCGCTCGAAGCCTGCCGCGAGGCCGAGGCGGTGCTGCTCTGCGTCCCCGACGAGACGATCGAGCAGGTGGCGGAGGAGATTGCCGGCTCGGGCGCACGGCCGCGGTTTGCCGGTCACACGAGCGGCGCCTCCTCGCTCGCCACCCTCGGAACGCTCGGCGACGCCGGTGCCCGGAGCTTCTCGCTTCATCCGCTGCAGACCGTGCCCGACCGGAGCACCGACTTCACCGCCTGCCCATGCGCGATCTCCGGCTCGGATCCCGAGGCGCTGGCGCTGGCGCTGGCGCTCGCCGAACGGCTCGGCATGCGTGCGTTCGAGATCGACGAGGAGCGCCGCGCCGCCTACCACGCCGCCGCCTGCATCGCCTCGAACTTCCTCGTCGCGCTCGAGGAATCCGCTGCCGCCCTGCTTCGGGAGGCCGGCGCCGCCGACGCCCGCGAACTGCTCGCCCCGCTGGTCCTGCGCACGGCCGCGAACTGGTCCGAGCGCGGCGCCGAAGCGCTCACCGGGCCGATCTCGCGCGGCGACGAGGCCACCGTCGCCCGCCATCTCGCGGCGCTGCACGAGGCCGCGCCGGAGCTGGTCCCGCTCTACGAGGCGCTCGCCGACCGCACCCGCGAGCTCGCGCGTCAGGAGCAGCGATGAGGGTCGTGCGGACGAAGGCCGAGCTGCGGGAGGCGCTGGAGCCGGCCCGGCGGGCCGGCGACACGATCGGCCTCGTGCCGACGATGGGGGCGCTGCACGACGGCCACCTCGCCCTGCTCGAGGCCGCCCGTGAGCGCTGCGAGCTCGTGGTCATGAGCCTGTTCGTGAACCCGGCGCAATTTCGGCCCGGCGAGGACCTCGATGCCTACCCGCGCAACGAGCAGCGTGATCTCGAGCTCGCCGAGGCGACGGGCGTCGACCTCGTCTTCGCCCCGAGCGTCGAAGAGGTCTACCCGAGCGGCTTCGCGACCTCGGTCGAGGTCGAGGGCGGCCTCACGGCGGTGCTCGACGGCGATCCGAGCCGGCGCGGCCCGGCGCACTTTCGCGGCGTCACCACGGTGGTCGCAAAGCTCTTCAACGCGGTCGCCCCGCAGCTCGCCTTCTTCGGCCAGAAGGACGCTCAGCAGGCCGTGGTCATCCGCCGCATGACCCGCGACCTCGACTTCCCGGTCGAGATCGTCGTCGTGCCGACCGTGCGGGAGCCCGACGGGCTCGCGCTGAGCTCACGCAACGCCTACCTGGGCCCGGCCGAGCGCGAGCGCGCCGCGGCGCTCAGCCGCGCTCTCAAAGCCGCGCAGACGGCTGTCGCCGGAGGTGAACGCGAGACCGAGGTCGTGCTCGCGGCGGCCCGCGAGGAGCTCGCCGCTGCCGGGATCGAGCCCGAGTACCTGGAGGCGCGCGACGCCGAGGACCTGGCGCCGGTGCGGAGCTTCAACGGACGGCCGGTGCTTGTGGCGCTGGCGGCGCGGGTCGGCCAGGCGAGGCTGATCGACAACGTGGTGATCGAGGGAACCGGCGACGCCGAGCCGTCGCCGGCCGACTAGAGACAACGAGGAACGAATGCAACCAGAGACCGAACGCACGCCGATGACCTTGCCGCGGCTGGCGGAGATGAAGCTAAACGCGGAGCCGATCGTGATGGTGACGGCCTACGACTACCCCTCCGCGGAGATCGCCGAGGCCGCCGGCGTCGACCTCGTGCTGGTCGGCGACACCGCCGCGATGACCGTGCTCGGCCACTCCTCGACCACGCCGGTGAGCGTCGACGAGATGCTCGTGCTGACGAAGGCGGTACGGCGAGGGCTGCGGACGCCGTTGCTGGTCGGCGACCTGCCGTTCGGCTCCTACGAGCTCTCCAACGAGCAGGCGATCGCGACCGCGATGCGCTACGTCAAGGAGGCCGGCTGCGACGTGGTCAAGCTCGAGCGCGGCGGCGCCTCGGTCGAGCGCGCACGGGCGATCGTCCGGGCCGGGATCCCGGTGATGGGCCACGTCGGCCTGACACCGCAGACCGCGACCGCGCTCGGCGGCTACAAGACCCAGGGCAAGACGGCCGATCAGGCGGTGAAGATCGCCGAGGAGGTGATGGCGTTGCAGGCCGCGGGCTGCTTCGCGATCGTCTTCGAGGCCGTGCCGGCGGCGATCAGCGAGGTGCTGGTGCCGAAGCTCAGCGTGCCCGTGATCGGGATCGGCGCCGGGCCGGCGACCGACGGCCAGGTGCTCGTCTGGCACGACCTGCTGGGCATCTACGGCGGCCACACGCCGAAGTTCGTGAAGCCGTTCGCGGAGCTGCGAACCGAGATGCTGCGCGCGGTGGGCCAGTACACGAGCGAGGTCCGCGGGCGTTCGTTCCCCGGTACCGAGCACAGCTACTCGATCGAGCCCGAGGAGCTGCAGGCGTTTCGCCGCTACCTGGAGCAGGAGAGCCTCGCCGCCGCGAGCGCCTTCGGCGGCGATTGGTCCGCAACCGAGATCTGAAATCCAGCAGGCGGCCGGTAACCAGGCGTCGCGGGCGGTGTAAATGCTCGTAACTATCCGCACTTATGGGAGTGCGGGTGAGCTTCGCAGAAAGCGAGGTGGCGGTAATGGAGATGGTCAAGAAGTTCGAGCCGGTGGCTCTGTTCCTGATGATCATCGGCGCGCTCAACTGGGCCGTCGTGTCCCTGTTCGATACCAACGTGATCACCGAGGTCTTCGGCACGGGGACCGTCACGGACGTCATCTACGTGCTGTTCGGCGTCTCCGCCCTGGTCTGGGTTCCGCGGCTGATGGAAGCATTCCATCTCGGTCACGGCCCCCACCCCGAAGGCGTCTGACGCAAACAGGAGTGGCGGGAAGCGCGAGCCGGGCCCTCGGGCCCGGCTCGCGTCGTAATACGGTCTCGGCATGGGAGTGCAGACGAGCGAGATCCGCGTCTCGACCGCTGGGGACGCCGACGTGATCGACATCAGCGGCGAGCTCGCCCGAGCGGTCGCCGCCAGCGGCGTCAGCGAGGGTCAGGCCACGGCCTTCGTGCGCGGCTCGACCGCGGCGATCACGACGATGGAGTTCGAGCCCGGCGGGGTCCACGACCTGCGCCAGATGCTCGAGCGCCTGATCCCGCGGCACGGCGACTACGAGCACAATCGCCTCAACCACGACTCGAACTCCCACGCGCACCAGCGCGCCTCGATCGTCGGCGCCTCCGAGCTGGTCCCGATCGCGGGCGGCCGGCCGGCGCTCGGCGCCTGGCAGCAGCTGGTGCTGATCGACTTCGACGACCGGCCCCGCGAGCGAACCGTCGTCTTCCAGGTGATCGACTAGCCGGCGTCGACTCCGAGCGCCCGCCGAACCTCCTCGGCGGCGGGAGCGATCTCGGGACCGAGGCGGGCCAGCAGCTCGCGCCAGCCCTCGCCGGTCGCGATCGCCGCTCGAACCCGCTCGGCGCCACCGTCGACGTCGCCGGCTGCCGCGATCCCCAGCCCGGCCCAGAACCCGAGCTCGACGCTCTCCGGAGCCGCCTCGGCCGCCTCCCGGTAGAGCTCGGCGGCCTGTTCGTGACTGCCCTCGCCTGCAAGGGCGTCGGCACGGTCGGCGATCGCGTAACCATCGTGCAGGTCGAGCAGACGGCGCAGCTCGAGCAGCGGCTCGGGCGAGTCCTCGACCCGCAGCTCGACGCTCGCCCGCCAGGACTCGCCCGCGGCCGGGACGACGAGCAGCGCCGCCGACTGCCTGCCCCGTACGTCGCCCCCGGCCGTCTCGGCGGCATCGAGCGCCGCCAGCAGCCGGCGTGCCAGGGATACCTCCGCGGACTCGAACGCCGCCGCCATCGCCGGCCAGACCGCGGGTGAGACCATCATGTTCGCCTGGGCGCTGAACCCCTGCCCGGTCGCATCGCCGGCGTGCCCCATGCATCCGTCGCCGGTGTGCACGGCAACCACCCCGGCGGCATCGACGACCGCCACCTGGCGGAAGCGTGCCGACTGATCGCTCTCGAGCTCCGCTGCGAGCGCCGCGGAGGGGCCCTCGCCGCTCTCGAGCCGGTCGAGCAGCCGCGGCCCATAGGCCGGCTCGGCGATCGACTGCGTCGCCACGGCGCCGATCCCGGCGCGCGCCCAGGTGACTATCGAGCCGACCGAGAACCAGTGCGACTGCACGGCGACGCCGAGCTCGCCGGTGGCCGGGTCGCGGGCGACGATCGAGTAGGTGCCGGTGCGAACGCTCACGGTCCCGCCGGGACATTCGCGTCGAGCCCGTCGACGCGGAAGCCGCCGTCCTCCTCGACCAGATCGACCGCGACCTTGACACCGTCGTAGGGACCGCCATCGGGAACGACGGTGATCGTGGTCGAGCTCGCGTCGCCCTCGGGCCCGACCAAGATCGAGCGCGCGAGCGCCTCCGGCCGGCGCGCCGCGACGCAGTTCTCCTCGCCGCCGTAGGCCGTGCTGATGAAGGCCTCGGTGACGAAGGTGCCGCATGCCTGCTGCGGGGTGCCGCCGCGGGTGAGGACCGCGGCGGCCGCGATCACGGCGTTGGGGGCGCCGCTACCGGAGCCGGGCTGTGGTTGCTCCGACGCGGTCCCCCCCGCCCCCTCAGCGTCCGGCGCCGGCTCTGCCGTGGTCGTCGTCGCGGTCGAGGTTGGGGCGGTCGAGACGGTGAGCGTGCTCGGCGCGGCTGACTCGTCGCCGCCTCCGCAGCCGACGGCGAGCGCGGCGACTAGCGGGACGAGGGCAACGGCGATCGTCAGGGCGCGGCGCACGGGCCGAGGCTACCCGTCGGCGCTCGGCTTGAACTCGATCTCGCGGAGCACCTTCGCCGGGGCGCCCGCCGCGATCGTGCCGGCGGGAATGTCGCGGGTGACCACCGAGTTCGCCCCGATCACCGCCCGCTCGCCGATCTCGACTCCGCCCGTGACCACGCAGTTGACCCCGAACCAGACGTTGTCGCCGATCTTCACCGGCCCGCGCGGGACGAAGCCCTGGGCCGTGATCGGCAGGTCGGGGTCGTCGTAGCGGTGATCGGAGTCGCCGACGAAGCAGCCGTTGGCGAACATCACGTGGTCGCCGATCTCGATTCGCTCCAGCGCCGCGAGCATCGTGCCGCGGTTGAGAAAGCAGCCGGCGCCGATCCGGATCTCGGCCTCCGGGCCGAGCGTGAGCCAGCAACCGGGCTCGAGCAGCGTTGACTCGCCGATTCGCAGCCGGCCCGAGTCGAGCGCCTCGAGCACCTCGCCCTCGACCGGGTAGCGGATGAAGGCGCCGGCACGGGCCATGTGGCGATTGATCCGCCAGCGCCGGCGCAGGCGGTGGTTGCGCTCGTACCAGCGCCGTTTGATCCACCAGGTCCTCCAGGCACGCCTCATGGGGAGCACCTTGCCAGACCGGCCGGCGCGCTGATCGCCATCATCCAGGGCCCTTGAGCGATCGCCCCTCATCCCGCCTGCTGATTGCCTGCCCCGACCGCCCGGGGCTGATCGCCGCGGTCAGCGGCTTTCTCGCCGAAGCCGGCCTCAACATCACCGACGCCGACCAGCATTCGACCGCCGAGGGCCGTTTCTTCATGCGGCTGGTGTTCGACGCACCCCCGCCCGAGCAGCGGGAGGTGCTGCAGCGGCGCTTCGCCGAGCAGCTCGCGGAGTCGTTCGAGATGGAGCACCGGTTCGCCGAGTCGAGCGAGCGGAAGCGGGTCGCGATCATGGTCTCGCGCGAGGACCATTGCCTCTCCGACCTGCTCTGGCGCTGGCGAAGCGGCGAGCTCGAGGCGGAGCTCGTGGGCGTGGTCTCGAACCACGCCGACCACCGCGCGGCGGTCGAGAGCGTCGGCATCCCCTATCACCACATCCCGGTCGACCGGGGGGCCAAGGGTGAAGCCGAGCAGGCGACGCTGGAGCTGCTCGGGGGACGCATCGACCTGCTCGTCCTGGCCCGTTACATGCAGGTTCTCTCGGCCGGCTTCCTCGACCGAATCGAGGTCCCGGCGATCAACATCCACCACAGCTTCCTGCCGGCATTCGTCGGTGCCGACCCATACCAGCGGGCGCACGAGCGCGGCGTCAAGCTCGTCGGCGCGACCGCGCATTACGTCACCGCGGAGCTCGACGCCGGCCCGATCATCGACCAGGACGTGACCCGGATCAGCCATCGCGACGAAACCGCGGATCTGGTGCGGATCGGGCGCGACATCGAGCGCCTGGTCCTGGCCCGCGCGGTCAAGGCGCACGTCGAGGATCGGGTGCTGCTCGACGGCGCCCGGACGGTCGTCTTTTGAGCAGCTGCGGGCAGGACGCGAGGCGCCGGGGTCGAACACGCACCCATGGCGTCGGCGCCTGATCTTCGGCCGACCGCGCTCAGCCGTGAGCTGATTGCGCTGATCAAGGCAGTGGCGATCACCGAGGAACGGCGCGACGCCCGCCTGGAGGCGAAGCTGGCCGAGCTCGACGCGCGGATGGAGGAGGCAACGCGGGTGGAGAAGCTGATCACCGGCGGCGCGGCTCGCCGCGAGGCGCGCCTGCGCGCGCTCGAGGACACGGTCGAAGCGATGGCCGCCGAACGGGCGCGGATGATCACGCCGCGGCCCCTCGACCTCCCGCGGCGCGCTCGCGTCGACCCGTCGGTGGTCGATATGCGCTCCGCCGACCCGGATAGCACCGGCAGCGCCTAGACCCGGCCGGCCAGCCGGCGTATGGGACGCTACCCGGCGGTGGCGAACGAGTTGGGCGAGATCACGGTCTCTGAACCGGCCGAGCTCACCGTCGGCGGACGCTCGCGTGCGACCGCCACCGTCCTCGGCGAGGAGCTCTGGTTCGAGAGTGAGCAGGCGACGATGTCCGCCAACCCCGAGCTGTTCGCCACCGCCCTGCTGCCGATCGCTGCCGGCGCCGGCGCGCGGCTGATTCTCGACTCGCCTCTGGACCCGGTCTGGACCCGGAATGCGGCCGGCATCCTCCCCGTCTGGGACGAGTGGTGGGGCTATGAGCCGCGCCTCGACCGGATGATCGAGGCACCGGCCGCTGCTCTCGACCGGGCGCCGAGGCGCGCTGAGGCCGGGCTCTGCTTCACCCTTGGCGTCGACTCCTTTCACAGCCTGCTGCGCTCCGAACACCGGGTCGACCTGCTGATCTTCGGGCTCGGCTACGACGTCCCCCTGGGCGACGGCCCGCGGCTGGAGGCGATCCAAAGCTCGCTGAGAGCGGTCTGCGAGGCCATCGGATGCGCGGCGGCGGTGGTCCGGACGAACCTGCGCGAACACACCGTCGGGCGCCACATGGACTGGGAGCGAGGCCACGGCGGCCCGGTCGCCGCACTCGGCCACGCCTGCAGCGGGCGGATCGGCGAGCTCCTGGTCTCCGCCTCCTTCCCCTACTTCGACGCCGCGCCGTGGGGATCGCACTTCCGCACCGACGCCGGCTGGTCGTCGTCTCGGCTGCGCGTGACCCACCTCGGAGCCGAGCAGCGGCGCGCGATGAAGCTCGCCGCGCTCGTCGACGAGGAGGTCGTGCAGAGGCACCTGCGCGTCTGCTGGGAGAACCGCGCCACGACCGGCAACTGCGGCGAGTGCGAGAAGTGCGTGCGCACGATGCTGGTGCTGAGCGCTTACGGAGCGAGGGAGAGGTTCCCGGTCTTCCCCGACGGCCCGATGCTCGCGCGCGTGAACGCGATCGAGGCGGTCAGCCCGGCGGTGATCGAGGTTTACGAGACGCTCCACGGCCAGCTCGCGGAGCGGCGGCTGCGGCGCGCCGTCTCCCGGCTGATCGCTCGCAGCGACCCTCAGGCCGCGACCGGCTCGCGCTTGCGCTTCGTCCGCCGCGGCTTCGGAGCCGGCTCGGACGGCTCGACCAGTCCGCGCAGGAAGCGGCCCGTGTAGGAGGTCGGCGAGCCGGCGACCTGCTCAGGTGTGCCGGTGGCGATGATCTCGCCCCCGGCCTCGCCGCCCTCGGGGCCGAGGTCGATCAGGTGGTCGGCCGACTTGATCACGTCGAGGTTGTGCTCGATCACGACCACGGTGTTGCCCTGCTCGACCAGCCGGCCGAGGACCTCGAGCAGGCGCTCGACATCGGCGAAATGGAGGCCGGTGGTCGGCTCGTCGAGGATGTAGAGGGTGTCGCCGGTGGCGATCTTGGAGAGCTCGGTGGCCAGCTTTACCCGCTGCGCCTCACCGCCGGAGAGCTGGGTCGCGGGCTGGCCGAGGCGGATGTAGTCGAGGCCGACGTCGTGCAGGGTGCGCAGGCGGCGGGCGATCTTCGGCACCGGGTCGAAGAACTCGACCGCCTCGCCGACCGACATCTCGAGCACATCGGCGATCGACTTGCCCTTGTAGCGGACCTCGAGCGTCTCGCGGTTGTAGCGGCGCCCGTGGCATTGCTCGCAGGGGACGTAGACGTCGGGCAGGAAGTGCATCTCGATCTTGATCTGCCCGTCGCCGCGGCAGACCTCGCAGCGTCCGCCCTTGACGTTGAAGCTGAAGCGGCCCGGCTTGTAGCCGCGGGCGCGCGACTCGCGGGTGCCGGCGAAGAGCTTGCGGATGTGGTCGAAGAGGCCGGTGTAGGTGGCCGGGTTGGAGCGCGGCGTGCGCCCGATCGGCGACTGGTCGATGTTGATGATCTTGTCGACCCGCTCGATCCCGTCGATCCGGTCGTGCGCGCCCGGCCGCATCCGCGCCCGGTGCAGGCGGTTGGCGATCGCGCGGTAGAGGATCTCGTTGACGAGCGTCGACTTGCCCGAGCCGGAGACGCCGGTGACGGCGGTGAAGACCCCGACCGGGAAGCCGACGTCGACGCCCTTGAGGTTGTGCTGGCGGGCTCCGTGGACGACGATCTCGGCCTTCGGCTTGCGGCGTTCGGCCGGCAGCGGGATCTCGCGTTCGCCGGAGAGGAACTGCCCGGTGAGCGAGCCCGGCTGGCGCTCGATCTCCTCGGGCGTACCCTCGGCGACCACCTCTCCCCCGTGCACGCCGGCACCTGGCCCGAGGTCGAGCACGTGGTCGGCGGAGCGGATCGTGCCCTCGTCGTGCTCGACGACGATCACGGTGTTGCCGAGGTCTCGGAGTCGCTCCAGCGTCCCGATCAGCTTCTCGTTATCACGCTGATGGAGTCCGATCGAGGGCTCGTCGAGGATGTAGAGGACGCCGACGAGGCTGGATCCGATCTGGGTCGCCAGCCGGATCCGCTGGGCCTCACCGCCGGAGAGCGTGGTGGCCGAGCGCTCGAGCGACAGATATCCGATCCCGACCGAGTCGAGGAACCGCAGCCGCTCGCCGATCTCGCGCACCACCAGGCGCGCGATCGCGCGCTCGGTCTCGGTCAGCTCGAGCTCGTCGATCCACTCGAGCGCACGCCTGGCCGAAAACTGCGTGTACTCGTAGATGTTGAGCCCCCCGACGGTGACCGCGAGGCTCTCCGGCCGCAGCCGCGCTCCGTGGCAGGCGGGGCAGGGCTGCAACGCCATCAGCGACTCGACCCGCTCGCGGGTGTTGTCGGAGTCGGTGTTCTCGTAGCGCCGCTGGAGGCTGTGCAGCATGCCGTCGAAGCGGACCGTGTACTTGCGCTGGCGGCCAAAGCGGTTGCGGTACGAGATCGTGTGGCGCTGGTCGCCGGTCCCCTCGAGCAGCAGCTCCCTGGCGGCGTCGGGCAGGTCGCGCCAGGGGACGCCGGTGTCGATCCCGTTGGCCTCGGCGACGGCCTCGAGCAGGCGCCGGTGGTACACCGATGCCGCCTTCGTCCACGGCTCGAGCGCACCCTCGGCGATCGAGAGGGTCGGGTCGGGGACGATCAGCTCCGGGTCGATGACGCGCTGGAAGCCAAGCCCGTGGCAGCGCTGACAGCAACCGTGAGGCGAGTTGAAGGAGAAGATCCGCGGCTCCAGCTCGGGCATCGAGGTGCCGCACTTGAGGCACGCGAACCGCTCCGAGTAGAGGGTGCGCTCGCCGCTCTCCGTGTCCTCGATCTCGATCAGGCCCTCGGCGAGCTGCGCCGCCGCCTCGAGCGATTCGGAGAGCCGCTTGCGCAGGCCCTCCTTCATCACCCGCCGGTCGACGACGATCGAGATGTCGTGCTTGAACTTCTTGTCGAGCTCGATCCCATCCTCGTCGTCGAGCCGGCGCAGTTCCCCGTCGACGACCGCGCGGGCGTAGCCCTGCGCGCGCATCTCCTCGAACAGCTTTCCGTACTCGCCCTTGCGCCCGCGCACGACCGGCGCCAGGACCATGAACCTGGTCTCCTGATCGAGGGTCATCACCAGGTCGGTGATCTGCTCCAGCGACTGGCCCGCGATCGGCTCGCCGCAGTTGAAGCAGTGCGGCTTTCCGATTCGCGCCCAGAGCAGCCGCAGGTAGTCGTAAATCTCGGTCACCGTGCCGACTGTCGAGCGCGGGTTGCGCGAGGTCGTCTTCTGATCGATCGAGATCGCCGGCGACAGTCCCTCAATCGAGTCGACGTCCGGCTTCTCCATCTGGCCGAGGAACTGACGCGCGTACGCCGACAGCGACTCGACGTAGCGGCGCTGGCCCTCGGCGTAGATCGTGTCGAAGGCGAGGCTGGACTTACCGGAGCCCGAAAGCCCGGTGACGACCACGAGCGCGTCCCGCGGCAGGGTCACATCGACGCCCTTGAGGTTGTGGGCGCGAGCTCCCGAGATCACGATTTCGCCGGATCGAGTCACCGGCGATCCAGTGTACGGACACGAACGGGCGTTCCCGTCCTACTTCGCCGCGAGCTTGAGCACGTCGTCGACCAGCCCGCCGGCGTCGGCGAGCTCGTAGTTCTCCGCCAGATGGACCTCGATCGCCTCTCGCGAGGCGCCGTCGAGCGCCATGTTCATCGCCACCAGGCGCGCGGCGGCCGCGTCGTCGGCGCCGGGGGCGCCGTTGGCGGTCGAGATCTGCGGCGGCGTGCCCTCGTCGGGGGGCGGCGTCGGCTCCGGGATAACCGGCGGCTCGGGCTCCGGGACCGGGTCCGGCGGGGGCGCGGGCGTAGGGGGTGCCGGCTCGGGCTCGGTCACCGGACCGGGCTCGACCTCTGCGCCGAGACCGAGCTTGCTCTGCAGCTCCTCGAAGGCGCTGCGCGCAGCCGCGATCCGCTCCTGCGACTCGGCCTCGGCGCGCTCGCGGATCGCCTTCGCCTCGACCTCGGCGTCGCGGACGATCTCCGCGGCACGGTCCTCGGCCTCCGAGACCAGCGCTCTGATCTTCTCGGCCACGTCGTGAACTATCTGCTCTCCATCCATGGGCGGAGAGTAACGCCGGCGCCTAAGCCGTGAGTCAATCCGCGATCAGGCGCGCAGGCCCTCGAGATCGCGGCGCAGCTCCTTGAGCTCGTCGCGGATCCGCGCCGCCTCCTCGAAACGCAGCTCCTCGGCGGAGAGCAGCATCTCCTCCTCGAGCTCGACGATCACCTTCTCGAGCTCGGTTTCGGTCATCGCCTCGCCGTCGTTGGAGCGGCGCCGGCGGCGGCCCGGGGTCGCGCGCGTCTCCATCGAGAGGAACTCGGCGATGTCGGAGATTCCCTTCTGCACGGTCTCCGGGGTGATCCCGTGCTCGCGGTTGTAGGCGACCTGGATCGCCCGCCGGCGGTCGGTCTCGGCGATCGCCTTGCGCCTCGCGTCGGTCGCCTTGTCGGCGTACATCAGCACTCGTCCGTTGATGTTGCGCGCCGCGCGGCCGAT
>DATBPT010000050.1:0-24239 GCA_036561205.1 Solirubrobacterales bacterium
CAAGCTTCGGCAGGCGCACAAGGGGTGCTTTCGCGCTGGCGACGGCGGCCTTCGGCGTGCTCGTGCTCGCTCCCGCGGCCGAGGCCGCGTTCGGCCTCAACGGTCTCTCGGTGACTCCGGTCAGCCACAACGCCGGCGCCAACACCGACGTGACGATCAACATCGGGATCACCGAGCCCACCCACGACCTCAAGAACCTGACCATCCACCTCCCCCCGGGCCTGGTCGGCAATCCGCTGGCAGCGCCTCAGTGCACGGAGGCGCAGCTTTCCGCGGATTCGTGCCCGGCGCTCAGCGACGTCGGCGACGTCAGCAACAACGTCACGATTACCGTGCTCGGGTTCCTGCCCGTGACCCAGACGGTCACCGGCAACCTCTACAACGTCGTTCCGCGGGCCGGGGAGCCGGCGCGATTCGGCATCGTCCTCAACGCCCTGCCGTTCACGGTGCCGATCCTCGGCCCCGTGCTACTGCCGCCGATCATCCTCCAGTCGGCCGCGGAGCTGCGCCCCTCGGACCTCGGGCTCGACACCGTGCTCAAGGACCTGCCCAACACGGCGACCGTTGCCGGGATGCCGACCGCGATCGACATCAACTCGGTCTCGCTGACGCTGAAGGGGATGGCCGGCAGCCCGCCGAAGGGGTTCATCCGCCTGCCGACCTCGTGCAAGACCCACACGGTCGGCTTCGACGCCAGCGCCCATGACGGCCAGGTTGCCCCCACCGGCACCGCGACCTTCAGCACCACCAACTGCGGCGCGCTGCCGTTCACGCCGGAGCTCAGCGCCCGGATCAAGCGCACCGGACCCGTCAACGAGCCGGTCGAGCTGAGCACGACGATCGCGCAGACGATCGACGAGGCCGGGCTGCTGCGCGCCCAGGTGGTCCTGCCGGCCGGCCTCGGCGGCAACAACCCGGTGCTCGCCAACAAGTGCCCGGTGGCGTCGTTCCAGGCGGGCACCTGCCCCGCCGCCTCGATTGTCGGTACCGCGAGCGCCACCTCGCCCCTGCAATCCCAGGGCCTCAGCGGCCCGGTGGCGCTGCTCGAGCCGGCCGCGCCCGGTTTGCCCGACCTCGGCATCGACCTGCGTGGGCCGCTGGCGCTGAAGCTCAAGGGGACGCTCGGGTTCACGCCCGAGGGCCGCAACATCGTCGTCTTCGACAACCTGCCCGACATCCCGATCTCGGCCTTCACGCTGACCTTCGCCGGCGGCCCGAACGGGCTCGTGCTCCCCAGCCGCGACGTCTGCGCGCCGCCGCCGCTGGTCTTCGACGCCAACTTCCTCTCCCATTCGACCGCGACCCTGGCGACGACCGCGACCGCGACCGTCGACTGCAGCGGAGCCGGCGGCGGGGGTGGCGGCGGCAGAGGCGGCAACAAGAAACCGCGGGCGAAGATCAAGCTCGGCCGCCTCGGCTCCGACCAGCCGACGATGAAGCTCAAGGTCAAGGCCGGCTCGGAGAAGCTGCGGCAGGCGAAGCTGAAGCTCCCGCGCCAGCTCGGGTTCGCCGCCGGCAAGGACTTCGACCGCGGCGCCAGCGTGCACAAGGTCTCGGTCGCCCACGGCCGGCGGGCGCTGACGCTGCGCGCGAGCAAGCCGGCGAAGTCGTTCAAGGGCAAGTTCGCGCACGGCGCGCTGGTCGCCGGCCACGGCCTCGAGCGCGGTCAGAGACTCAAGTTCAAGCTCAAGATCCGCGACGCCAAGGGCAAGTCGACGAGCCTCACCGTCAAGGCCAAGTAAGCCGCCGGCGACGGGCGGGTGGCGACCACTAGGCTCGTGCGCGTGAGCGACGCTCCGACAACCGAAGCCGGGCCCAGCCTCGACGAGGTGGTGGCGCTGTGCAAGCGCCGTGGCTTCATCTTCCCTTCCTCGGAGATCTACGGCGGGGTCGGCTCCACCTACGACTACGGCCACTACGGGGTGCTGCTGAAGAACAACGTCAAGGCCGAGTGGTGGCGGGCGATGCTCCAGGACCGCGACGACATCGTCGCGATCGACTCGGCGATCATCCAGCACCCGCGCGTCTGGGAGGCCTCCGGCCATCTGGCGGGCTTCACCGACCCGATGGTCGACTGCAAGACCTGCAAGCTGCGCTTTCGCGCCGACCACCTGGAGACCTCGGCCTGCGGCAAGAAGCCCTCGAAACGGCCGGGCGAGGGCCCGGACTGCGAGCTCACCGAGGCGCGCGAGTTCAACCTCATGTTCGAGACCACGATCGGGCCGGTCAAGGACTCGGGCTCGACCGCGTACCTGCGCCCGGAGACCGCCCAGGGGATCTTCATCAACTTCAAGAACGTGCTCCAGTTCGCGCGCAAGAAGCCGCCCTTCGGAATCGCCCAGATCGGCAAGTCGTTTCGCAACGAGATCACGCCCGGCAACTTCATCTTCCGCACGCGCGAGTTCGAGCAGATGGAGATGGAGTTCTTCTGCCCGCCCGAGGAAACCGAGCGCTGGCATCGGACCTGGATGGACGAGCGGATGCGCTGGTACACCGAGCTCGGCATCCGCCCCGACCGGCTGATGCTGCGCGCCCACGGCCCGGACGAGCTCTCCCACTACTCCTCGGCCACCTCCGACATCGAGTACCTGTTCCCGATGGGCTGGTCGGAGCTCGAGGGAATCGCCAACCGGGGCGATTTCGACCTCGTCCAGCACGCCCAGCACTCGGGCGAGAAGCTCGAGTACTTCGACCAGCAGACCAAGGAGCGCTACGTCCCGCACGTGGTCGAGCCCGCGGCGGGCGTCGACCGGGCGATGCTCGCCTTCCTCGTCGACGCCTACGAGACCGAGGACGTCGACGGCAGCGAGCGCACGGTCCTGCGCCTGCACCCGAAGCTCGCCCCGGTCAAGGTCGCGGTCCTGCCGCTGGTCTCGAAGGAGGGCATGGATACCCGCGCGAGGGAGATCTTCGAGTCGTTGCGACACCGGATGCCGGCCGAGTACGACGCCGGCGGCTCGATCGGCAAGCGCTACCGCCGCCAGGACGAGATCGGGACCCCGTGGGGGATCACCGTCGACGGCCAGACGATGGAGGACGGCACGGTCACGCTGCGCGACCGCGACTCGCTCGAGCAGACCCGCGTCCCGGCCGAGGGCCTCGCCGACGCGCTCACCGTGCGCCTCGACGAGCCCTGGCAGACCCCGAAGCTCGCCGCCGGCTAGACCCGCTTGCAGTCGCCGCTCGCGTAGTCGCCGAACTCGGGATCGGGCTCGAGCACCATGGTGCAGCGCTTGCGCACGGTGCGCGTCTCGCCGACCGCCTTCACGGTGACCGTGGCGGTGCCGTCGTCGTAGAGGTCGTCGAGCAGACCGCGGACGAAGTCGTGGTCGCGGAAGTCCCAGTAGTCGGTGGGCCCGGCGACGGGGTCGAGCCGGCCGTCGGCCTTGACCGCGCCCGCGCGGGCGCTCACGCGCAGCGCCTCGCCCCGCACGGTCGCGAACACCGAGTGGTGGCGGCCGATGCCCTCGTAGTCCTCGCTGTACTCGAACTGGCGAATGTGGGGCGGCTTCGCGGTCGCAGAGGATGCGGCATCTGCGCCGACCGGAAGGGCAACGGCGACGGTGCACAGACAGCCGATCGCGGTGAGGATCTTGCTCATGGGCCGGGGGCGCCGGGCGGAGCGCGCAGGAGCGCGGCGCACTCGCTGCGCGGCCGGAGCTTGAAGTTGTTGCGGCCTGCCGCGTGGTAGAGGGGCTTGGCGACCGCGTTGTCGTACGCGGTGAAGCCCTGCGGGGCAGCGAGGATCCCCGAGTGCACGGGTTCGCCGCTGAGGTCGTCGAGGCGGGCGGTCCAGACGCAGTTGTCGCGGACGACGTTGCCGGTGCCGATCGCGCCCTCCCAGTAGTCCTCGACGTTGTTGCGGAGGGTCGAGTTCGCGATCACGTTGTGAGCGATCAGGTTGTCAGCCGCGGCCTGCCCGCCGGTCCCGCCGAGGATCACCCCCTGGCCGTTGCCGTCGATCACGTTGCCGGTGACCGTGGTGCCGTTTGCGTTCGGGTAGAGCTGGATCCCGCGATCCGCGTTGTCGTAGATCCAGTTGTCGCGGATGATCGCCCCCGACGCCTCGGCGACGTAGATGCCGTGGTCCAGGTTGGTGGACGGCAGCCGACCGCAATCGTGGATGCGGTTGCCCTCGATCAGCACGCCGACCGGCGGCGGCCGGTCGTAGTAGGAGTTGATCAGGATGCATGTGTCGGTGTGGCCGTTGGTGATCTCGTTGTTTCGAAGCACCGCTTGATCCGCGTAGATCAGCGGGCTCACGAACGGCGAACCTGAGCTTCCGTCCAGGGTCAGGTTCTTGATCACCGACCCCTGCGCGGAGGCCTCGATCCGAAGCAGCCCCAGCATCGTCGCCCGCTCGCCCGGGTAGTTGCGGATCGTCGTCTGCGGCGCGCGGACGCTGACGCCGCCGCCGAGGTCGTGAACCCCGCCCCGCAGGCAGACGGTGCGATTGCGAGGCAGGCGGTTGAGCACCCGGGTCAGCGACCGGTCGGTGGCGACGCTGCGGTCGCAGACCTGCTTCTTGGCCGTGCCGCCCCCCGGATCGGCGGCGGCCACGGCCGGCCCGGCGATCGCGATCGCGATCGCACAGATCAAGCCGATCCTTCCCATGCCCACGATTGGAGACGCTACCCGGCCGGTCCGACGGGCTTCATCGGCCTCACTCGGAGAAGTCGACCTCGAAGGCGACGCTGTCGAGATAGCACCAGCACCAGGTCTCGCCGGGCTCGGCCGAGCGCACGATCGGGTGCGAGGCCTGCGCCGCGTGAGCGCTGGCGTGCTTGTTCGGCGATGAATCGCAGCAGCCGACGTGGCCGCAGCTGAGGCAGACGCGCAGATGCAACCAGGTGCCGCCGATCCGCAGGCAGTCCTCGCAGCCGGCGACCGTCGCCGGCGGCGAGATCGTGATCTGGTCGAGGTGGGTGCAGAGCTCGCTCATGGTCTCGGTCCTGACGCTAGCGAGGCCGTCAAGAGCTACGCCGCCAACCCCGCCGCCTCGAGCGCCTCCGATCGCTGCTTGAAGTCGACCTTGTGCACGCACTGGCCGTTGCGGAAGGTGTGGACCTCGAACCACAGATCGTCGACGACGACCCCGCTGAGCCGGCCGCGGCCCCGGTAGCGGACGGCGGCGACGACGAAGTCGCCGGCGTCGATCAGCTCCTCGGCGACCGTCTCGAGCTCCTCCCAGTCGCTGTCCCAGCGCTGCCACAGCTCCCGGACCGCCGCCGGGCCGCGCGCCGGCAGCTCCTGGCCCACCTCCCAGACGACATCGGGGGCAAGGTCCGCCGACGCGCCGACGTAGTCGCCGCGCCGGTAGGCCTCGATGCAATTGCGCACCCTGTCCACGTTCTGCTGCGACATCGACGACCAGTATCGCGACCGTCTGTGACGTGCATCACATTCGCGTTGTGCCGGTCGCCTGCTGAGACTAAGCTCGACATCAACCGGTGTAACGGTTTGAGGAGGAGAGAGATGAGCGTCGCCCAGAAGGACGGGATCAGCGCAGCCGACGGGATCAGCTACGACGATCTCTACCAGCGCTGGGAGCAGTCCAACTGGCGGGCGACGGCGATCGACTTCACCCAGGACCGCGAGGGCTGGGACGCGCTGACCGAGATCCAGCGGCGCTCGGCGCTCTGGATCTACTCGATGTTCTTCTTCGGCGAGGACTCCGTCACCGACAACCTCTCCCCCTACATCGATGCGGCGCCGAAGGAGGAGCAGAAGTACTTCCTCGCCACGCAGCAGGTGGACGAGGCGCGCCATGCGGTCTTCTTCCACCGCTTCTTCAAGGAGGTGATCGGCGCCGGCGACTCGCTCTCCTCGACCCTCGCCTACACCGAGGCGCAGCTCAATTGGAGCTACCGCAACGTCTTCGAACGCCTCGACCGGATGGCCGCCGACCTGCGCAAGGACCGGTCGCTGCCGAACTTCGCCCGCGGGATCGCGCTCTACCACATGGTCGTCGAGGCGACGATGGCGCAGCCGGGTCAGCACTTCATCGAGGATTTCTTCGTCAAGTCGCAGACGATGCCGGGATTCAGCGAGGGGATGGCGAACGTCTCGCGCGACGAGCAGCGCCACATCGGCTTCGGGGTCAAGGTGCTCGCCGAGTGCTTCGCCGAGTCCGACGAGTGCAGGCACTCGGTCGCCGAGCTGCTGCGCGAGGTGATGCCGTTCACCCTCGGCGTCTTCACGCCGCCGAACTGGGACCTCGAGTACACGCGCTGCTACGGCTTCGAGCTCGAGGAGATCTTCGCCTTCGGGATGCGCTCCGTGCTCACCAAGTGGCGGGCGACCGGCTATCCGCTCGAGGACATGCCGGGGGTGTTCCCGGTCGACATCGAGCTCGGACCCGAGGAGATCGCGGCGCGTCAGATCCGGCTGATGAAGGCCGGCGTGATGGGCGAGCCGAACGGGCCGCCGGAGTCCTCGCCCGAGATCCAGGCGATCTACTTCGAGATGATCGCCCGGGTGGCGAAGGCCAACGCCGGCGCGATCAACGGTGACCCGATGACGATCCAGTGGAGGTTCTCCGACGCGCCGCCGTGGCACGTGCAGATCGCCAACGGTTCGACCGCCGCCCTGCCGGGGATCGCGCCCGCCGCCGACCTGACCCTGGAGACGAGCTGGAGCGACTGGATCGACGTCTCCCTGCGCGGCGCCGATCCGCGTCGGCTGATGCTGCGGCGGCGGATTCGCCCGCGTGGCTCGCTGCGCAACCTGCTGCGGCTGAGCAAGGTCTTCCCGCCGCGCCCGACGAAGCTGAGCTGAGCCCGGGCGCCGCGTCAGGCGGCCGGGTCGCGGTCGCGGCCGGCTTCCGAGCTCGTCCGGCGACGCCGTCGCATCAGGTCCTTGGTCAGCTCGAGCAGGCCGTCGACACGCGTATCGGCGCTTGCCGGCACGATCGCGCCGCCGCCGCCGGATTTCGCCTCCGACAGTGCCCAGTCGGCCGCACCGAGCAGGTCGGCGGCCGATCCCCTGCTGTCCCATTCGGCGATCCCGACCGAGACGTCGAGGGACATCGAGGTGGACTCGGAGATCGCGGCGCGCACGGCACCGCGGTAGCGGGCGGCGATCGAGCGACCGTCGGCGGCGCCCGTCTCGGGCAGAACGACGACGAACTCGTCGCCTCCGAAACGCCCGACCGCGTCGTAGGTGCGAGCGCTCTGCCGCAGCGCCTGGCCGACGGCGGCGAGCACGCGGTTGCCCTCGAGGTGGCCCTGGGTGTCGTTGACGCGCTTGAAGCCGTCGAGGTCGAGAAAGCAGCATGAGAGGCGGTGGCCGGCGCGCAGCGATCGCTCGACCTCGCCCTTGAGCACCTCGAGCAGGCCTCCGTAGCTGAGACAGCCGGTGAGCACGTCGAAGCCGGCGGAGCCCAGCACCGCCGCCAGGGTGAGGTCCCCGGTGATGCAGAGGGCGGCGATGCGCGCGTAGGAGTCCACCGTCCAGCCGAGCTCACCGGCGCCCACCTGCGCACCCGGCGAGAAGCCCGCATAGATCACCCCGAGGGCCCGCTGATCGAAGCGAATCGGCGCGGCGATCGCCGCCACGGCGGCGTCTCCGTTCGCCTCCGCGGCGGGCTCGAGCAGGGGGCCGGGAGCTTCGAACGCCTGGCCGATCAGGGTTCGGCTCGTCCACGCCATCGGCAGCTGGTGGCCATCGCGCGCCCAGCTCGAGAGCACCTCGGTGTGTCCGTCGCTGCGGCCGAGGAGCATCGCCGTATCGGCGCCGACCGTGTCGCTGAAGCAGCGCAAGGTGACGTCCAGCGCCTGGCCGCGGACGCCGCGGCGGCGGCGAGCGCGCATTTCCTCTGGTTCTCGGACTGGTGTGCTCATGACTCGGGAAAGCCTGATCTTGCGATTTGACTCCCGAGCCGGGCCAGCGGGCCGCAGTGCGACCTTCCACGCCTGTCTCAGACTGGTCCTGAGCCGCCCGTCAACCCCCCCAACCGCGTGCGGAGCGTCCGGGCCGCTTTAAAAGCGTACCGCGCCGCGACCCGCGGCGCTATAGGTCATTCGTCCTACCCCAGCAGGTCGTCGTAGGCGTCCATGCGGGCCGCCGTCTCCAGGTAGGCGTTGCGCAGGCTCGCGCTCTCGTCCTCGATCTTGTTCGCGAGCATCGCCAGCTCGTCGCCGAGCACGGCGCGCTCCCTTCGCACCGGCTCCGAGAGCGCGACGCGGTCGAGATGCAGCTCATCGTCAAGCGTGCGCGAGATCAGCGCCAGCCCGGCGGCGGCTCCAACGAGCTCCTGCGAAGCCTCGGACCATCGCTGCGCTGCGACCACCCAAACCTCCATCGTCTCGGCCTCCTGGTCGCTCAACATGAGTCGAGCGCGGGATGGCTGAGCATGAGGATCCTTCCCCTACCTTCCCCTCCAGAAACGTCGCGCGAAGGCTGAAAGGCAGAAGAGGCCCACGTGCGACTTGTCGCTACAGGGTACTCCGATTGGAACTAGGGGCCTCGGGCGTCCAGCAGGAAGCGGTAAACCTCGTCGCTGGTCGCGGTCGCCGCCGCGACGTCGAGGGTGGGGTCGGTGAGCAGCTGCAGCACCCCGCCGTCGCCGGCGGCGAACATGTGGGTGACCACCGACTCGGCGTCGAAACGCAGCGCCAACACCCCCTCGTGCTGCTTCTCGCGCAGGATCGAGGCCAGCTCGGTGCGTCCGCGGCTGTAGAGCGAGCCGAGCTCGCGCTGGATCTCGGGCCGGTGTCGGCCGGCGACGAACAGCTCGGAGACCATGTAGACGTAACCCTGCTCCTCGGTGACCGTACGGGAGAAGGTCGCGAACAGGGCGGAGATCACCTCGTCGACGCTGCCCGCGGCTCGCAGGGCGCCGCCGAGCACATCGATTCGGTACTGCGTGTCGCGACGGATCACCTCGACCAGCAGCCGCTCCTTGGTGCCGAAGTAGTAGTGCAGGAGCCCGCGTGAGACCCCGGCCTT
Organism: Solirubrobacterales bacterium; assembly: GCA_036561205.1. GTDB lineage: Bacteria > Actinomycetota > Thermoleophilia > Solirubrobacterales > 70-9 > WHSW01. The sequence goes on from DATBPT010000050.1 coordinate 8,950, forward strand.
GGCGGACACTCGCTCGAAGGTGGAGCCGGCGATGCCGACCTCGGCGACCGAGTCGCGCATCGCCTCGATGATCCGCTGCGCCTTCTCGCCGGAGAGCGTGCGCGTCTCAGCCTTGTCGACGGTGCTCGATTCCATACCCCAACTTCCCCGGCCGCAACCGGCGGGATCAGCGGCAGGGTAGAGCGGCCGACGTCCCGGTGCGCCGGTTCGCCGCGGTGCTACTCGGTTGCAGCCGGAGCCGGAGCCGGGGTGGTGGTCGAGGTGTACTCGAACTCCTCCTCGGCGCCGAAGAGCTTGTCGAGCAGCGCCTTGCGCAGGTCCTCGCTGAGCACGATCGCCAGCGCCGCGCCGGCGAGCCCGATGAGGATGATCCGGCCCCAGTGGCGCTCCTTCTCCTTGCCGCGCAGGCGGTTGGAGGCGTCGCGCAGGTTCTCGGCCGTCTGCTTGAGATCCTTGTGCAGCTTCTTGTCGTCGATCGCCGTATCGATCACGCTGCCGTTGGACGACAGCCGCTCGTAGGCGTCGCGAGCGGCATCGACCGCGTCGCGAACGCTCTCGCGGAGATCCTCGTCCTCCATCAGCCTGCGCAGATACTGGTTGTCAGCGGCCGTGCCGACCGCGTCTCGGGCGCGCTTTGCCTTCGTGCTCTTCGCCATCGGTTCCCTCTCCAAAGTTCGTCTTGCCTCGGCGCTTTGAGGATATACCCGGGAGGCCGAACGGCTATAGCTCGTAGACATCGCCGGCGCGCGCGACCTCGACCGGGCCCCCGAATCCGCGCGAGCCCTCCTCGCGCGCCCACTCGGCGTCGAGCTCGTCCGAGATGTGGGTGAGCACGACCCGCTTGGCGCCGGCCCGGCGGGCGTGATCGCCCGCCTCCCCCGGGGTCAGGTGGCCACGGATCCCGGTGCGCTCGGGCCGCGGCAGCGTCGCCTCGACGAAGAGCAGATCGGTGTCCCGCGCCACCTCGACCAGCTCGGCGCACGGCCGGCAGTCGGCACCGAAGGTGAACCGGCCGGCGGCCGAGACCAGGTTGACGGCGTGGGTGAGGATGAAGTGCGGCACCTCGGCGAAGGTCGCCGCGATCGGGCCGATCTGGACGGTCGAGTCGCGGTCGTAGTCCTCGATCCGGAAGGCCTGCTCGATCAGCTCCTCGTCGCCCCAGGCGCCGACCACGGTGCGGAAGGTCTGGCGGGCGCCGGGCGGCACGATCAGCCGCGGCCGCGCCGGGTCGTCGGTGCCCGGGTGCCCGGCGACCGGGACCGGCTGCTGGCGCGGGGTCAGCAGGAGCGCGTATGAGTAGGGGACGAGATCGATGAAGTGGTCCGCGTGGACGTGGGAGATGACCACGGCGTCGACCTCGGTGTAGTCGACGTGCTCGCGCAGCTTGCCGAACACGCCGCCGCCGCAGTCGAGCAGCAGGGTCGTCCCCTGCTCCTCGACCAGATACCCGCTGCAGGCTCCGCCTGCGTCCTGCCATGCCGGCGACTTGCCGAGCACCGTGATCCTCATCTCGTCGCAGACTCTAAGCGCTCGCGATCTCGATTCCCGCAAAGGCCGCAAAGCGCGCGAGCGGGCTTGCGAGCGAAAACCCGCGGGTAGCGGAATCGCCTCCGCGGGGGCCGCCGTGCGCTGGCATGATCGCGACGCGTTCACGGAAGACACCACTGCACGAGAGGGAGGAAGCACCAGTGATCGAGGCCCAAGAGGCGACACAGATCGCCGAGGCTCTGGGGCTGAGGCGGAAGGGCGCCGCCAAGCGAAAGAGCAAGCGTCGCAACGGCCGCAGCTGCGAGGACTGCTTCTTTCACCGCCGGATGCTCTGCGCGCTCGACCTCGATGAGCCCTGCTCGACCTTCCGTGCGGACAGCCCGCAGGGCCTCGTCCCGCCCCGTCAGCCCGCCCTGCTGCTCCGAGACACCTGATTGGGGCCGCCGCCTTCTAGAATTGCGGCGATGTCAGCAACCGACCGCAGCGCCCGCCTGAGCGCCTCGCCGCCTCTGTTTCAGAGCCGCTTCCTCGATTTCTTCTCGAGGATCCATCCAGTGGTGCCGGCGTTGATCTACATCCCGGTGATCGCCGTCTTGATCGCCGCGGGCGCTCGCGCCGATCAGGGCGCGCTCGCGATCCTCGGGCTCTGCGTCGGCGGGTTCGCGATCTGGACCTTCTCCGAGTACTGGCTGCACCGGCTCGTCTTCCACTGGGATCCCGACAACTCGGTCGGCCACCGTCTGCACTTCATCATCCACGGCGTTCATCACGACCATCCCAACGACAAGATGCGACTGGTGATGCCCCCGGGCGCGAGCATTCCGCTCGCCCTGCTGTTCTTCGGCATCTTCTACCTCGTCTTCGGCACACCGACCGCATATCCGTTGTTCGCCGGATTCCTGGCCGGATATCTGGTCTACGACTACATGCACTACTACCTGCATCATGCGGTACCCAGGTCGCGGCTCGGAAAGCACCTGCGCGAGCAGCACATGCGCCATCACTTCCAGGACCACCGGTTCGGGTTCGGGGTTTCGTCACCGCTCTGGGATGCGGTCTTTCACACTCTGCCGCGCACGCGCCGTAGCCAGTAACGGTTACGCTGTTTACACCGTTACTCAAACTCACTGTGGTACACACAGTGAGCACAAGGATGTGAACACATGTCACCTACTTCGAATACCGTCGACGAGGCCGCGAACCTGATCCGCGAGCGGATCAAGGAGCTCGACTCCGAGCGCACCCAGCTCGAGCGCGCGCTCGCCAGCCTCACCGGCGGGCGCGAGGGCCGCCGCGGCCCCGGCCGACCCCGTGGCTCGAGCGCCTCCTCCGGCGCCGGCCAGGGATCCGGCCGCCGGCGGCGCCGCCGCCGCGGTGGCACCCGCGCCGACCAGGCGGTGAAGCTGGTCGCCGCGCACCCGGGAATCTCGGCCTCCGAGATCGCCAAGCAGATGAAGATCAAGCCGAACTACCTCTACCGCGTGCTCGCCGAGCTCGAGAAGGAGGGCAAGGTCCGCAAGGACGGCCGCTCCTACCACGCCGGCTGAGCGAGCCCAACCGGGGCCCACCAGGTCCGAGGGGCTCTACGATCCGCGTGTGTCTCGGCCGTCGGAGGTGTACGCGATCACGGGTGCGAGCCGAAGCCGGGCGCTCGCGGCCGGCCTCGCGGTCACCCTGGCCGCGTCCCTGGGGGCCGCGACCGCCGCTCTCGCGCACCCGCTGCCGACCCGCCAGGACGTCCAGCCGTTGCCGATCGAGCAGGCGCTCGAGCCCGCGCTGACCGCCACCCCCGAGGCCGACTGCGGACCGGGCTCGCTCACCGAGGGCCCGACCCAGGGCCGGGTTCCGCGCGCGGACCACGTCAGCGGACGTGCGGCCAAGGGGTACACGTGCAATACCGAGGTCGTCGGCTCCTACGTAAAGCCGAGCCCGCAGGGCACCGTCGGCGGCTTCAAGGTCGAGCGCTACGTCGACGCCGCCGGCCACGACTGCGCGTACTACGACTCGACGCTGCTCTTCCCGACCAGCCTGATCGACGTTGAGAGCGGCGTCAACGTGCTCGACATGTCGGACCCGTCGAAGCCCGTGCTCACCGACAAGCTGGTGACGCCGGCGATGCTCTCCCCTCACGAGTCGCTCGTCGTCAGCAAGAAGCGCGGGGTGCTCGCCGCCGTGCTCGGCAATCCGGCGTTCTACCCGGGCCTCGTCGACATCTACGACATCTCCCAGGACTGCCGCCATCCGGTACTCAAGGCCTCCGCTCCGACCGGCGTCCTCGGACACGAGAGCGGCATGGCACCCGACGGGCGCACCTTCTACTCGGCCTCACCCGGGAGCCAGACGCTGGTCGCGATCGACATCTCCAACCTCTCGGCGCCGGTGCCGCTCTGGATCGGGCCGTATGACTCGCACGGGCTCTCGATCTCAGACGACGGCAACCGCGCCTACGTCGCCGGCGTGAACTCGGGCCTGATCATCCTCGACACATCCGAGATCCAGGCCCGGGTGCCGAACCCGCAGGTGCGCGAGGTCGCCCGGCTCAAGTGGAACTCGATGAGCATCCCGCAGAATGCGATCCCGGTGACCATCGACGGAGACCCCTACGTCGTCGAAATCGACGAGTTCGGCAGCCAGGACCAGGTCGGCGCCGGGAGGATCATCGACATCGCCGACGAGAGGAACCCGACGGTGATCTCGAACCTGCGCCTCGAGGTCCACCAGCCCGAGAACTTCGCCGCCCAGGCGGGTGATCCCGACGCGGGCATCCCGCTCCAGGGCTACGCCGGCCACTACTGCAACGTGCCCCAGCGCACCGACCCGGGGATCGTCGCCTGCAGCATGATCCTCTCCGGGCTGCGGGTGTTCGACATCCGCGACCCCCGCCATCCGCGCGAGATCGCCTATTTCAACGCCCCGATCGGGCCTCGCCTGACACCCTCGTTCGAGGCCAGCAACTGGGCGATGTCGAGCCCCTCGTTCGTCCCCGAGCGCGGCGAGATCTGGTATTCGGACGGCTTCCAGGGCTTCTTCGCCGTCCGCGTCACCAACGGCGTCTGGCCGTTCCCGAAATGCGCCGGCAAGACCACCACCCTGCCGCTCGGCTCGCGGCCGGGCCGCTCCGCCGATGTGATCGCCGGCGCCCGCAGCCGCGACACGATCAAGACCCGCGGCGGCCGCGACCGCGCCTGCGGCCGGGCCGGTCGCGACAGGATCAGGGGCGGCCAGGGCCGCGACCGGCTGCGCGGGGGAAACGGGCGCGACCTACTCGTCGGCGGACCGGGACGCGACAAGCTCGACTGCGGCCGTGGCCGCGGCGATGTCGCCGTCGCCGGCCCCCGCGACCGCGTCCGCCGCTGCGAGCGCCGCCGCTAGAAGAAGTACTCCTGGACCTCGGCCGGGGCGCGGCTGTTGACGAAGATGCCCAACGGAATCACCAGCAGCCAGACGGCGAGCGCGAGCTCCGAGCTGACGAAGGCCACCGGGATCGAGAGGGCGAAGGCCAGCACCGGGGTGAGCGACCCGATCACGCCCCAGCGGTAGACCTCGTCGGGCATCGCCTTCGTCAGCAGGCCGTGGAGCTGGGCATGGCGGAGCAGCACCACCTCGAGCCCGCTGACGATCGCAACCGCGGCGGCGTAGACCGCGACCGCGAGCGGATTGTCGAAGTAGTTGCCAAGCAGCGCGGTCGGGAACGGCAGGAAGGCGATGAAGCCGAGGTAGACGAGGTTGAGGCTGATCAGGCCGCGATCGAACGCTCGCAGGAGCGAGAACATCTGATGGTGGGCGACCCAGTAGCGGCCGATCACCGCGAAGCTGATGAAGAAGCTGACGATCGCGTCGCTCTGGTCGTCGAGCGCGTCGGCCAGATCGCCGACGCTGTCGGCATTCGTGAGCGCCGGGACCCCGATCCCGACCACGAGCAGGGTCATCGCGATCGCGAACATCCCGTCGCTGAACGAGAGCACGCGGCCGAACTCCTCGCCGCCGCGCTCGAACTCGCGGCCGGCGGGCGGATGTTCTGCAGAGCCCGTCACCGGCGCCCCCGCGGGGCTCAGACCAGGCCGAGCTCGGCGACGGAGTCGCGCTCCGAGCGCAGCTCGGCGACCGAGGCATCGATTCGCTCGCGCGAGAAGTCGGTGATCTCCAGCCCCTCGACGACCGAGTACTCGCCGTCGGCGCACTGGCAGGGCTGGCCGCAGATGACCCCCTCCTCGATCCCGTAGGTACCGTCGCTGGGGACGCCCATCGAGACCCAGTCTCCGGCCGCCGTGCCGAGGACCCAGTCGTGGACGTGGTCGATCGCCGCGTTGGCCGCCGAGGCGGCGCTCGAGGAGCCGCGGGCCTCGATGATCTCGGCGCCGCGCTTACCCACCCGGGGAATGAACTCGTCGGCGATCCAGGCCTCGTCGTCGACCGCGCTCCAGGCGTTTTCGCCGCGGACCTTGGCGTTGACGAGGTCGGGGTACTGGGTCGGCGAGTGGTTGCCCCAGACGCTCATGTTGGTGACCTCCGAGACCTGGGCGCCGACCTTGTTGGCGAGCTGGGCGACGGCGCGGTTGTGGTCGAGGCGCATCATCGCCGTGAAGCGCCCGCCGGGGACGTCGGGGGCGTTCGCCTTCGCGATCAGCGCGTTGGTGTTCGCCGGGTTGCCGACCACAAGCACCCTGATGTCATCCGCGGCGCCGGCGTTGATCGCCTCGCCCTGCGGCTTGAAGATGCCGCCGTTGGCCTCCAGCAGGTCAGCGCGCTCCATCCCCTTGGTGCGCGGACGGGCGCCGACGAGGAGGCCGATGTTGCAGCCCTCGAAGGCGAGCTTCGGGTCGTCGGTGATCTCGATCCTTCGCAGCAGCGGGAAGGCGCAGTCGGCGAGCTCCATCGCGGTGCCCTCGGCCGCCTTGATCGCATCCGGGATCTCGAGCAGGCGCAGCTCGACCGGGGTGTCGTCGCCGAGCATCTGCCCGCTGGCGATCCGGAACAGCAGCGCGTAGCCGATCTGGCCGGCGGCGCCGGTGACGGTGACCTTGACGGGTGTGCTCACTGTTACTTCATCTCCTTTTGCAGGTTCTCGTCGATCGAGGCGAGGAACTCCTGGGTGGTCTGAAACTCCTGTTCGGGCCCGACCAGCAACGCCAGGTCCTTGGTCATCTTGCCGCTCTCGACCGTCTGCACGCACACTCGCTCCAGCGTCTCGGCGAACCGGGTGACCTCCGGCGTCTCGTCCATGCGGCCGCGGGCGGCGAGCGCCCGGGTCCAGGCGAAGATCGAGGCGATCGGGTTGGTCGAGGTCGGGTTGCCCTTCTGGTGCTCGCGGTAGTGGCGGGTGACGGTCCCGTGGGCGGCCTCGGCCTCGACCGTCTTGCCGTCGGGCGTCATCAGCACGCTCGTCATCAGCCCCAGCGAGCCGAAGCCCTGGGCGACGGTGTCGGACTGGACGTCACCGTCGTAGTTCTTGCAGGCCCAGACGTAGCCGCCCTCCCACTTCAGCGCCGCGGCGACCATGTCGTCGATCAGGCGGTGCTCGTAGGTGAGCCCGGCGCTCTCGAACTGATCCTTGAACTCGCTCTCGAAGACCTCCGCGAAGAGGTCCTTGAAGCGCCCGTCGTAGGTCTTCAGGATCGTGTTCTTGGTCGACATGTAGACGGGGTAGTCGCGGTCGAGCCCGTAGCGGAACGAGGCCCGGGCGAAGTCGCGGATCGAGTCGTCGAGGTTGTACATCGCCATCGCGATGCCGCCGCCCTCGGGGAAGTCGAAGACCTCGAGCTCGAGCGGCTCCGAGCCGTCGTTGGGGACGAAGCTGAGCATCAGCTTGCCGTCCCCCGGGATCAGCGTGTCGGTGGCGCGATATTGATCGCCGAAGGCGTGGCGGCCGATGATGATCGGCTTCGTCCACCCCGGCACCAGCCGGGGGATGTTCGAGATCACGATCGGCTCGCGGAAGATGACGCCGCCGAGGATGTTGCGGATCGTGCCGTTCGGCGACCGGTACATCTTCTTCAGCCCGAACTCCTCCACCCGGGCCTCGTCGGGAGTGATCGTCGCGCACTTGACGCCGACGCCGTGCTGCTTGATCGCATTCGCGGCGTCGACCGTGATCTGGTCCTCGGTCGCGTCGCGGCTCTCGACCCCGAGGTCGAAGTAGACGAGCTCGAGGTCGAGGTAGGGCAGGATCAGCTGCTCCTTGATGAACGCCCAGATGATCCGGGTCATCTCGTCGCCGTCGAGCTCGACGATCGGGTTACGGACTTTGATCTTCTCGGCCATCGAGCGGGCGATCCTATCGGCCCTTCCCGCCCTCCTCCTGCGGCGTCGTCAGCGGCGCATGCTCGGCGCGAGCGATCTCGAGCACCTCGGCCAGCTCGCGGCCGCGGAACATGCGCTCGACCACGCGCTGGGCGGCCATCCGGACCGGGAGCACCGCCGCGACCCAGCCCGGGGTGACGACGCGGCGGCTGCGGCGGCGGATCCCGAGCTCGATCGCGTCGATCGCGCGCTCGACCGGGGTCACCGGCAGGTGGCCGTTGCCGCCGAGCGGGCTGCGCGAGGCAGCCTCGGTACCGAAGCCGCGGCTGGTCATATCGGTGTCGAGCTCGGCGAAGTAGGCGACGCCGACGCGAGCGCCCGAGGGCGCGATCTCGGCGCGCAAGGCGTCGCCGAGCGCCTCAACCCCGGCCTTCGAGGCGCTGTAGGCGCCGAGCAGCGGCGGGTGCACCGCCGCCGCCAGCGAGGCGACCAGCAGCGCGTAGCCGTTCGGGTGCGAGATCTGCGCGCCGACCGCCCGGACCACGTAGTAGCTGCCGATCAGGTTGACCGCGATCGTGCGCTCGAAGATCTCCGGGTCGCCGCCGACCAGCGGCAGCTGTGCGGCGACGCCGGCGTTGGAGATCGCCACGTCGAGACCGCCGAGCGCCTCGACGGCGCCGGCGATCGCGGCGTCAACCTGGTCGCGTTCGGCGACATTGCACTCGAACCAGGGCGCGTCGCCACACTCCGCCGCCGTCGCCGCGAGCAGCTCGGGCTCGAGCCCGAGCAGCGCCACCCGGGCGCCGCGTGCGCTCAGCCGCTTCGCGGTCAGGGCGCCGATCCCGCGCGCCGCGCCGGTGATCAAGACCCGCCGGCCGCTGAGCTCGAGCTCGCTCCGGCTCATCGCGCCGCCGGCCGCTCGGCTCGGCCGCGTCGCTCGGCCAGCCGCTGCACGAGGCGCAGCGGTCGCGGCACCCTGCCGCCGGGCGGGTCCGGCTGGACCCCGAGCGCGTTCAGGGTCATCGCCAGCATCTCGTAGTGGCCGACCAGCATGCAGAGCTCGATCAGTTGCGGCTCGGCGTGACGGCGGCTGAGCTCGCCCCAGAGCTCGTCCGAGATCGTCCGCCGCTGGTGGAGCTCGTCCGCTGCACGCAGCAGCGAGACCTGGGCCGGGCTCCAACTCCCCGCCTCGGGGCCCTCGCGCACGCGCTCGATCTCGTCGGGCGCGAGCCCGGCGGCGTGTCCGAGTCGCTCGTGATGGGCCCACTCGTACTCGCAGCCGCAGTTGTGGGCGACACGGAGGATGACGAGCTCGGTCTGCGCGCGCGGCAGGCTCCCGCCCGGCATCAGCCTGCCGGCGAAGCGCAGCCAGGCCCGAAACAGCCGCCGGTTGCGAGCCAGCGTCGTGAACACATTCGGCGGCCCCCCGCCGGTGCCCGCGCCGATCAGCCGCGCGAGAGCGAAGTTGAGGCGCCCGATCTGCGCCCTCGATCCGGGCGAGATCCGCGGGCCGACGGCGCCTTCGGTGCTCGCGATCTCGGTCATCGCGCGAACCGTATCGGCGCCGGGGCGACCGGGGCGCAGCTCCGCGAGGCTCGGCGGCGTAGAGTCGGCTCTGATGGACGCCGAGAGGGTGAGGATCGAGGTCGCCGACCGGGTCGCCGACGTGCGTCTCGTCCGCGCCGACAAGCACAACGGCCTCGACTGGGCGATGTTCGTCTCGCTCAACGAGGCGATCGACGAGCTCCGCGGCGCCGGCGGCGTGCGCGCGATCGTCCTCTCCGGCGACGGCCCGAGCTTCTGCGCCGGGCTGGACTTCCAAAGCTTCGCATCGGGCAACGGCGACCTCGCCGGCGACGGCTTCGCGGTCGCCGAGGGCGAGATCGCCAACCATGCCCAGCGGGTCGCCTACGGCTGGCGCCAGCTCGAGGTCCCGGTGGTCGCAGCGCTTCAGGGCGCCTGCTTCGGCGGCGGCCTGCAGATCGCGCTCGCCGCCGACATCCGGCTGGCGGCGCCCGAGACCAGGCTCTCGGTGATGGAGATCCGCTACGGACTCGTGCCCGACATGAGCCTCTCGCAGACGATCGGGCGCCTGGTTCGCGACGACGTCGCCCGCGAGCTCACCTATACCGGGCGGATCGTCGACGCTGCGGAGGCGCTCGAGCTCGGGCTCGTGACCCGGATCGAGGACGATCCGCTGACTGCCGCGCGCACGCTCGCGGCCGAGATCGCCGCCCGTTCGCCGGACGCGATCCGGCGCGCGAAACGGCTCGCCAACGAAGCGCCGAAGCTCTCCGCCGCCGAGGGCCTGGCGCTGGAGGCGAGGCTGCAGAAGGAGCTGATCGGCAGTCCGAACCAGATCGCCGCCGTCGGGGCCGCTCTCACCAAGCAGCCGGCCGAGTTCGCCGACCCGGCCTGACGGCGTTTCCTAAGAGGGGTCTGACCCCGTTTAGGTTTGACCAAAGGTGTGAATCGTGATTCACTTCTTATGTGGCCTACAGACCGACGGAGCGAACCGAGGCGCGCAAGGCGGCTGCGCGCGAGCGCATCGTCGGCGCCGCCCGTGAGCTGATCGCCCATGGCGGCTACGCCGAGGCCCAGGTGGCCGCGGTCGCCCGGCGAGCCGGGGTCGCCACCGGGACCGTCTATCGCCACTTCCCCTCCAAGGCCGAGCTGTTCGCCGAGGTCTTTCGTAACGCCTCCCAGCACGAGGTCGACGCGGTGGTCGAGGCCGCGGCGGACCGCGAGAGCCCGGCCGCGGCCAGGATCGCCGTCGCGGTCGAGACCTTCGCCCGCCGCGCCCTGCGCGGCCGGCGGCTCGCCTGGGCGCTGATCGCCGAGCCCGTCGACCCGGCCGTCGAGGCCGAGCGCCTCGTCTTTCGCCGCGCCTACCGCGACGCCTTCGCCGAGGTGATCGAAGCGGGGGTCGCCGCCGGCGAGCTGCCCGACCAGGACCCGGCGACGAGCGCGGCGGCGCTGGTCGGGGCGATCGGCGAGGCGCTCGTCGGACCGGTCTCGCCGACGACCGCGGCCCATGACCCGGAGTCGCTGATCGACTCGCTGAGAGACTTCTGTATTCGCTCGGTGACCGGAAAGGAGCCCGTCGATGTCAACGCTTGAGCAACGCGCAGACGCCACTACGCACGAGGTCTCGAACCAGTCCACCCCGCTCGAGGGCTACAACACCTTCGAGTCCGACCGGGTCCTGGTCGAGGCGCTGCGCCGCGAGGGCGGCGACTGGGCCGAGCAGCGGGTGAGCGAGGTCGGCGCCTTCGCCGGCTCCGCGCAGGCGATCCGCTGGGGCTTCGAGGCGAACGCCAACCCGCCGCGGTTGCGCACCCACGACCGCTTCGGCAACCGCATCGACGAGGTCGAGTTCCATCCGGCCTGGCACGAGCTGCTGCGGGCCGGGGTCGGGTTCGGTCTCCATGCGCTGCCCTGGCGCGAGCCACAGCCCGGCGCCCACGTGACCCGGGCGGCGATGTCGGTCGCCTCGCAGGCCGAGGCCGGCGTCGGCTGTCCGATCTCGATGACCTACTCGGTGATCCCGGCGCTGCGAAAGCAGCCCGAGCTGGCGGCCGAGTGGGAGCCGCGCTTCACCTCGCTCGAATACGACGGCGAGCGCCTGCGCCCCGCGGCCGACAAGGCCGGCGCCCTCTGCGGCATGGGGATGACCGAGAAGCAGGGCGGCTCGGACGTGCGCGCGAACACCACCGTGGCCACGCCGCTGAACGGCGGCGGCCCGGGGGCGGAGTACGAGATCACCGGGCACAAGTGGTTCATGTCGGCGCCGATGTGCGACGCCTTCCTTGTCCTCGCCCAGACCGAGGGCGGGATTTCCTGTCTCCTGATGCCTCGCTTCACCCCCGACGGCGAGCGCAACCGGATCGAGATCCAGCGGCTCAAGGACAAGCTCGGCAACCGCTCCAACGCCTCCAGCGAGGTGGAGTTCCGCGGCGCCTGGGCACGGCTGATGGGCGAGGAAGGCCGTGGCGTGCCGACGATCATCGAGATGGTCAACCACACCCGCCTCGACTGCTGCCTCGGAGCCGCCGCCGGGATGCGCGCCGGGGTCGCGAACGCGATCCATCACACCTCGCAGCGGGCCGCCTTCGGCAAGCTGCTGATCGACCAGCCGCTGATGCAGAACGTGCTCGCCGACCTCGCGATCGAGTCCGAGGCGGCGACGATCGGGGCCCTGCGGCTCGCCCGGGCCTACGACGAATCGATCGCCGGTGACGAGGGCGCGACCCAGTTCAAGCGGATCGCCAACGCGGTGCTCAAGTACTGGCTCTGTAAGCGAGCCGTCCCCCACTCCGGCGAGGCGCTCGAGTGCTTCGGCGGCAACGGCTACGTGGAGGAGTCGGGGATGCCCCGCCTCTATCGCGAGTCGCCGCTGAACTCGATCTGGGAGGGCTCGGGCAACGTCCAGTGCCTCGACGTGCTGCGGGCGATGGTCCGCGGTCCGGAGGCGCTCGAGGCCTTCTTCGGCGAGGTCGACGAGGCCGCCGGCGCCGACCCGCGGCTCGACGCGGCGGCGGGCGCGCTTCGCCGCGACCTGGGCGACCTGGAGGCGATCGAGTCCAGGGCGAGGCGCGTGGTCGAGCGCATGGCGCTGGTGCTGCAGGGCTCGCTTCTGGTTCGCTTTGGCGACCCCGCGGTCGCCGATGCCTACTGCGCCTCACGCCTGGACGGCGACTGGGGACGTGCGTTCGGCACCCTGCCCGCGGGCACCGACTTCCGCCGCATCATCGAGCGCCACTCCGTGTTGGTCTAGGAGATGGAGCGTTCCGAGCGCATCCGCCGCCACCTGCGCGGCAACGTCGTCGGCTACGTCGCCGTGTTCATCGCGCTCAGCGGCACGGCAGCGGCGCTCCCGGGTCAAAAGACGGTCAAGTCCGATGACATCGCCAAGGGCGCGGTGAAGGGCAAGGCGCTGGCGGCGGACGCGGTCAGCACCTCGAAGCTGCGCGCGAACTCGGTCAGCGCCTCGAAGATCGCCGCGGCGGCGGTCACCGCCTCGAAGCTCGGCGGCTCCGCGGTCGGTACCGGCGCGCTGGCCGACGCCGCGGTCACAGCGCCGAAGCTCGCCACCGACTCGGTGGTCCGCGAGAAGATCGGACAGGGCGAGATCAACGGCGGCAAGCTCGCCAACGGCTCGGTCAACTCAGCCAAGGTCGCCGACGGGACGTTGCTCGCCGAGGACTTCGCCGCCGGCCAGCTCAGCGACGGGTTCGTCCTCTCCGGCAGCGGGCCGTTCACGATTCAGCGTGCCGGGCGGGTGTTCGTGACCGCGACCGTGATCTCGACCTGCGCGGCGACCCCGTGCAATGACGTCTACGGCGTCGAGGTCGACGACGTAGCGGTGCCGGCGGCGACGCTAACCCGCCCCGATCAGGCCGGAGCCCAACAGCTGACGATGATCGGGATCACCCCGAGCCTGGCGGCCGGCGCGCACACGATCGAGCTCACCCAAACCCAGATCGGCTCGACCGAATCTCAGCTCGCGCTGGGCGGCATCCTGCTGCAGTAAGCCCCGCGGACCCGGGCGCCTACGATTAACCGCATGGGGCCAAGAGGCCAGCTGACGCTGTTTCGCATTCGCGGGATCAGGATCGGAGTCGACTACTCCTGGTTCTTCGTCCTCTTCCTGATCATCCTCTGGCTCTCGGGCTTCTACCGCGACGTGCTCGGCGTCGAGCAGTCCGACTCCGACCCCTACCTGCTCGCGGTCGCCTCGGCGATCTTCTTCTTCGCCTCGATCCTGCTGCACGAGCTCGGCCACGCGGTGGTCGCCAACCGCCGCGGGATCCCGATCACCGAGATCACGCTGTGGCTGTTCGGAGGCGTCGCCAGGATGAGCAAGGACAGCGACTCGCCGGGAACCGAGTTCAAGATCGCCGCGGCGGGCCCGGCGGTGACCCTGGTCCTCGCCGCGCTCTGTTTCGCGATCGGGATCGGCGTCGCCGGTGCGGACGAGTTCTGGGCCGCCGTGCGGCTCGACCCCGACGCCGACGTCTCCGGCCCGCTGGCGATGATCGCCTGGCTGGCCGAGATCAACGTCCTGGTGCTGATCTTCAACCTGATCCCGGCCTTCCCGCTCGACGGCGGCCGGATCGCCCGCGCGATCGCCTGGCGGCTGAGCGGCGACCGAAACCGCGCCACCCGCCTCGCCGCCAACCTCGGTCGCGGGATCTCCTACGTGCTGATCGCCCTCGGACTGCTGCTGGTGATCGGCGGCAGCGACCTCGTGGTCACCGGGATCTGGCTCGCCTTGATCGGCTTCATCCTCGGCCAGTCGGCGCGCGGCTATGCGATGCAGTCCGAGTTCTCGAGCCGGATCGGCGGGATCAGCGTCGCCGACGTGATGGACGCCGATCCGGTCTTCATCACGGAGGACACCAGCATCGAGCGGGCGATCGACGAGTACTTCCTGCGCTACCGCTGGCCCTGGTTTCCCGTCGTCGACGCCGGCGAGCATTTTCGCGGCCTGCTCGTCCGCGAGGCGGCCGACGGAGTGCCGGAGCTGAGCCGCGCATCGCAGACCGTCGGCGAGGTGTTCGAGACCGACGCCAGCGGCGCGCTGCGGGTTCGAGACGACGCCCCGCTCGAATCGCTGCTCGGCAACGACGCCCTGCGCCGCCTCGGCGGCCTGGCCGCGGTCGACGCCGACGGCCGCCTGCGGGGCGTGATCACCGCCGACCAGGTCGGCCGGGCCCTTCGCGACGCGGTCGCCGCCCGTCCTTGAATCCCGCCCTCTTTCTATAGAGTCGCGCAGGCATGCCCAAGCACGACGTACTGGTGATCGGGGCCGGTCTCGCCGGCCAGCGCGCGGCCCTCGCCGCGGCCGAGGAGGGCGTCTCGGTGGGCATCGTCTCCAAGGTCCACCCCGTGCGCTCGCACTCGAACGCGGCCCAGGGCGGGATCAACGCGGCGCTCCAGGAGGGCGACTCGTGGGAGTCACACGCATTCGACACGATCAAGGGCTCGGACTACCTCGGCGACCAGGATGCGATCTCGATCATGTGCCGCGAGGCGCCCGAGGAGATCCTCCACCTCGAGCACCTCGGTGTCCCCTTCCACCGCAACGAGGAGGGCAAGCTCGGGACGCGGGCGTTCGGCGGCGCCTCGCAGGCGCGCACCTACTACGTCGCCGACATCACCGGCCAGGCGATCATGCACGTGCTCTACGAGCAGCTGATGAAGTACTCGGAGCTGATCTCGCGCTACGAGGAGTACTTCACGACGAGCCTCGTGCTCGACGACGAGGGGCGCTGCGCGGGCGCGGTGGTGCGAAACGTCGCCGACGCGTCCACGGAGCTCTTCGAGGCCAAGAACGTGATCCTCGCGAGCGGCGGCAACGGTCAGATCTGGCAGCCGACGACCAACGCTCTCATCTGCACCGGCGACGGCATCGGCATGGCCTACCGGGCAGGGGCGCCGCTGATGGACATGGAGATGATCCAGTACCACCCGACGACCTTGGCCGTCGTCGGCATCCTGATCACCGAGGGCGCGCGCGGGGAGGGCGCTCACCTCTACAACGCGCAGGGTGAGCGCTT